>DASYJS010000258.1:0-41240 GCA_035996225.1 Mycobacterium sp. | reverse complement strand
GCAGGCCTCCAACATCCGAGTAGCCGAAATTGCGGAGGAGATCGTTTCGCGAGGAGGAACCGAAACCGTGAAGTAGAACGAGCCGCCAACCTCTCCCGGTACGGTCCCATCGGCGTCTAGGATCCTCATATGAGAAGGGCTTTCGTCGTCACGTTCGCGATCGGGTTGCTCGTCGCACTGTTCGGTCTGATCTGGGCGCTGCAGGGCTTCGGAGTGCTTGGTGGTAGCCCGATGAGCAACACCACAACCTGGTCCATCATCGGTCCGATCACGGTGGCGATCGGCATCGTGATCGCGGTATTCAGTTGGCGGAAAATCTCGTCGAAATAGTGCTCAGGTCTGCGCCACGGTGAAGTCCACCGTGTGCCAGCCGGTGGCGCCGTCGGGGACGCTACCAACCTGGTCTGCGGTTTGAACGGCGCCGGTATTGTCGGTGGCGCGCACGGTGATCGTCTGTTTCCCAGGGTTTTTCGCTTGCCAAGGGAAGCTCCATAACCGCCACGTCTCGTTCGAATAGCTCGCGCCCAGTTCGGCGGGCTGCCACCCGCCATCGCCGATGCGGACCTCCACCGCCCGCACGCCACGATTCTGGGCCCACGCGACACCGCCGAACACCACCGGACCCATCGCCACCTTCTGACCGCCTTTCGGCACGTCGATGCGCGACTCGGTCTTGATGGGTGCGCGCGATGCCCAGCCCATCCGCGTCCAGTACGCCTTTGCTTTGTCGAAGCGGGTCAGCTCCAGATCGACGACCCACTTGGTGGCCGACACATACCCGTACAGCCCGGGTACTACCAGCCGGGCAGGGTAGCCGTGCTCGATAGGCAGCGGCTGCCCGTTGAGGCCGACCGCCAGCAGTGCGTCGCGGCCATCGATGAGCGCCTCAACTGGTGTGCCGGCGGTGAACCCGTCGATCGATGTGGACAGCACCATATCGGCGTCCGGGTGCACACGGGCGGCCGCCAGCAGATCAGCCACCCGGTAGCCCGTCCAGATGCCCGTCGAAATCAGGTCGCCCCCAACGGGATTCGAGACACAGGTCAACGTCGTCACCATTTCGACGACGTCGAAGCCGGCGAGGTCCTCGAAGCTGTAGGTGACTTCGCGGTCCACCATGCCGTGGATGCGCAGCCGCCAGTCGCCGTGGCTGAGTTGGGGAACAGTAAGCGCGGTGTCCACTCGGTAGAAGTCGGCGCTGGCGGTGATAAAGCTAGGTAGCGCAACGCCTTTCGGTTGTACGTCGGCGGGTATCGGAGGCGCCGCTATGCGTGGCCGGGGAAGTGCGAAGCTGTTGCGATCACCGGCCACCGAATGCGCCAACCGCGTGATGACCGCACCCGCCACGCCACTCACTACGCCGAATCCGAGCAATCCGAACACGACCAACCTGCGCCTGCCGACATCCGGCTCGTCGTGATCGTCTGCGTCTTCCGGGTCCCCCAGGCCGGGCCAGAACCGACGGACGAGCACGCGCAGGGCCGCCACTCCGCAGACGGTGCCCGCCACGGTGGGGATCGTGTCGAGTGCTGTCGCACCCTGCCGCGACAGCACTGCGGTACATCCGAGGATGCCTGCCGCGACGATCACGGCGCTACCGACCGGGCGGCGCCGGGTTTCGAGGCTCCCGGCGATCGCCGCGATCGTGGCGATCACTACGAGAACGACGACGGCCAGGAAAAGTTTGTCCAGCGAGCCCAGGGTCTGAATCGCCCACTCTTTGACGGGCCCCGGTGTCAGGTCGACGGCCACCGAGCCGATCGCTGCCCGCGCATCGGCCCGCGCTCCGAATCCGATACCCACCAGCTGGGAGATCCCGAGCGAGACAGACGCGGCGGCGACCCCAGCGATCATCCGCTCATTCGATGGGGCGACAGCCATCGAGCCACTGTACTCGCGTCTATCTCAGATACGGCAAACACCTTGCCGGGCAGTCGAACCGGCGTATCAATACGTCAGCAAGCAAGACTGTCCCTGCGACTCCAGCGCGTTCAGCTGCGCAAACCCGAGCTGAGCCGTAACTTGTCGGGTATGACCGGCGATCCGCAGCCCGATAGCGGTGCGGCTGCCCGTGCCCGCCCCGAGTCATTGCTCGACCAGCGTGGGCGCCCGCCCGTCCTCAAGCGAAGCGATCGAGTTCGCGGAGAGTCTCGCCCACCTAGGCCGCGGGCAAGGCGGGTACAACGAAGACCACGAGTTCTACGATTACCGGATGCCGATCTGACGCATGCTGCGTCGTTACGCGGCGCTGGGGTTCTCCAGCACGACGGCTACGCCTTGGCCGGACCCGATGCATACTCCGATGACGCCGTAGCGCGCACCGCGCTCGTGCAGTTCGGTGGCCAAGGTGAGCGTGTAGCGGGTTCCGGTGGCGCCGAACGGATGTCCTATCGCGACGGCGCCGCCGTTAGGTGTGAGCTTGTCGTCGGGAATCACGAAACCGTCGAGCTGGTTGGGGAGTTCGCGCAACACACCGAGGGCCTGGGCGCTGAATGCTTCGTGGACCTCCCAGACGTCGATCTGCTCCGGGGTCAGACCCGCTCGGCGGATCGCCATCGGAATGGCCCACGCCGGCGCCAATCCCATGACCAGCGGGTCGATCCCGTAAACGGCGCTAGACACCACCCGGGCCAGTGGTTCCACGCCGAGTTCGGCCGCTCTCTCACCTGAGGCGACGACGACCGCGCTTGCGCCGTCGGTGAGCGGAGTGGAGTTGGCCGCGGTCATCTGGGTGGTGCCCGGTTGGACGGGCAGCGCGGCGAGTGTCTCGGCGGTGGTGTCATCGCGGATGAATTCGTCATGCTCAGCCAGCCGTGCGGGGGTCTTCTTCGTCGCGGGGATGGGCACGCTCATGATCTCCTTGGCGAACCGGCCGCGGTCGCGGGCGGCTTTGGCGTGCTGCTGGGACCGGAGCGCGAACGCGTCGATCTCCTCGCGGCTCAGCGAGTACCGGTCGGCCACGTTTTGTGCCGTCTCGATCATGCCGATGTAGGCGTTGCGGGCGAGTAGGGCAGGGTTGGGCGGTCCCCCGGCGCCAGACCACATGGTGTCGAGCATCAGCACCGGGCCTCGTGGGCTAAACGGCGCTTCGCCTTTCATCAACGCCCACCCCGACCGTGACATCGATTCGACGCCGCAGGCGATCCCGACGCCCAGATCGCCGGCTTTGATGGCATGACTGACGCTGACCAAGGCGCTGAGCGACGATCCGCAGTACCGATTGAGGGTTGCCCCGGCGACGCTGTCGGGGAATCCCGCTGCCAGTGCGGCCCAACGCGCGATGTCACCCATTCCTTCGTGCGCGGGGTTCACGCAGCCGGCGACGATGTCTTCGACGGCATCCATGGGGACCCCGACGCGTTCGCAGGCGCCTTTCATGGTCATGCCCAGCAGCTCATCGGTGCGGATACCCGACAACGTGCCGCCGTAGCGGGTGAACGGGGTGCGCACTCCACCTAGGACGTAAGCCTCAGTCATCATTGACCTTTCAGATAATCCGGCGGACACCCGACCCGTGATGGATAGGCATTGCGGCGGTGTGTTTTCGGTCGTTATCTCTCTGTCAGGACTGGGTGACGCTGGAGAAGTTCAGACTCATCCGCGCCCCGGCCAAGGCTTTCTGCTTGGGCACGCAATGTTGCCAGTCACGCCGACAACAGCCCTTCATGATGATGAGGTCTCCGCCTGCGGGAGTAAATACCGTCTCGGTCCTGCGACGGCTCGACGCACCGGAAACCAGCGCGGCGCACCGGGGCTGAGCACGGGGACGATTGCCGTCGTTGCCCGTGAGGCTGATGTGGTCCCAAAATTTAGCTGAACATTTCATAAGACAGCGTGGCGGCGTCGGATTAGATACGGTCTCGGCTCTAATGTCAGTGGATGAGTACCAACTACTACCTGCAGAAGGTTCCCGTCGAATCCGTCCGGCCGGGCTTCTCGCTGGCCGTTCACGAAGCCGGCGACTACCGGTTATTCCAGGTCGAGTGCACGCAGATGTCGCAGCGGACAGGTTTGCCGGTGATGTTCAAGCTCACCTCCGAGCCCGTCAACGGTGGCGATCCGTGGGTCCTGGAGTGCGAAGAGGGCACGCCGGTCGTCCGGATTCTCGGCGTGTGCAAGGCGGCCTCCTAGCGCCTCAGCCAGGCTTTCCGGCGACAACGAACTGCACCGCGCGCTGCCTCTGTTGTTCGATGTCGACCAGCCCGGCCGACGAAAACAGGTCGACGAAGTCGCGTCGGCCAAACATCGTGAGCCCGATGGTGCGTGCGCCGGCGGTCATGAGATACCGCAGCGGCGCCGCTTCACGGGCATAACTGGTCAGGATTGCGATCCGGCCGCCGGGCCGCAGTACCCGCACCATCTCACCGGCCACGCGGAACGGCTCGGGCATCAGGTACAGCGCACCGAAACAACAGACAGCGTCGAAGGTTTCGTCGTCGAACGGCAACATCCGGGCATCGCCGCGGACATAACACGTTCGGGGCCCGCTGTTGTCGGCCACGGCACGCGTGAGCATCGACTCGGAGATATCGAATCCGACCGCTAGGCCACCGTCGGGAAGTTCTGCCGCCAATGGACTGGTGAAATTGCCGGGGCCGCAAGCAACGTCGAGTAAACGCCCCGCGGTCGACAGATGTAGGGCCGAGGCCGCGCGCCGCTGTTCGGCCCGGTGAGTGAGTCCGCTGGCCACGTAGAAGGCGGCCGGCCGCCACAGCCGCTCGTAGACCGTCGCGACGAACGGGCTATTCATGGCACGCTGTGCGACCGTGGGAACCGGCGCGCTCGTCGATTCCCCCAACACGTCGAGAAAACCGTGCCGCAGCTCGGCAGTCTGGCTCATCAGGCCGCGGGTCAGCTCGACCGGATCCTGGCTCATCGCGTTGCAGGCTAGTTGACCGCGCCGCGATGCCGGTGGCCCGGGTGCGGACACCAGGCCGCCCCAGTGATAATCGTTTTCATCAACTGTCATGAGATTCCGGGCCGGGTGCCTTAATGAGGGCCGAGCGTCGATCGCGTTTCGGCTCCATGGAAGTCCTGGTCTTCGGTTTGGTGGGTTTCGCGATCGCCGGGACGTGGCTGCGCGCCATCGTCGCGAACACCGCCGCGTTGTCCACCGCGGGCACCGTGTTCTGCGGAGTCTTTGTCCAGGCCCTGCCCTTCCTGGGGTTAGGGGTGGTGGTCAGCGGATTGATCGCGGTGTTCGTGTCGCCCGAGCGACTGGTGCGCTGGCTGCCCCGCCGGCCCGCGACGGCGGTCCTTGCCGCCGGCGTAGCCGGGGCGGCGCTGCCCGGCTGTGAGTGCGGCTCGGTGCCGGTGGCGCGCCGGCTTTATGGCGACGGCGGAGCGGCCGGGGCGGCGGCCTTGACGTTCATGCTCGCCGCGCCCGCCATCAATCCGGTGGTGGTGGTCGCGACGGCCGTCGCCTTCCCGGGTCAGCCGAAGATGGTCATCGCCCGGGTCGCCGCGTCGCTGCTGACCGCTGTGGTGATGGGCTGGGCGTGGTCACGGTGGGGCCGCACCGAGTGGATCACCCGCCGACTCCCGCCGCACTCGGCGCACCACTCCGCGACGGGATCGGCATCGAAGTGGCTGGTGTTCTGCGAAGTGGCCCGGCACGACTTTCTGCAGGCGGCGGCCTACCTCGTGGTGGGAGCCGCCGCAGCGGCGGCGTTGCACGTTCTGGTGCCGCCGTGGATCTTCGAACACGTGGGTGCGCACTTGATCCTCGGCGTCGTCGTGATGGCGGCGCTGGCGGTCACCCTGGCGGTGTGCTCGGAAGCCGATGCATTCGTGGCGTCCAGCCTGACGATGGTTCCCCTGGTCCCGCGGCTGGTGTTCCTGGTGGTCGGACCCGCCGTCGACGTCAAGCTGCTGGCGATGCAATCGGGCTTGTTCGGGCGGCCATTCGCCACCCGGTTCGCCCCCGCAACCTTGGTCGTCGCGACCCTGGTGGCCACCCTGGTCGGCGTGCTGCTGCTGGGCGGGCCTCGATGAAGCGCGAAACCGAGAACACGATCCTGCTGCTGGTGGGTCTGAGCATTGGGCTGATCGTGGCGACCGGCGTGTTCACCCGCTACGTCAAGCCCACGCTGTTGCCGTGGCTGGTGCTCACCGCCGCGCTACTGATCGGGCTCGCGTTGGTGGCCATCGTCTCCGACATCCGCCGTGGCGGGTCGGGCCGCGATGCCGACGACGGGCATTCCCACCGCGGCGGCGTGGTGTGGTTGCTGGCCGTGCCCATCGTGGTGCTGATCTTTGTCACACCCCCGGCCCTGCGGCCGCAGGGCGCCACTGGATCGGTCACAAACGTCTCCAACGACGTTCTGCGTCAGGCATTTCCGCCGTTGCCGCCGGGCCGGGCTCCGGAGGTCTCGCTGCCTGACGTGGTGATGCGGGCAGCCAACGACACCACGGGATCACTGACCAACCGGCTGATCTCGGTCACCGGTTTCATCCTCAACGAACCCGGCGGCGTCGACCTGGCCCGCATCGTCATCATCTGTTGTGCCGCCGATGCCCAACTGGCCCGAATCCATCTGCGCGATCACGACGGCGCCAGCAGCCTCCACTTTCCCGACAACACCTGGCTGCGGGTGGAGGGCGTTGCGACTCCCGCCGAGCGGCAACCCCATACGCCCCCGATCCCGACATTGCGGGCCGTCTCGGCCACGCCCGTCGCGACCCCGGCAAACCCCTACGCGTAAGGCCCCGGAGTCGCGTCAAAGAGGGACAAACCTGCTGGTTAGCCTGTTAGGCTCGCGTCGGCCAGCGAGCGAATCACGAGACGCTCGAGTTCATGTCATCGAGTCGACGGCAAAGATTGGATGGTAAATGTCGAACTGGTTGCGGGACGTTGCGACCGACGTCAACTCGGAGCGGTCGTTGTCCGGACGTGCCCGCGCTCGACGATGGCAGCACCTGATCGAGTCTTTCTCGTCGTTCTCGGAAATGAGAGTGCTGGACCTCGGTGGGACGCCGGAGTCTTGGCAACTCGCTCCCGTGCGTCCGAAGGCACTCACCACCGTGAACCTAGAACCGCTGGAGTCGTGGAGTCCTCAGATCACCGCAATCCAAGGGGATGCCTGCGACTTGCCGAATTCGGTTGCGCGCGATCACTTTGACCTTGTCTTCTCTAATTCCGTACTCGAGCATGTCGGCGGTCATGTAAGGCGTCAACGATTGGTCGATAACATTCATTCGCTCGCCGACCGCCATTGGGTGCAAACGCCTTACCGGTATTTTCCGATTGAGCCGCACTGGCTTTTCCCCGGCTTGCAATGGTTGCCCTACGAGGCACGGGTACAAATATCGATGCGCTGGAACCGTGGACATATTCGGACGCATACTCGCGCAGAGGCGCAGGATCAGGTTGACGAGATTGACCTGATCGGTATTTCGCAGATGCGGCGATACTTCCCGTCATCCGTGATCTGGTACGAACGGTTCGCCGGATTGATAAAATCGCTTGTCGCCATCCAGATCTGACTCGACGTCAGGGACGGTCAGTTCTCATGATCCGGCAAGTCAGCCACCCGCCAGGGGAGGCATCGAACCCGACGGGTCCGTAGCGGCGGTGCGGCTTCTAAAATCTCGTCGACCCGCCGTTATTGCCGCGCCAGCAGCGGACGCCATAACCTAAGCGAGGTCGGACCGCAAGACGGGCTGTGCGCCTGTCGCGGGTGAGACGAGAGCAGGGCGGCGAGTTCATGGCTGTGCGGGCACCGCGAGTCCCGTGCCAAAACTCGGGGATCCGTGGGATATGGCCGTGGCCGAATTGATCGGTGCGCGGGCGGAAGAACTCGCCGCGATGGACATCTTCGAGGGATGCGCCGTCGAAGACTTGGAGCCATTGGCGGCCTGCGTCCAGCCGCTGCGCGCCGCGGCGGGCCAGGTTCTGATGCAGCAGGGCGAGCAGGCCGTTTCGTTTCTACTCATCTCCTCGGGCACCGCCGAGATCAAACATGTCGGCGCCGACGGCGCGGTGTACATCGGCGAGACGTCGGCCGGCACGATCATCGGAGAGATCGCCCTGCTACGCGACAGTCCCCGGATCGCGACGGTCACCACGACCGAAGCGTTGACCGGCTGGATCGGTGACAGCGACGCGTTCACCCGGCTGGTGCACATCCCCGGCATCATGCCCCGGCTGCTACGGATGGTGCGCCAGCGTCTTGCCGCCTTCGTCACGCCCATCCCGATACGGATGCGCGACGGCACCCACCTGCTGCTGCGCCCGGTGCTGCCCGGCGACGACGTGCGGACCGTGCACGGTCATATCCAATTCTCCAGCGAGACGCTCTATCGGCGGTTCATGACGGCGCGGCTGCCCTCCCCGGCATTGATGCACTACCTGTCCGAGGTCGACTACGTCGACCACTTCGTGTGGGTGGTGACTGACGGCAGCGACCCGGTGGCTGACGCGCGTTTTGTCCGCGACGAAAGCGATCCCACGGTCGCCGAGATCGCGTTCACCGTTGCCGACGCCTACCAGGGCCGGGGGGTCGGGAGCTTTCTGATCGGTGCGCTGTCGATCGCCGCCAAGGTCGACGGAATCGAAAGATTCTCCGCGCGAATGCTTTCCGACAACCTACCGATGCGCACGATCATGGACCGCTACGGCGCGGTCTGGCAGCGCGAAGACATCGGGGTCATCACCACCGTCATCGATGTGCCGCGCCGGCGCGACCTGCCGATCGGGCGTGACATGGCCGACCAGATCAAGCGCGTTGCCCGCCAGGTGATCGAAGCGCTCGGCTGACTCGGTGTCTCGTGATATCAACGGGCATGCGGCGGTTCTGGATTGGCCCGGTGCTGCCCGTCCTGCTCACCCTGCTGATGACCGCCTGCGGTGCACATTCGCCGGCGCACCGACCGTCGGCTTCGCCGTCGCCGTCGGCGCATGGCACCGCCGTAAACCCCGCCAATATCAAGCGAGTTGTTCGTGACCTGCCGTCCAACTATGAGGCCACCAGTGCCGTCCCCAGCGGGGCCTCGCCCCGGGTGATCTGGGGTCTTGACGCCGACATGACGTCCAAGCCCGCACTTTGCGCCGCACTCGCCGATCCCGGCAAGGGACGCGACCAATCGGCGCAGGGTCTGTCCGCCTCGGGTCCGGGCGGCATCATCAACGTCGTGGTGGTGGCTTTGCCAGACCCGGAGGACCTGGACCAGAACGTCGTCGACGCATGTAGCCAGTGGGTGATGACCGCCGGGCGCACCACGGCCACTGTCCGGCTCACCGACCCGCCGCATATCGACGATGCGGAAACCATCGGCATGGTCGTCGACATCAAATCCGCTGTGGAGTCAGGCACCGAAATCGATTCGCGGGCATACACATTCATCGCTTACCTGGGCAGCTACTACGCCTTCACCACGCTGGCCACCGATCCGGGTTCCGCGCAGCCGACACTGCCGGTGCAATTCGCCGCCGATCTGTTGGTCAAAACGGTGTCCACGTTGCGCAGCTGAACGTCTGGCTTTGGGTAGATTAGCCACGGTGTCCAAGCTGGTATGTGCGATCGCAGCGGTGTGCGTGCTCGCCGGTTGCTCGTCAAATACCGATACCGCCGCGACGAGTGCCGACATCGCCAAGGTCGGCGGGGTGAGGTCGAGCTTCGGGCCAGAGTTCAAAGTCACCGACATCTCGGAACGGGCGGTCGATCCCAAGCTGCTGTCCGCCCGCAAGCTGCCCGAGGGGCTGAGCTTCGATCCCGCAAACTGTGCGAAATTGGCGTCGGGGCCCGACATGCCGCCGGATGTGCAGGGCAACATGGCCGCGGTGTCCGCCGAGGGTAATGGCGACCGGTACGTCATCATCGCGCTGGAGACCTCCAAGCCGCTGCCGGAAAACGACCCGGGGAAGGACTGCAACAAGGTCGCGTTCGCCGGGGCCCAGGTGCGCGGCGGCCTCGAGGTCGTCGACGCGCCGCACATCGACGGGACCCACACGTTGGGCGTGCACCGCGTCCTGCAGGCGCTCCTGGCAGGCGGCTCCCGCACCGGCGAGCTCTACGACTACTCGGCGCAGTTCGGCGACTACCAGGTGATCGTGATTGCCAATCCGCTCGTCGTGCCCGACCAGCCGGTCGCCAAGGTCGACACGCAGCGTGCCCGCGACTTGCTCGTCAAAGCGGTGGCTGCAATCCGCACGTGACCTATTAGCGCACGTCGCGCGGCCGGAACTGGATGCTGACGCGCGGGCCGGCCCGCGACGACGTCTTGGGGACCGCGTGTTCCCAGGTGCGCTGGCACGATCCGCCCATCACCAGCAGGTCGCCGTGCGACTGCGGCAGCCGCAACGACGGGCCGCCGCCGCCGCGCCGTCGCATCGCGAATGTGCGGGTGGCGCCGAGGCTGACGATCGCCACCATGGTGTCCTCGGCGCTGCTGCGGCCAATCGTGTCGCCGTGCCAGGCGACGCTGTCGGAGCCATCGCGATAACAGCACAACCCGATCGTGGTGAAGGGCTCGCCGAGCTCGCCCGCATAAATGTCGTTGAGCCGTCGCCGCAGCCGCCCCAGCAGCGGGTGCGGAGGGTCCTCGACGGTCAGGTCGTGAAAGCTCACCAGCCGCGGCACATCGACCACCCGGTCGTACATCTGGCGGCGCTCGGCTCGCCACGGGACTGTCGACAATAGCGCGTCGAGCAGGTCATCCTCGTCATCGAGCCAACCAGCGCGAATCTCGATAAAGGCACCGTCACCGAGGTGCCGGCGCTGGGTGTGCTCGAACAGCGAGCCCTGTACCGCGGTCCCCACGGCGCAAAGTCTATCGCACATCCGTTCGATCGATCGGGACGCGCCGGGCTACCAGGACGCCACGGGTGTGACGCGACGACCACGATCGGCGCGGCTACGGTTTAGTTGTGGGTGTTATTGAGCTGAGCACCAATTCCGAGGTGGGCACACTACGGATTGCGATCCTGCACCGGCCCGGCGCCGAGCTGCGGCGACTCAACCCGGGCAACAATGACCAGCTGCTTTTCGACGGGCTGCCGTGGGTCGATGGCGCGCAGGAAGAGCACGACCAGTTCGCCGGACTGCTGCGTTCGCGCGGGGTGGAAGTGCTGCTGCTGTCCGACCTGCTGACCGAGGCGCTCAACCACAGCGGGGCCGCCCGGATGCAGGGCGTTTCCGCCGCCGTCGACGCGCGCCGGCTCGGAGTGCCGCTGGCGCAAGAGCTTTCGGCATACCTGCGTGGCCTGGAGCCGGCCAAGCTGGCGTACGTGCTGATGGCCGGCATGACGTTCAACGAGTTGCCACCCGACACCCGGACCGACGTGTCGCTGGTGCTTCGGATGCACCACGGCGCGGATTTCGCCATCGAGCCATTGCCGAATCTGGTGTTCACCCGGGACTCGTCGATATGGATCGGCCCGCGGGTGGTGATCCCATCGCTGGCGCTGCGGGCCCGGATTCGCGAGGCGTCGTTGACCGACCTCATCTATGCCCATCATCCGCGGTTCACCGGGGTGCGGCGTGCCTACGAATCACGCACCGCTCCCGTCGAGGGTGGCGACGTGCTGTTGCTTTCCCCCGGCGTGGTTGCGGTCGGGGTGGGGGAGCGGACCACCGCCGCCGGTGCGGAAGCGTTGGCGCGCAGCCTTCTTGACGACGACCTGGCGCATACGGTGCTGGCCGTGCCGATCGCGCAGCGGCGCGCGCAGATGCACCTGGACACCGTGTGCACAATGGTCGACACCGACACGGTGGTGATGTACGCCAACATCGTCGACAAGCTTTCGGCCTTCACGATCCAGCGCACGCCCGACGGTGTGAGCATCAGCGATGAAGCCCCGTTTTTAGAGGCGGCGGCCAAGGGGATGGGGATCGACAAGCTGCGCGTCGTCGACACCGGTCTCGATCCCGTCATCGCCGAACGCGAACAGTGGGACGACGGCAACAACACGCTGGCGTTGGCGCCCGGCGTCGTCGTCGCCTATGAGCGCAACGTGCAGACCAACACCCGCCTGCAGGACGCCGGCATCGAAGTCTTGACCATCGCGGGGTCGGAGTTGGGCACCGGCCGTGGTGGTCCGCGGTGCATGTCCTGTCCGGTCGCCCGCGACGCGCTGTCCTAGCGTCGCGAAACTGTAACTGGCCACGCGTTTCCCGAGTAGCGCCGTCGCTAGTTGCAGCTTCGCGGCAATAAATCAACGCCAGCTGGGCAGCCAGATCTCCATGTCCCAGGTCTGCTGTGAGATGGGCAGGCCGGTCAGCACCGGGAACAGCCAGGCGAAGTTGGTCACCACTAAAGCGGCGTAAAAGCTCACGATGATCAGGCCCAGCGTCCGGCGTTCCGTGGTTTGGCCCGGGCGATACAGAATGCCGCCGCAGATCAATGCGATCGCCATCACCAGGAACGGCGCCATCGTCGCCGCGTAGAAGAAGTACATCTGCCGGTCGATGTCGGCGAACCACGGCAGCCAGCCGGCGCAGTAACCGACCAGGACCACGGCGTAGCGCCAGTCCCGACGGATGGCCGATCGCCAGAGGGCGTAGAGCAGCACCGGCACCGCCAGCCACCACAGGGCGGGCGTGCCGACCAGCATCTCGGCCTTGACGCATGATTGCGCGCCGCACCCGCCGACGTTCTGCTGATCGATGGCGTAAAGCACCGGCCGCAACGACATCGGCCAGCTCCACGGTTTGGATTCCCACGGGTGGTAGTTACCCGCGGAATTGGTCAGGCCCGCATGGAATTGCAGAGCCTTCGCGCTGTAATGCCACAGCGAGCGCAGGGCATCGGGCAGCGGGATATCGCTGTGCGGGCCGATCGTCTGGCCCACCTCGTGGCGGTCGATCGCGGTCTCGGACGCAAACCAGGGCGCATAGCTGGCCAGGTACACCGCGATCGGGATCAGTCCCAGCGCATACCCGGTGGGGACCAAGTCGCGCCGCAACGTTCCGACCCAGGGCCTCGTCACCTGGTACTGCCGCCGAGCGGCCACGTCGAACGCCAGCGACATCGCTGCGAAGAACACCACGAAGTAAAGGCCGGACCACTTTGTGCCGCAGGCCAATCCGAGGAGCACCCCCGCGCCGAAGCGCCACCAGCGCACACCCAGCCGCGGACCCCACGCGGTTTCGGCGCTGCGGCCTTCCAGCAGCGCGACGTGCATTCGCCGGCGAACCTCGTCGCGGTCGACGATCAGCGCGCCGAACGCGGCCACCACGAAGAAGGTGAGTAAGCCGTCGAGCAGCGCGGTGCGCGCGGCGACGAAGCTGACGCCGTCGCAGATGCACAGCACGCCGGCGATCGCGCCCACCAGCGTCGAGCGGCTGATCCGCCGCACGATCCGCATCACCAGCAGCACCATCACGACGCCGAGCAGCGCGCCGGTGAACCGCCAGCCCACCCCGCCGTAGCCGAAGATCGCCTCGCCGAGCGCGATCAGTTGCTTGCCGACCGGCGGGTGGACCACCAGCCCGAAGCCGGGGTTGTCCTCCACCCCGTGGTTGTGCAGCGCCTGCCAGGCCTGCGGCGCGTAATGCTTCTCGTCGAAGATGGGGGTGCCGGCATCGGTCGGCGAGCCGAGGTTGACGAACCGGGTCACCGCCGCCAGCAGGGTGATGATGCCGGTGACCACCCAGCCCCGGATGTGGTCGGTCGGCCCGAAATCCGCGACCGGAACCAGCGGCCCGGGGCTGACGACGGGGACGACGCGCTCCGGGACGGCACTATCCACGGTCAAGGAGGCTTCGCTGGGCGGGGCGGACATCGGTGTCGATCGTAGGCTGTCCGTCATGACCTACGGTCGCCTGTTGCTCGGTGCGACCCCGCTGGGCCAGCCATCGGATGCCTCGCCGCGGCTGATCAAGGCGCTGGGCGATGCCGAGGTGGTGGCGGCCGAGGACACCCGCCGGGTACGAACTCTGGCGAAAGCCCTCGGCGTTGCCATCACCGGCCGGGTGGTCAGCATGTTCGACCAAGTCGAGGCCGCGCGGGTGCCGGCGCTTCTCGACGAGATCAAAGCCGGTGCGACGGTATTGGTGGTCAGCGACGCTGGAATGCCGCTGATCAGCGACCCCGGCTACCGGATGGTCGTGGCGTGTGTCGAAGCCGGGGTTCCGGTGACGTGTCTACCCGGACCGTCCGCGGTGACCACCGCGCTGGCCGTGTCCGGTCTGGCGTCGGAGAAGTTCTGCTTCGAGGGTTTCGCCCCACGCAAGAGTGGGGCGCGCAAAACGTGGCTGGCCTCGCTGGCCGACGAGCGGCGCACCTGCGTGTTCTTCGAGTCGCCGCGCCGGTTGGCGGCGTGCCTGCTCGATGCCGTCGAGCAGCTCGGCGGTGCGCGCCGCGCGGTGATCTGCCGGGAGCTGACCAAGGTGCACGAGGAAGTGGTGCGCGGATCGCTCGAGGAGCTGGCCGCGTGGGCGGCCGACGGCGTGCTCGGCGAAGTCACGGTCGTGCTGGCGGGCGCGAGCCCGGCCGCCGACATCCCGTCCCTGGTGGCGCGAGTGCAGGATCTCGTCGCCGAGGGGGTGCGTGTCAAGGACGCGTGCACGGAGGTGGCCGCGGCTCATCCCGGAGTGCGGTCGCGTCAGCTGTACGACGTGGTGCTGCAGTCCCGCCGCGAGGACTAACCGACCGAAGCTGCGGCCGCGGTACGCGGCGGCCCGACGACGGGAGCGGCCTTGTGCAGGCATTCGGCCCATTCGGCGTCGGGGACGGAATCGGCGGTGATCCCGCCGCCGACGCCCAGCACCGCGGTGCCGGCAGCGTCGAACTCGACGGTGCGGATCGCGACATTGAGCTCGCATCCGGCGATCGGCGATGCCAAACCGACTGTGCCGCAATAGACTCCGCGATGATGCGACTCCCACTGCGAAATCAGTTGGCGGGCACGATGTTTGGGGGTGCCGGTGACCGAGGCCGGCGGGAAGGCGGCGTCCAGCAGCGCCGACGTGGGTAGCTCGACGGGGATCTGCGCCGACACCGTCGACACCAAGTGCCACACGCCCGGCGCGCGTCGCACGACCAGCAGCTCGGGCACCCTGACCGTGCCGGTGACCGCCACCCGGCCCAGGTCATTGCGCACCAGGTCCACGATCATGATGTTCTCGGCCACCTCTTTTGGCGAGGCGCGCAGCGCCGACGGCCAGGCGTCCAGGGGCAGGGTCCCTTTGATCGGGCTCGACACCACGAGGTCACCGTGGCGGCACAGGAACAGTTCGGGAGACAGCGACGCGACCGCACCCCACGGACCGGCGACATAGGCCGCGCGGGCCGGTGACGTGCGCGCGACGCCGTCGATGAAGAAGTCCAGTGAGGCCCCGGTGACCGTTCCGGTAAACCGGGTGCACACGCACGCCTGGTACACCTCGCCCGCGCGAATCGCCTCCAGGCAGGCCAGCACCGCACCGCGGTGTGCCTCCTGGTCGGCCACGTCCCAGTTGATCCGGCAATCGCGGGCCGGTCCCGGGGTCGCGGCCAGCGCGGCGGTCAGCCACTCGGCCATCGGCGCACCGGAGAGGCTTTCGTACCACCACTGTCCGTCCCGATCGCGGCGCAGCACGCAGTCGGTCCATCCACCGGCGGCCTCGGGGATCCGGTGTGGGTGCCTGTCGGCGCCGGCGTCGGGATAGGACAGGTAGCCGAACCAGCCACCGCCCACCGCGGGGGATTGCGGGGTGCCGAGCTGGACCTCGAAGGCGTCGGCAACATCGACCGGCCGCACCGCCAGACTCGGCGCGATGACCGCCAGCGCACCGAACCATTCCCCGGTCAGCGCCGCCGGCGGTGGCAGATCGAGCCGGCAGGCGGCATCACCGATCGCGCGCAGCACACGGTGTGCCTCGCCGAGGTTGCCGAGCCGGTCAATTCGCACTGCCCTAGCTTGACAGAACGGCGAATTTTCGCACCCCACGCCTCTGTCGCTCAGCCGCGGCTGATGTCGCGGGCGGTCGCCAGCGCGGCCAGCTTGTCGGGGTTTCGCATCACGTAGAAGTTGGTGATCTTGTCGTCGGCGATCTCGAGTGTGACCACCATCGCGGGCTCGTCGTCGAGGTAGAACAGCACCGCCGGGGCACTGTTGCAGGTAACCAGCTCGACGCGCATTCCGGTTCCAGCTTTGCGCACCAGCCCGGTGATGGCCCTGGCCACCTTGTCGGCGCCGACCACGGGCCGCCGCGCCGCCGACACCTTGCCGCCACTGTCGGCCATCCAGGTGGCGTCCGGAGCGAGCATCGCCATCAGCGCTTCCACGTCGCCGCTGGCCGCGGTGGCCAGGAACTGCGCGGTGATCGCGGCGTTGCGCTGCGGGTCCACGTTGTCGAAGCGCTTACGGCGCGCCCGTACGTGTTCACGGGCCCGGTGCGCGACCTGGCGGACCGTCGGCGCCGGCTTGCCCACCGCGTCGGCGATCTCGCCGTAGTCGAATCCGAACACCTCGCGCAGGACGAACACCGCCCGCTCGTCGGGGCTCAGCGTTTCCAGCAGGACCAGCATTGCCATCGAAACCGATTCCGCCAGAACGACATCGGTTGCCGGGTCCTGGTCGTCGAGCAGCAGCGGCTCGGGCAGCCAGGGCCCGACGTACTCCTCACGGCGACGGGCCCCGGCCCGCACCACGTTCAGCGCCTGACGGGTCACCAGCTGGGCCAAGTACGACTTGGTGTCGTGCACCGTCGATACGTCGACGTCGGCCCACCGCAGATAGCTGTCCTGCAACACGTCGTCCGACTCGGTGGCCGAGCCGAGGATTTCGTAGGCAATGGTGAACAGCAAAGGGCGCAGCAGCGTGAACCGCTCCGCGTGCTCACCGGTCGCGATCATTGGATCGCGACCTGCTGATCTGCCGGTTGCTCGGCCGGTCGAGGAGGCCGGCTGCCGCTGCCACCCTTGAGCCAGAGGTACGAGCCGGGTTTCGCGGCCTCGCGCCGGATCGCCCACACCGTGCCCTGGCAGATCTTTTCCTTGATGGCGGCGGTGGTTCGACCGCCGAGGGCCAGGTTCACCGGGGTGTCGTCGGTGCGCGATAACTGCAGCGTGCCGTACGTGCGGCCGATGCTGATGCACTGCCCGACGAACGCCTGGTTCAGCGCCGCGGGGGTGTCTCCGGCGATCCGGGCGAGCACGGTGTTGGCGGCCTGGGCGCCCAACGGCTCAGCGGCCTGGCAGCTCATCCGCAGCGGCTGGCCCGACGGCGCGGCGGCGTCACCCGCGGCGACGATGCGATCGTCGCCGATGCTGGTCAGCGTCTCATCGGTGAGCAGTCGGCCCACCTCGTCGGTGCGCAGCCCGCTGCGGGCCGCCAGATCCGGCACGGCGAACCCGGCCGTCCACACGGTCGCCGCGCTCGGCAGCACCGCGCCGTCGCTGAGCACCACGCTGTCCCAGCGGACCTCGCTCGCGGCGACGGATTCCAGCACGTCGACGTCGAGTGCGCGCAGTTGCTTGGCCACCGAACGCCGGCCCCGTTTGCTCAGCGACCTCCCGAGCGTGCCGCCGCACACCAGGGTCACCGGGCGGCCCTGCTCGGCCAGCTCGGACGCCGTTTCGATGCCCGTCAACCCGCCGCCGACCACTGTGATGGGTGCGCTCAACGGCAGGTCGGCGAGCGCGTAGCGCAGCCGCTGCGCGCTCTCCAGGTCGGCGATCGAATGAGCGAATTCGGCGGCCCCGGCCACAGATAGCTGGGTGGGCACCGCGCCCGTGCTGCCGACGGCATAGATGAGGTAGTCGTAATCCAGCGCGGTGCCGGAGGTCAGCACGAGGCGCCGGGCACTGGCGTCGATCCGCTCGACGGCGTCGACGACCAACTGGATTCCCTCACCCAGCAGCGTGCCGTAATCGGCGGTCGCGGCGCCGGTGTCGGCGACCAGCTGGTGCAAGCGGATTCGCTCGACGAAGACCGGACGGGGATTCACCAGGGTGATCTCGATGTCCGGCCGCTGCCGCAGGCGATTGGCCGCCAGGGTGCCGGCGTATCCGCCGCCGACAATGACGACGTGCGTGTTCTCGGTCATTGCTGTCTCCTATTCTCGTGGGACTTGTGCCCTGGAGACACCGCCGGACGGCCAGGCGTGACAGTTCGCCGCGGAATGTGAGCTGAATCACCCGAGGCCGAGCCGGACGCTCAACCGCCCTTGGGGAAGAAAGCGAAGTTGTTGACGTAGGCGCCGCCGCCGTCGGCCACCGGGCCGTCTTCGGGGCTGGCAATGACGGCCGGGTTCTGATGCTGGGCTGGGTCGAATTCTGCAATCGGTCGCTGAGTGTCATCGAGTTCGAAGTAGCCTGCGTAGCCGAGCCCGGCCAGCAAATCGGTGATTTCGGTGACGGCATTACGGTGATGGCGTTCTTCGGCCTCCACCACAAGCACTGGTTGGTTGCGCGCGAGTGTGTCTGTGGCGCCGAGCAACACGGCCAGTTCGTGGCCCTCCACGTCCACCTTGATCAGGCCAACGCCATCCAGGTTCAGATCGTCGAGGCGCTTGACCGGCACGTCGATGCTCTGGACGGCACCGCCGTCCACGTCGCTCAGGACGTTGTCGGTGTCGATCGTGCTGCGGCCCGGCTCCGACTCCACTACTCGCATGGTCGTCACACCAGGCTTGTCCGACAGCGCCACTGCTTCCACCCTGACCGGGACGCCGACCGCGTCGAACATCGACGCCAGATCGTGGGCCTGGGCCGGCCGTGGTTCGAACGCGATCACCGATCGCGACGTCGCGAGCATCGCGACCGTGAATTCGCCGACGTCGGCTCCGATGTCCAGGGAGACGCGGTTGGGATCGCACAGCGACGCAACCAGCCGCACGTCCGGGCGGGTTTGGCCCAGACGTTGCAGGATGCGGTATTTCCGCCGCCAGAACAGGCGCGGTGCGACAGCCTTCGCCGTCGGGGCGAGCCAATGTCTGGCCGAGCGTGCGACCGGCATCTTCGGTGCCTCCAGCGGTGTGCTTCTTGGCGATCGCAAGCTCGGCAGAGCCGGGTGCAGCGGCTCGCTGATAGTGCGCTTCAAGAGCACCAAGCGTAGTTCACGCACCCAGGCGCGAAAGTTTGCGGGACTCAGGTCTCGGGTGCGTTGCGATCACATCGACAGCCCGCCCGGGCCTACTGCTGCGTGATACCCTGCGCTAACGCCAACTCGTGGCCTGTCACCGGCCAAAACACCACCAAGACAAGCCGCGAAGCACGGCGCCCAGCTGGGACATGTGCCCCGTATCGGAGGAGCCCGTGCCACGCAGCAGCCTGGACCTGGTCGTCACCTCCGTTGCCGGTCAGCTGATGGAAGCCACGGCGTCCACGGCGACCGAGGTGAGTCAAAAGGTTCTCGCTCAGCTTGTCGAGCAATTCGATGTGGACGCCAGCTTCTTGCGGCACCGCGATGAGCTTTCCCGCGCCTCGGTGTTGGTTGCGGAGTGGCCACCGCGAATCGAGGACCCGGATCCGGTGGCCGTTTTCCACTACACCGGCTCCGACCCGCTGCTGGCTCAATGCGAGCAGGGCAGGAAACCGATCGTGATATCGCCGGGCCGGCCACGCCGTTCGTGGTGGCGGTGGCTGGGGGGATCCAAGGCGCCCACCGCTCCTTCGGTGGCAGCCGCACCGCTGGTCTCGGGCGAGGTGACGACCGGCCTGCTCGGATTCGTCAAGTTCGGTGCCCGCAAGTGGAAGCAAGCCGAGATCAACGCTCTCGAGGCGGTCGCCGCCCTGTTCGCGCAGCTGCAAGCGCGCATTGCGGCCGAGGAGAAGCTTCGGTATCTGGCCGAGCACGACGATCTGACCGGCCTGTACAACCGCCGCGCGCTCGTCGCGCACCTGTCCGAGCGGCTCGCCGCCGGAAAGCCGGGGCCCGTCGCAGTGCTGTATCTCGACCTCGACCGGCTGAAGCCGATCAACGACTACCTGGGCCATACCGCGGGCGACTGGTTCATTCGGGTCTTCGCACAACGCATTCAGACCTGCGCCGGAAGCCAAGCCATGATCGCCCGGCTCGGCGGTGACGAGTTCGTCGTCGTGCCCGAGCAGTCGATGTCGCCGGAGACCGCGGAGTCGTTCGGCCGCCGCTTATCGAGCATGCTGTGCGAGCGCCTGGCCATCGGCGGCCACATGATCAGCCGCACCGTCAGCATCGGGCTGGCGGTCGGCATGCCGGAGCGCGACAACTGCACCGCTCTGCTGCGTCGGGCCGACGAGGCAGTGCTGACCGCCAAGCGCGCCGGCGGCAACCAGATCGCGGTATTCACCGACGACATGTCGCTGAAAAGCGCGTTCCGCAACGACATTGAGCTGCATCTCCAAAGCGACATCGGCAGCGAGGCGCTGCTGCTGCACTATCTGCCCGAGGTCGACTTGTGGACCGGGGCGGTTGTGGCGGCCGAGGCGCTGGTCCGCTGGCGGCACCCGATCTGGGGCCTGTTGCTGCCGGACTCGTTCATCGGGGTAGCCGAGTCGACCAACCTGGCCGGCGAGCTGGGCCGCTGGGTAATGCGCACCGCCTGCGCCGAATTCAGCCGGTGGCGCGCCAACGGCGTGGGGCTGGGCGCCGTCCTGCGCATCAATGTCTCACCCGTCCAACTGATCACCCGCGGCTTCGTTCGCAGCGTCGCCGAGACCATCGAAGAGTTCGGCATCGATGCCCCGTCGGTGTGTCTGGAAATCACCGAGCGCGCCGTCGTGCACGACCTCGAAACCACTTGCGAGACCCTCGCGGAGCTCAAAGAGGTCGGGGTGCAGCTGGCCATCGACGACTTCGGCACCGGTTATGCGGTGCTGTCACACCTGAAGTCGCTGCCGGTCGACATGCTGAAGATCGACGCCGGATTCGTGCGCGACTTGGGGTCGAACGCCGGCGACCTGGCCATCGTTCGCGCCATCATCGGGCTCGCCGAGGCATTCGGTCTGCAAGTCGTCGCCGAGGGCGTTGAGACACCAGCTGCCGCACTGACTTTGATGCAGCATGGATGTCACCGGGCGCAAGGATTCCTGTTGTCGAGACCCGTCCCCGGAGATGCGATGGAGGCGTTACTGTCGGCGCGCTGGATGCCGATGCCATTCCTCGCTGATCGTGAGGCGTTGTCACTCGGCACGATCTAACTGAAGAAGAGAATGGTCCGCAAAATTAGCAAGAAAGCACTGGCCGTTGCCGTGTTCGCAATGTTGGTACTCAACGGATGTGGCGGTCAGAAGCCGACCAGTCCACTGAGCGCGATGGCCAGTCCGGTCATACCGTTGAACACGCTGGAGATTCCCAACCCGTTGCGCGGCCAGTACGAAGACCTCCTGCAACCCCTTTTCCCACAAGGCGATCCCGCGCAGCAGCGATATCCGGCGTGGCCGGCGTCCTACGATGCCAGTCTGCGCATCCCCTGGCGGCAAATACAGCCGGCCGACCCGCGCACGTTGCCACCCGACACTCCTGACGATCGCAAGTTCGACTTCAGTGTGATCGACGATGCGCTGGCAAAACTAGCCGACCGCAATATGCGGCTGACACTTCGCGTCTTCGCCTACAACTCCTGCTGCGACGACACCTACCCGAACAACACGAACATTGGGGTTCCCGACTGGGTGCGTGCAACTCCTGGCGCCACCACCAACTATCCCAATCCACCGACCGGCCCCGCAGCCGGGGTGACGCAGGTGGTGCCGAACTGGAACGATCCCAATTACCTGCACGCATTCGAGCAGTTGCTTGGTGCGCTCGGTCGTCGGTATGACCGCGATGAGCGGCTCAGCGTGTTCGAGTTCTCCGGCTACGGGGATTTCAGCGAGAACCACATATCGTATTTGCGCGACACGCTGGGTGCCCCGGGTCCGGCGCCTGACGATAGCGTCGCAAAGCTGGGGTATTACAGCCAGTTTCGTGACCAGAGCATCACCACCGCATCCGTTCGGGAGCTGGTCGCGGCGAATGTCAACGCCTTCCCGCATACGCAATTGGTGACTGCGCCGGACAACCCGGAGATCGTGCGCGAACTGCTCGCCGACGACGTCACGAAAAAACTGTCCGCGCCGGTGGGCATCCGCGCCGATTGCCTCGGGGTGTACTCGCCGTTGCCGACGTGGGCCGAGTCCAACGACTCTCAATACGTGCGGTCCAACGATGCGGTCGTCAACGCGATCAAGCAACGGTTTTCCTCGGCGCCGCTGATCACCGAATGGTGCCAGCTGCCCAACGGAACCGATCCTCGGACCTACTACGAAAAAGGTCTGCACGACGTCGTCAGATACCACGTGTCGATGACGTCGAGCTTCAATTTCCCAGACCGGGAATCGAATTCGGCGATGGACCCCAAGCTGTACGTGCTGTGGGCCCAGGCCAACGCCGCCTCGGGCTATCGGTATTCGGTCGAGGCGCGCAGCGGATCGCAATCGGTACAGGGCAACGCGGCAACGATTTTGGCGGTGTGGACGAACTACGGATCCGCGGCCGTCACCGAGAATTGGATGCCGAGCTACAAGCTGGTGGATTTCTCCGGAGCCGTGGTGCGGACGATACCGGCAACGGTCAACCTCAAATCGCTGGTCTCCGACGACACCAGCCAATCACGCGAGCAATCGGTGCCGACGTCGGCCACCGAGACGGTTCGCGTCGACCTGGCGGGCTTGGCGCCGGGACACTACACGCTGCGCGCGTCCGTCGACTGGCAACAGCACAAGCCGGGTGCGACGCATGTGGTGGACTATCCGCCCATGCAGTTGGCGCGCGATGGCCGTGACAACTCTGGGTTGTATCCGATTGCGACACTTGATATTCCGCGCGAAACCCTGATCTCCCCCAGCGGTAAGTAGCGTGTCGAATCCCGCACACCCGGGCCTTCGGGTGCTGTGGCTTTCGCCCTGGATGCGGCCGCTGGCGCGTGTTCAGGTGGAGGCGTTGCAACGGCGTGGCGCGGACGTGTTGCTGGTGACCTGCGACCTGCACCCGGAGTCCGACGCACCCCGCGATTACGAGCTGGTGCTCGATCCGCGGTTTCGCACAGCTGCGACCTGGCCTGCCAGCATCGCGGCGTGGCGGCGCACTCGCGAACATCGGCCGCACGTCGTCGTCGCCGAGCTGGTCCGCGATCCGCGGTGGATCGCGTTGGCCGGACGGGTCCCACGCGTTCAGCTGGTACACGACGACCGTCCCCATGACGCGATCGAAGAACGGCCGGCATACGAGCGCGCGGTGTTCGACCGATGGGGCGCGCGCTCGGCGGCCACGATCGTCTACAGCGACCATGTCGCGGCGACCATCGCCAGCCGGCGCGATGTGCGCGGTACCCGCGTACACGTCTTGCCACTTACCAGCGACTTGGACCCGAAGCTGGTTCCCCCGCTGGTGGGCCCCGACGAGCGTCGCGATTTCGTGATGGTGGGCCGGCTCCATCCTTACAAGAACATAGAGCTGGTGCTCGAGGCGTGGCATCGGCACGTGGCCGGCGGCGGGTGGCGCGGTGACGATCTGGTGATCATCGGCGACGGCTCATGTGATGTGCGCACCCTGCCCGAACATGCTCGGCGGCGCACCGGCAGCTACCGATACTCCGACATCGTCGCGACACTGGCCGCCGCGAAGGGTTCGATCGCCCATTACCGGCGCGCTTCGCAAAGCGGGGTGCAAGTGCTGTCGATGCAGCTGGGCGTCACACCGATCGTTTCCACGGCCGGCGGCCTACCGGAATACCAACCGCCGGGCTGCCCGGCGGTCGGAATCGATGACGTAGCCGGCCTGCTCACCGCATTCGACGAGCTGGCCGATCCGTCCATCGCGGCGCAGCGCGGAGCCGCGGCGGCGCGTCACTACGCGCAGCGATGCACCGTCGATTACGTCGCGGATCGCTTGTTGGGTGTGCTCACCGAAGTAGTGGCGAGTCGGCGCTGACCGGGAATCTTCCGGCAAGTCGGCTGCGTCGGTGCGACGCAGGATCAAACGGCGAGATCTTCCCGCTCTAGATCCGCCTCAAGATCCAGCACCGGGACAAAGGTTCTGCGTATGCGGTTGAACCGGCTCAGGAATACCAGACTTCCGGTCATGTACCGGTGGAACAGCCGTTTCGGCTCGTTCAGCAGACGGAAGACCCATTCCAAGTGAACTCGTCGCATCCACAGTGGTGCCCTTTTGGCCTTACCGCCGATGAAATCGATCAGCGCACCCGCATTGATGAGTAGCGGGTTGTAACTGACATTCTCTCGCAGGTATGCGGCAATCAGTTCCTGCTTGGGCATGCCCATTCCGAGGATGATGATCTTCGGTCGGTGCCGTTCGATCAGCGCCAGATAGGTCGTCTGGTCCTGAAATCCGTCTTCGGTCACAACCACGTTGTGACCGGCCTCCTTGAGCTGGTCGGCCGCACTGGACAGGTACGGTTCCGCCGTGCCCAGGATGCCGAGCGACTGGCCTTTCGCGCTGTCCAGCAATCGGGGGATGAGGTCGGTGCCATTCATATTCAGCCCGCCATCGACCTTCAACACCTTGAAGAGCAGCTGCATGCCGATGCCGTCGCGCAAAATGATGTCCGACTGCAACACGGCGTCGGCAAACTCTCGATTGTGGTTGCAGATGTTGAATGCATGCGCGTTGACGAACGAGATGATCCGACTCGATCGGGCAGAAAGGCAGTCGTCGATCAATGCTTCGACGTCGTCGTCATTCTTCACCAAGGTCATGCTGTTGATGATTCTGTTCGGCATCTGGTCATCCGTCCGGACTTGTGGCGGCGCGATCATCACAACTGCACCACCAGCCTCGCGTCGAGGACGCGGAAGGCTGTGAACTTCGGTGGACCATCCGCCGGCGACTTCGCCGCAAGGGGGTTCGAGGCAGAGGGTCGAAGACGAACTGAAAGCCTGCACAGATCAGATAATACATCCTATAGGTATGTAGAAGCCAGAGAAACAAACTGTGAGTTGGCTAATAAGGGAATGCTGAGCCGGGGGAGGACCGTTGCGGGCCGAGGCCCCTACTTCCGGCTCGGCGTCAGCGCGACTGCGATGAGTGCTTGGGCAGTCCGGCCGGCACGGCCGGAGCGCCTACCAGCACCGGGAGCGGTTCGGTCGTCGCGCGGTCCGCAGCGATCCCGTCATCGAGGCCCGCGCCGCTGGGGTCACTCGGCCGCCTGCGTGCCAAGTTGGCGAACCCCATCGTCGCTCCGAGGACCATGCCGAACACCACGGAGTCGGGGGTGTCTTCGATGTTCGGACCCACGATGTTCAAAACCAGTAGGCCGGCGCTGACGGCGGCGCTGATCTTCGCCGGCTTCGACGCGCAGCGCAGCGCCCGGATCACCGGCCTGAGCGCGAACACCGCGAAGGCGGCCATGCCTACCGCCCCGGCTTTGACGAGCCACCACAGGTAGAAGTTGTGCGCGTAGGTGGTTCCCAGCAGCACGGTGAAACTGTCAAACCCGAACGCATCGTCGGATCCCTCGTCGCCAAACGGCAGTCGATAGGCGTATCCAATTCCGTGGCCGAACAACGGTGCATTGGAAATCCCGCGAATCAAGTTGGCATTTTCGACCAACCTGTACTGGGTCGAGTCGTCCACGGCGAGGGAACTGGCCGTGACGCCGCCGAGCACCCGGTGATTGAAGCCGGCGAACTGGTGTCCCAGCCAATCTCCAGCCGTCGAGTGCTGTAACAGGAACAGCGCGCCCGGCACCATCACGGCCAAGAGCGCCGCGCTCGTGACGGCAAACGTGGCTGAGCGCCGCAGCGCTTGCCAGCCCGGGCTGGCAAAGAATGCAACCACAGCGGCCACCGCGATCGCGATCAACGTGCCCCGGGAAAACGCCAGCAGCGAAATGATCAATGCGGGCATGCCCATTGCGAAGAACGTCGCGGGCCGAACCCGGCCAAGGACCTGAGCGGCGACAAGTGCGGCCAGCACCGCGAGAGCCGGCGCGGTGGTGGGGATGATCAAGCGGGTCACCGAGCCGCCGGACGTCGACTCGCCGATGCTCTCAAAACGGCCGGTCAGGCGCATGCCTAACGACGAGCTCACAATGGCCATCGCCGCCGAAAACCACAGCGTCAGGATCAGCGTCTGCGTCGCCCCCTTGATGTAGTCGCCGTAGACGATCAACAGCGCCAGCATGTACCCGGCGACCATTTCGAACAGGCAGGCAACTTCGTGGAGTATCGCCTCGGGGGCATGTCCAGCCGAGAATCCGACCGCGGCAAAGAACACGACGGTCAACACGAACAAAGCCGGCGCCATGTAATCGGAGAACCGCGGCCGCACCAATTGGATCAGGTAGAAAATCGCCAACAACACCACGACATGCCAAACGTAGATCGTGATCGGGCCGACGACCTTGCCGATGTACAAACCGATGGGCAGCGCGCCGAACGTGTAGAACAGCGCGATCCACACCATGGCCTCTGGTCTGGCCCAGTACACGACCAGGCTGAACATCGCGCCGACGAGCACCGCACCTTCGTAAGGGTCACGCACCGACGCCACACCGAAGGCCAAGCATCCCAACAGATACACCGCCACGACCATCGCCGCCACCACCAAGCGGTGGCGAGTCCGCAGGTAGCGGATCACGCCGATCCGCCGAGCTTCGCCCGGTAGGTCCGGGCGGCGGCCCTGGTGTGCCGGGACACGCGGGCGTCGGTCAGCACCGTGCCGACGACGCGGGCCCCGGCCGCGTGTAGCGCGGTCAAGGCGTCGGTGAGTTCTTCCTCGGTGGTGCGCCGCGCGCGGACAACCAACACGGTGGCGTGTGCGGCGCCGGCCAGCAGGCCGGAGTCGGCCGTCGCCAGCACCGGCGGGCCGTCGATCACCGTGCGGGTAAAGGTGGCGGACAGCTCCTGCATCACGTTGTCCAGCACCTCCGGCAGGTATGAGCTGCAGGGCAGGGTGTCACGGCGGGCGGCGCGCGGCGCAAGCATGAACAGCTTGGCGATCGGCGTCGGCTTGACAACTTCGACGGCGATTTCGGGTTTGGCCAGCGCGCTGGCCAGTCCTTCCCCCGATTCGACTTTCAGCAAGCTGGCGATCACCGGTCGACGTGTATCGCCCTCAACGAGCAGAACATCCTCGCCGGCTTCGGCGGATGCCTTCGCCAGGTTCAGCGCCGTGGTCGTGGTTCCCTCGCCGCCGAGCGGTGCCGTCACCACCACCCGGCTTGCTCCGGGTCCGGCGGCCCTGAGTAGACGTGCCCGCAGACCTCGGACCGCATCGTCGAATGAGATATCGGTGCCGAATCGCGGCGCGGTGCCGCGCTTTCCCGGCAGCTCAGCCAATGTCGGCAGCTTGGAAAGCAGTTCCAGCTTCTCGCGATCCCGCACGGTGTGGTCGGTGGCCTCCCGGGTCAACGCCACACCGACGCCGAGGAGCACCCCGGCAACCAGCCCCAACGCCATGTTCCGGACGGGCACCGGACTGGTCGGATAGCGCGGCACGGCGGCCGGCTCCACCACCGTCGCCCGAGCCAAGATCGTCTCGGGTTGCTGGGTTTGCGCCGGAGGTTGGTCGCCGCTCTGCTGCGGGGGCGGTGCTCCCTTCGGAGCCCCGCCCAGTGATGCGACCACCGCGACGAACTCGTCGGCGATCGCTTTCGTCAGCACCGCACTGCGATTCGCGTCGGTGTCGGTGACGGTGATGGTGAACAGCAGTGATTTCGGCGTGTATTGGACGTGAGTCTCGCTTGCCAGGGCATCGGCGCTGATCGGCAGGTCGTAGTGTGCAACCGCGCGCTCGGCCACCGCCCGTCCGCCGGCAATCGCCGCGTACGACGAGAGCCGATCTTGTACTGCCTGCGTCCCGTAGTACAGCTGGGACGGGTCGGTCTGCCCGGGGAAGGAGATAAGCACGGTGGCCGACGACTCGTAGGTCTTCGTCTGAAACGCCGTGACAGCCGCGGCGCCGGCCAGACAGGCCAAAAAGGCACCGGCGATCAGCTTCCAGTGGACGCTAAGCGTCCTGGCAAAGGTACGGAAATCCATCGGGTGATACCTCTCTATGCCCTACGCGGGCAGTCTCTACCTAAAGCGCGCCTGAATCCGTCGTCGCTGCTCATCGCCGATCCGCTGATTCAGACTGAGTTTCTGCGGGCCCGGTACAGGAGCACGCCGCCGCCGATCGCGGCAACCACCACCCACGCGCCGCCGACCCACCACGCCCACGTGTAGTCGTCCTCGTGCTTCGACGGTTGCGCGGTGACGTCGGAGGGCGGATTGGCAACCGTGATTGGTTCACTGCCCGGGACGGAGATGATCATTCGGCCGTCCAGTCCGAACCACCGGCCCGGCTCGGCGGACAACCACCGCAGCAATTCATCGAGCTGCCCGGGTGCCCCGTTGGAGGTTGCGATCAGAATCGAGCGGTGACCGTCGAACACGGTCTGCAGTGAGCCGAAGTGGATCGATGGATCCAGCGTCAGCGTGGTGGACTCGCCCCCGGAATCCAAACCCTCGATCGTGATGCTGCCCTGTTCTGCGTTGAAGGGCAGCGCGATCGCCTGCACCGGCCAGGCGCCGGCAGAAATCAGGACCGCCGGGTCATGGCTGTCGATCGCCTGCTTGAGGCTGGTCACCTTGGTCGCCAACGGCACCACGCTCAGCTGTTGCAGGCCCACCGCGATCGACACCGCGCGCGCGGTGTCGTTGAATACGTCGTCGCTGATACCGAATTGAATGCGTGGCATCAGTGACTGCGGGATGGACGGAAAGCCTTTCGGGATAGGTGGATTGGCGCGACCAGTCTGGACCTCGGTCTTGGGGTCGATCTTCAGGCTGATCGGAAGGTACTCGCCGCAATGTCCGGCGTCCCCGGTGGTGCGCACCTTGATCGAGAGGCTGATGGCACGGGTCAGCAGCCGATCCGGAATGTCCACCCAATGATCGATCGTGCCGTTGGCTTCGGCCGGCCATCGGTTGATCGTCTGTCCGGCGACCGAGGCGAGCACCTCACCGCCGAAATTGTTGGGAAGCGGTGTGTGCGAACCGAGCACATGCACTCGGATGTGGTCGAGCGAATGACCCCAGCGGGTCTGCTCCAGGCTGATTCCCACGTCGGGCCACAGGTCGTCTGCACTGAGCCCGGTCTGATTCAGTTGTTCAAGCGTGGTGGTGTCGCCGGCCAACTTCTGCTTGTTCGGCAGCTGCCCGGCAACAGCGGAGGGACCGAGTGCGAATTTCAACGAGGGATCCGACAGCAGGCGCGTCTGGTTGGTGAGCTCGTCACCGGCCCCCGAGATGAGCAGCGCGGGAACGCCTGTGGTGCCCTGCAGCGAAAGGCCCTTATCCGGGCCCTCTTTGATGATGATCTGCCGTTCCAGGGGGAGCGACGGGTCTACCACCGTGGTCCCGCGGTCGTAGAGGGCTTCGACGGCCACTTGCGGATTTTGCCCGCCGTAACGATCCTCCATTGCCGCGGCTAGCTGCACCGCCGCGTCGGACTCCTGTTGCGTCGGCTTCGGCGGCAGAAAGATGGTCAGTTTGCGGATCACCGGAGGCAGGAAGTCGGCGATGGTCTTCGGGGCGATTTCGCCGCCGGCAAACGTAATTGATCCGTTGACGAGTCGTATCGGGGTCTGCGGATCCCAGCAATAGTTGTCGAGCGGGAGCACCGTCGCCGTCAGGGTGAGGCTTACCGAATTGCCGGTGACCTTCGTTCCGGCCAGCGGAATGACCATCGGGGTCTGGTCCTTGGACGGTAACTCCATTCGGCTGATCGTGCGATCGTCCTGTGTGACAGTCAGGTTGCCGAACCGGAGATTGACCGGGATTTCGAGTGTCGCGTTCAGCGACACCGGATTCAGTCCCTCGGGCACCGCAAACGTCAGACCGGTGATGGAGAGTTCGCGGTGCGGATAGAACTCGATCGTGCTCTGCGCGCCAAGATTGGCCAGCGGGATGGTCGGAGCTTCGATGACGGCCCCGCCACTGGCAGCCGGGTCCGCCGCTGCGGGCGGCGCCGCCAAGATCAGCATCGCGATCACACCGGCAAGTGCTCCGAGGCGGCGCGGCAGACTCCGTTTCATCGCTGCATTGTAGGCAGTCGGGCCGGATTGAACCCCGCGCTTACGCCGTGTTTCCGCGCGCTGTGGCAGCGAGGTATGACCCCGGGCCGGCAGCTCGCGAATCTGCTTGTCGCTGATCTTAATTCCCTTCGGGTACTCGGTAGGCGCGAGGCGAAACCATCTTCATTTCCGTCGCCAGTGATGAAAGCCGCCTTCGGTTCGTTCACAGTATTGCGTCGATCGCGTCGAGGTAGGCGTCAGTCATCGCTTCGACGGTGTAGTGCTTGCGCATGCGCTCGAAGCCGTGCAGTCCAACCGACGGCAATGCGGCGGGGTCCGCAAGGATCTCGGCCAAGTGTTCTCGCCATCCCTGCACCGACACCGGCTCGACGAGGAAGCCGGCCTTTCCGAAGTCCAACATTTCCGGGACGGCGCAGATCGCCGACGCGGCAACGGGTATCGCCCGTGCCATCGCCTCGAGAATTACCAACGGGAATGCCTCGGAGCGGCTGGGCAGGCATAACAGGTCGGCCTCGGCGAGCGCGTGCTCGGGGCCAGGCGACCAGCCGCGCCAATGCACCCGGTCACGTAAGGCGGCAGGCGTACGGGCCTCGAGTTTCGCCCGGTCCGGGCCGTCGCCGAATATCGAAAGCGTCCATGGGAATTCCGTTAGGCCACTGAGCGCGTCGACCAGCAAATGGGGGTTTTTGTGCTCGACGATCCGTGAAAGGACCACCAAATGCGCCGGCGCATCGTCGGGGCGGATCCGCTGGCTCGGTTGGCCGTCCATGGTGACGCCGTTGGGTGCGACGAAGCGCCGTCCAGTCAGCCGATGGTGTGCGGCCAGCATTTCCCAATGCCGTTGCGCCAGAACAACGAAGCCATCAGCCCGGGACATTGCGGCGGCGAGTGGCCGCGAGTAGATCGGCCCGTCCTCCTCCGGCGGAGTGTGCGGGGCGACGAGCCAGCGTCGGTCGCGGCCGGCGGCCCGCCACAGCGTGCCAAACCCCGTCTCGGTGTTGGTGTCACCGCTGATCAATACCGCCGGACCTTCGGGTAGGTCGACGGCCGGCGCCCACCAGGGTTGTCGCACCACCCGGACGCTGTGCGGAATCTCCTCGATCATCGGACCGAACCGTTGCATGCAGACGATGGTCACCGGGTAGCCGCGGCGAGCTAATTCGGCTGCCAGTAAAGCCTTCTGGCGCTCGGCTCCTCCGAACACCAGGCGGTTGGTGGCGATCACGATCGCCGGCAGACCGTTGCTTCGGTTGCGCTGCGCCCGCCGGCGGGCAGCACGTTTGGGGGGCTGTAGTCGATCCAAAAGCGTTGTGCCGACGAGGTATACATCCGCGTGGTGAACGCTGATCTGATGCTCGAGGACGAGGGCGGTATTGGCGCGCAGCAAGTCGTGATCGCGACGGCGTTCGTCGGCCAAAACGTCGCCGTCGGGCAGTGCGTCGGCTCCGAGCGCACCGAAGTCGGCCACCGGATTGCCGTGACCGAAGCCAAGTTCGTTGGCGAGCAGAATGCGCCATCCCGCCGCGCTGGCGCGGGTCTGCCAGTCGACGTCCACCCCGTAGCCGAAGAACTCCTCGTCGAAGCCGCCGACGGTGTTCCAGGCCGCGCGGCTGATCGCTAGGCAGCCACCATCGACATAGCCGTCGATGCCGCGCGATTCGGCGGGCTGGCGGGTGTACCGGGACGAAATCGGGGTTCGTCGTAGGGCATTCGAGTGGCCGGTGGCCGCCACCAGCGCACGGAGCAGGGTGGGGCGGCGCATCGCGAGGTCCCACGGAGCCCGGTCCGATGCGGCGCCGCCACGCGCCATCGGCGATACCGCCGCCACCGCAGGCTGACGAAGTAACTCTCTGGTGCGCGTCAACGGTCCCCGCAGCTGCGCGGCGGGATTCAAGAGCAGCAGATCGGAGCCGCTCGGCGCGTGCTCCACCAATGCGTTGAACGCCGCGCCGACGCCGAGGCGTACCGGCCCCAGCACCCAATGGGCCGCCGGGTACCGGGCGGCCAGTTCCTCGCGACCGGGATATCCGGCGCCGCTGTTCTCATAGACATAGACGGGCAGCTCAGGCAGCTGCTCGGCAACGCTGGCCAGACATTTCTCTACCAGGACGTGGTTCTTGTCGGCCACGATCAGCACCGCGAGCGGCCGCGCGGACGGCAACGTGTCCGTGTCACCCGTCGGGCGTTTCAGATATGCCCGGTCCCTTTCGCGGGTCATGCCGGCATCTTTTTCCGGGTGAGCGAGCCCAACATCGACCAGCTGACGGGCCCGATCGCCATGTTGACAGCGAGGTAGACAACAGCGGCAATGGCCAGCACCAATACCACGTGGAAACCGGGGAGCAACAGCACGACCGCGACGCTGGCCGCGGTCGGCAGCAGCACCCGCAGCAAGAACTTCACCGGCGTGCGGTAGCCGCACCGGCGTCGCAGCTGCCAGCTCGCGGCCAGCATGCCCAACAGCTCCGTGCACACCAACGTGACACCAGCACCGACAGCGCCGAACCGGCCGGCCAGAACGAGGTTCAGCACGATGTTGAGCACCAGCGTGACGACCCAGACTCGGAACAAGAACCGCTGTTGATGAGAGGCGAACAAACCTTGGCCGAGGGTACTGGTGACGCACCGCAGCGCGGCAGCGACCAACAGCAACGTCAGCGTCGGGGTTCCGCGAGCGACGAAGGCCTGGTCGCCGAGCAACCCGATCAAAGGCCCGGCCAGTAACCCGCCGACGACGGCGACCGGCACCATCAGGAAATACATGAGTTCGACGCTGCGGCGCAGGAAGTCGGCGAAAGCGCCGACATCGCGGGAGAACAGCTGCGTCGCGGTCGACAGCGACGACTTGAGGAAGAAAAGCGCTAACACCTCGGTATTGAACGCGAGTGTGTAGGCCAACCCGTATACGCCGACCTCGGAATACGTGCTCAGCAAGGACAGGATCACGCCGTCCGCGCGCCAGTACACGAGTGCGACCACCATTACGCCCATCAGCGGCAGGCTCTCACGCAACAAATCAGCGGTCTCCCGCCGCGCGAAGATGGGGCGCAGCGAGACGTGTCGCGCCGCAGCGGCGCCTTGGATCAGTAGTTGGAGGGCCGGCGGGATGAGCTGGACCACCGCAAACCAGATCACGTCTGCGTGGCTCGTCACCAGCCAGCCGACCGCGGCCAGCACGGCCAGCCGGCTGGCAACGTCGGAGATGGCTACCGCGGAGAACTTGACGGTGGCCATGAATACCGGCTCGAACCGCGTGGTCATCGTCATCATCAGCAGCTGCCCGGACAACACCACGAGCATCACGCGCACGTCGGCATCGCGATATACGAGCAGCCCAGAGACTGCCGCCGCGGCAGCTAGCGGCACGCAATACAGCAGGGACAGGCCGCTATTGACACGAACGAGCCGCTCAAGGTCGCCGCGCCCGGACGTCACGCGTCGTACGATGACGGTTCCAATGCCGAGATCGGCCAGGCTGGACCACATCCCGATGAAGACGACTGCGATCGTGAGCAGTCCATAGAGACCGGGGCCCAGGTAGTGGGCGGTCATCGCCACCGAAACGACCGACGCCAGCATCCCCAATGCCCGGCAGACCAGCTGGATAGCGTAAGCGTGAGCGATCTGCGACAGCGGCACAGCCGGTACGACCGCAGGGTCGACTACCGGTTCTGTCATCGCCGTTTCATCAGTAGGCCCCATCGCCTACCAGGACGACCTTCAACGTTTTGGCGACGATCATCAGATCCCCCGCCATCGACCAGTTATCGACATAGGACAGATCCAAGCGGACCGACTCTTCCCACGAAAGGTCTGAACGGCCACTTACTTGCCACAATCCGGTGACGCCCGGCTTCACCAGCAACCGGCGTTTGGTATCAACGTCGTAGTTCTCCACCTCACGTCGCAGCGGCGGCCGTGGCCCGACGACGCTCATATCCTGCTTCAGCACATTGATGAATTGCGGCAACTCATCGATGCTGAGCTTGCGGAGCACCCTCCCGATGGGTGTGATGCGGGGGTCTTGGCGAATCTTGAACAGCATCCCCCCGGCAGAGTCGTTGTGCACTAGCAGACGCGCGATTTGGTTGTCGGCGCCTTCCACCATGGTGCGGAATTTGAGCATCGTGAAGGGCTTGCCTTCGAGGCCAATGCGTTCGGCCCGGTAAAACACCGGTCCCTTGCTTGTCAGCTTGATTGCGATCGCGCATGCGATCATGACCGGCGTAATCGCAACGAGGGCGGCCAGTGCGAAACAGAAGTCGAACGCCCGTTTCTGAAAGCGGTTGGTCTCCTCGTATTGGGGCTTTTCCACGTGCAGCAGCGGGAAGCCCGCGTACGGCCGCAGGGCCAGTCGTGCGTTGGCGACATCCATAACCCCGGGTGACACCACCAGGTCAATATCTGTGGTTTCCAGCTGCCACATCAGCTCTCGGATGCCCTGCACCCCCAAGTGCTCTGTCCGGGCCACCGCCACGGTGTCCGCATCGCAGTCCCCGATCGCGGGCGCCGCATAGCTCTCGTCACCCAGAACCGGGATCGCGTGGCCAGGAACCTCTAGCGTCTCGCCGCGGGGCGGTCCGTATCCCGGAATGCAGACGCCGACCACGACATAGCCGTTTTTGGGGTTGCGCTCCAGTTCGTGCGCAAGATGTGAGACACCAGAGCGGTCTCCGATCGCCAATACCTTGGTCTGGTATTCGCCCTGCGCTCGCTTCCGGCCGACATAGCGGCGCCACATGTTGCGGCTCGTCAGCAGTCCCAGTGTGCCGACGGGAAGCGCGACCGCCAGGTAGCCCCGGGCCAGATCGATCTTGGCGAGCAGCGTGATTATTGCGATGATTCCGAAAGTCTGGAACGACGCGTGGGCGATGCGCCGGTACTCGTCGATTCCCGCTCCGATGACTCGCGTCGATCGGGTTTGGAATATCGCCAGCGACGACAGCCAAAGCGCCGCGAAGAGAGCCGAGAACATCGTCATCACGTCGCCGGCATAACCGGAGGCGGATGGCGAATCTCCGAAGCGGGCAAACTGCGCCAGCGTCACCGATCCGGCCACGATTGCCGTGTCGGTGATGCGCACGCGGTTCGCATACTTCTTTTGCCAGCGCCGGTGCTGATGGCCGCCGGTCGTTGGTAAGGGAAGCGCCGTCGCTGGCGCACGGATGGCTGGAATGTACTGCAAGGTGGTTATGCTTACCCGCTCTCTTGCTGGCGCGCGCGCTCGTCCGGGCTGAACCTCGTCCCGGACGGCGTGGCGTATTCGCTGAGATGGACTGACCGGCGTGCCGGTGCGATACGCGCCGGGACAGCGGATGAGTCGTGGGTCGATCGTTCGGGCAACAGTCGGTCGACGCCCATCATCACGATGACGTCGCCGTCGACGCTGTCCGACTTCGGCCAGGTGGCGTCCTCTTCGGAAATGACCGTCACCGGCAGCGGCCATTTAATTCCGAATTCCGGTTCGTTGAACCGGAATCCCTCTTCGCCGGCAGGCGTAGGGGAACCGCTGACCTGGCTGCTGACTTCGGTGTTGTCCCTGAGGGTTTGGAAGCCGTGGGCGACATAAGGCGGCACGAATAGCGCCCGGTGGTTGTCTTCGCTCAACTCCACCATGACGTGGCTGCCATAGGTCGGCGACTCGGGGCGGACGTCCACCACGACGTCGGCAATTGCGCCGCGGGTGCAGCGAATGAGTTTGGCCTCGGCGTGCGGCGGCGCCTGACGGTGCAAGCCGCGCACCGTGCCTCGGGTGTAGTTGAAGGAGATATTCGTCTGCACGATATCGGCGATCAGCCCGATTTCGGCAAACTCCTGGGCGCAGAAGGACTGTGAGACGAAGCCGCGATGGTCGCAGGTGGGCTCGATGTCGATGATCGTCAGCCCCGCGATACTCGTGGGCGTGTACTTCACTGACGTCTCCTTCCAGAACGGACGCTCGTAGGGACCAGGTAGTCGTCGCTGCTGCGCATGCCGTCACCCGCCGCAGATTCGTCCGGTTATCCGTATCCGGCGGACGGCGGCTGTGCCATGACGGTGGGGACCAGGCCATATCGCGGACCGGCGGTGGGTCCCGCCCCGGACGTCGGCGCCCGTAATGGCACTCCGCCCATCATGCTTGGTGGAGCCGCACCTGCAGCGCCGTTGGGCAGTGCCGAAACGGCGCCCCCTAACGGTGACGGCGGAACCACGCTGGTCCATCCCTGCGGCACCGACATCGGCCCCAACGAGGTAGCCGAGCCCATGCTGCCGAGTGCGCCGCCCGCGTTTCCGAGCCCGGCCGCGCCGGATGCAGCCTCGGCCGCGCCCGCGGCGGCCGCCGCTCCGAGGTCAGTGCCGACGGCGCCGGTGGCCATGCCCATGGACTGGGCGCTCTGGGCGATGCCAAAAAGGCTGGACAGTGCGTACAGCGGGGTGGGCAGCGCCATGATCCAGATGGCCGATATGTTGCTAAGAGCGGAAATGGTCCCGTCGTCGAGAATTCCCGACAATCCCGAGGCCGTGTCTGCGACCACACTTGATGACACGAGTCCGGTCGGCGTTGACAGCGCGTTCAATGTCGGCGAAACCTGCGCTACCAGACTCTGCAACGCCGCTTGCTGTCCGCCCGAGAGGCCGGTGGCCTTGGCAACCGCGATCTCCTGCGAGGACACCCCGCCCTCATCGGTCACTTCCGGGGCCGGGGTGAATGGCGTCACGTCGGTCGCGACCGACGAATTCGCGGCGTACGCGTACATCGCCGCGGCGTCCTGCGCCCACATCTCGCCGTATTGGGCTTCGTTTATCGCGATCGCCGGCGAATTCTGCCCGAAGAAGTTGGTGGCGGTCAGCGAGGCGAGTTGGGTCCGGTTGCCGAAAACCGCCGGGGGCGGGACGGTCATCGTGAAGGCGGCCTCATAGGCCTCCACGGCAAGCCTGGCTTGACCCGCCGACTCGGCGGCCCGCGCGGCCGCCCCCGTCGTCCACGCCACATAGGGGCCGAATGCGGATGCCATGGACAGCGACGACGGCCCCAGCCACCGCCCACTGGTCAATCCCGCAATCACTGTTCGGTAGGCACTTGACACGAAATGCAACTCGGCGGCCAGATGGTCCCAAGCTGTCGCGGCGGCCGACAGGGATAGCGGGCCGGGGCCGGCATACATCCTCGTGGAGTTGATCTCCGGTGGTAAGGCGCCAAAATCGATCACTTCGAACCCGCGCGTCAGTTGGCCGTGGCCGCGTTGGCGGCGCGTGAGCTGGAGACGATTCCGTCGGTAGAAGCTGTCGCTGCCGGGCTTCCGCCGTTCGTCGCGGAGTCGGTACCCCACGATGGGCAGGCCAACGCGGTCTGGGCACCGGACCGCGTGGTGACCAGCGACATGTATTCCCCCTCAAGCGGCGTATCAAACTGACATCTCCATAATAGCGCACAAAACATACTTTTAGTTCACATATGGAGAGTGAGCCTTACTACAGGTATCTCGCCGCGTCGGCTCGCGGACACGAGGGTGGGCTCTGTGGCGGCTGCTAACCTCAGTAGTGTCCATATGTCGCTTGAGACACTCGTGAGTGTTCGCTCTGGACCGCTGAAGAAGCGAGGTGCGTGCCCTGTCTGACGACGGCGTCAATATCGCGGAGGCGATCGACCCCGCGAACGCTGGCCTCGCCAACGGTGATCGCCAATGCGCGGCATCGCAAAGGTGAGTTCTGCGACCCGATGACTTCCCAATCCCACGACGGCCGCGCGGATGCGACGCGCCGACAGATTTTGCGAGCTGCCTCACATCAGTTCGCGCGACGGGCCTACCACGACGTTGGTCTCGACGACATTCTGGCGGACGCCGAACTGACCAAGGGCGCGATGTATTTCCATTTCAAGTCGAAGCACGCGTTGGCGGTCGCGATCATCGACAAGCAGACCGCCGCGGGCGCGACCGCAGTGCAAGAGCTGAAGAAGCGGGGACTTTCGGGCCTCGAGACCCTCATCGACTTCTCGTATCTCATAGCCGTCGGGGACATCAAGACGGATGCCGTACGTGCGGGCCTTAACCTCATCGAGTCGGTGGGTCGGACACAGGGGCTGCAGCAGAAGTTGCTGGGCAACTGGGCCGAAGCTTTGGCCGGCGTCGTTGAGCAAGCCATTGCCGAAGGTGACATCGATAAACGGTGTGATCCGCTGGATGTGGGCCGCTTGTTGGTGTCGCTGCATATGGGCCTGCGACAAACCAGCAGTCTGGACCAATCGGAACAGTTCCTGCTCGACGTGGAGAAGTGCTGGACCTTCATCCTGACGGGGATACTGCAACCGGACCGGTTCGACTACTTCGGCCAATTCCTCAAGCGGCGTGCGACGCTCGCGATCAACTCCCTTGCTAGTAGCGCGGAGTCGCCGCAATAAGAACGACTCGGTCTAACCGATCGGCATAGCGGTTAACGGCTGTTAATCTGCTTGCGAGGCAAGGTGAGACGGGATCAAGGAATCTGCGCACCGATGAGAGTCCGGAGGCATAAGGGCAATGGCGCGCCAGGTTCGATCTGAAGCGACTCGGCGAAGGATTCTCACCGCCGCGATCGACGTGTTCGGCGAGGTCGGGTATGCAGCCGCTGGATGGAGCGCGATCATCGAGCGGACGGGAATGACCAAGGGCGCCCTCTATCATCACTTTGATTCGAAAGAAGCGTTGGCCTCAGCCATCATTGAGGAAGGCTCCGACAAGCTCCTTAGCGCCTTCCGGAACGTGTGCGGGTCGTCATCGCCGGCGCTGGAGAACTTGTTGCATGGCACCTTCACGATCGTCAAGGTGCTGAGTTCCAACGAAATTGCCAACGCCGCTGAGCATTTGATCGCTGCGCTGGGTGGCTTTAACACGGCTGCCGGACACTTCTGCACGGACCTCGTTGCGTTGGTGGCTGCCGAGGCCCGGCGGGCAATCTCGGAAGGAGACCTGCGCAGCGAGGTTGATCCAGAAGTGATCGGCGAGTCGATCGTCGGCGCCATCTTCGGAATGCGCTTGCTATCCAACACAATATCCGGGCTCGACGGAAACCGCGTCGTCGGCGGCGATGGCATCGAGCGTCTGACTCGGATCTGGGAACTTCTTCTCCCCGGGATCGTCTCGGAAGCGTCACAGGCTTATTTCGGGCAATTCCTTGGCCGCGAAGCAATGCGCCATGCCCGGACCGCCGCAACGACGACGGCGGTGCAGCCGCCGGAAACGGGCTAGCTCAGGCTAGTGCTCTTCTCCCCACAACTGCTCGGTCAGATCCTGGAACGTCGCGAGGGCGAATTGGTCGGTAGCTCGCATTCCGACTGACTTGCTCATCAGCGCGCGCACGACCGAGCCGTCCTTGTGTGCCAATTCGACGACCATGTTCGCGAGGGCATGAACGACCGACAGCAGGGATTCCGAGTCGGGGGCCTGATAGAAAATCTCACGGAATCGCAGCGCCAAGACTTCGTCCGCCTCGTAGCCCACCATTTCCGCAAATGCAGTGTTGGTGAACAAGATCGTGCCGTCGTCGCCGACCGCCAGCACCGGAACCGGAATCCGTTCCAACACCACCAAAGCAGGCAACTGCTTCAAGGTGGTCATCGGCGATTGGCTGTGCTGGTGCCGGTTCTGTCGTCGCTCCACAGGCCGATTATGGTCTATGCCAGAGCTCATGTTGGCCACTATTTCCTAACGCAGCCGACCGACGGCAGTTTGCGTTCATTTCTTCTCATCTTCGGAAGCCGGCTGGTATCGCGGAAACACGCCGGTGGGCGGCGGCAATGCCGTGCCAGGGGTCAGCCGCGTAGCGATGGCGGTAAACGTTCGTTGGTCTTCGGCCTGTCCGAGCAAGTCCAGCAGCTTGCCGGCCGATTCCGGCATGACCGGCGCAATCAGCAGCGCCGCGATCCGAACCGCCTCGCAGGTGGTGTAGAGGACCGTGCGGAACCGCGTCTGATCCGCCTCGGATCCGCTCTTGCGCAGCACCCACGGCTGCTGGGCCGAAAAGTACTTGTTGGCCTCGCCCAGCATCAGCCAGATCGCCTCCAGCGCCAAGTGCATTGCCTGTTCGTCGAACCTGGCCCGCACCCGCTCCAGCAACGCGTCGGCAGTCGTGAGCAGCTCGGAGTCGGCGGCGGTGAACTCGCCGGGTTCGGGCAGCACCCCGTCGAGGTTTTTGGCAATCATCGACAACGACCGCTGCGCCAGGTTCCCCAACTCGTTGGCCAGATCGGTGTTGATCCGGTTGATGATGGCCTCTTCGCTGTAGCTGCCGTCCTGGCCGAACGGCACCTCGCGCAGCAGGAAGTAGCGCAGCTGGTCTACGCCGAACGCGTCGGCCAGCGCCACCGGGTCGATGGTGTTGCCCACCGACTTGCTCATCTTCTCGCCGCGGTTGTGCACGAATCCGTGCGCGAAAACCCTTCGCGGCAGCTCGATTCCGGCTGACATCAAAAACGCAGGCCAGTAGACCGCATGAAACCTGATGATGTCTTTTCCGATCATGTGCAGATCGGCGGGCCAGTAGCGGCGGAACAATTCCGAGTCCGTGTCGGGGAAGCCGGCGCCGGTCAGGTAGTTGGTCAGCGCGTCGACCCAGACGTACATGACGTGGTCGGGATGCCCGGGCACCTGCACGCCCCAGTCGAACGTGGTTCGCGAGATCGAGAAATCGGTCAGACCGCCGGAGACGAAGCTGACCACCTCATTACGGCGCACCTCGGGTCCGATGAAATCGGGGTTGGCGTCGTAGTGGGCCAGCAGCTTGTCGGCGTATGCCGAGAGCCGGAAGAAGTAGGTCTGCTCCTTCTCGCTCCAGGTCACCGGTGCGCCGGTTTCGGTGGCGATGCGGGTGCCGTTCACCACCTCGGTCTCGGAGTCGGTGAAGTACCGCTCGTCGCGCACCGAGTACCACCCGGAATAGGTAGCCGAATAGATGTCTCCGGCGGCCTCCATGCGCCGCCAGATCTCCTTCGACGCTTCGTGGTGGTCGGGATCGGTGGTGCGGATAAAACGGTCGAACGAGATGTTCAGCGCCTCCTGCATGCGCTGGAACACATCGGAATTGCGCCGGGCCAGCTCGGCGGTCGGCACCCCCGCGGCCGCCGCGGTCTCGGCGACCTTCTGGCCGTGCTCGTCGGTTCCGGTCAGGAAGCGCACGTCGAAACCGTCGAGCCGCTTGAATCGGGCGATCGCGTCGGTGGCGATGTATTCGTAGGCGTGACCCACGTGCGGCGCACCGTTTGGATACGCGATCGCAGTGGTGACGTAATAGGGCCTCATTGAGATTCACCCTATTGTGTGCGCGTGAGCTCCAGCCGACCCGGTAAACGAGAAGCGC
>DASYJS010000257.1:0-15648 GCA_035996225.1 Mycobacterium sp. | reverse complement strand
GCTCGCCCAGCGAATCCTCAATATCCAGCCGGATCCCGTCCAGCTCGAAAGCCAGATTCTCGATGTCAGCCTCAGTCAAATGGGCGAATGCCGGGACATCAGTAATCGCCATGGTTTGCTCCTTTCGTCTGGCTTATATGTCCACCCGCGGCCGCCAGCGCCGAGCCACCGACGGGCGCCTTATCGGCGAGCGAGACCGCTACCTCGACGGCTTTGATGCGGCAAATGACTGGGCGGCGACGCTCAGGTGTTCTGGGCAGCAGACTCAAGCGTTCCGATATCCGCGCGGATTTACCGACTTGATCTGCACGCCACCACTATTCGTTGCATGGGCCAAAAGGACTTGTGGTTGCCATCTCCCGACGAAAGCGAGGTCTGTTGCAACCGGAGCTGCGGCTGGCCGAACCGGGCAGTCGCGCGAGAAACTCTGACTCCTTAGTAGTAGCGGCGGCGGCCACCGACCGCATGTCCCGTCCGTCCCATCAACTTCAGTGACAGTCCGACGACGAAAAGAATGGCCCCGAGAACCAAGACAACGTGGGCTTGGTTGGAAATCTCAACAACAACCACGCTACACCCCGCGACCCGGCGCACCTGGTTAGTCGTGCAAACACGCTGGGGTCCCAACTAATTCGACGCGTCAATTCGATCGTCTCCGTCGGACGCGGCGCAGCGCTGGCGCCTCTGGGCTTGATGGGTTGGGTTCCATAGCGCACGATGACCGGATGGCTACTCTCGATGAAAGTCGTCTGACCGGGCAGGTAGTGGATCAGCCACTTGTCACCAAGGCAGGGATGGCGAGACCGGTAGTCCAGGGGGCGAACGCACGATGACCGATTCCGGCACCAGCCGCGTCGCCGTCTACCTCGACTTCGACAACATCGTGATTTCCCGCTACGACCAGGTGCACGGACGTAACTCCTTCCAGAAAGACAAGGCCAAGGGGCTCGAGACAGACCGGCTGCAGTTGGCGACCGTCGATGTCGGCGCCATCATCGACTTCGCGTCGTCGTTCGGAACCCTTGTGCTCACCCGCGCCTACGCGGACTGGTCCGCCGATGTGAACGCTGCCTACCACGGCCAGCTCGTGGGCCGCGCGGTCGATCTTGTTCAGTTGTTTCCGGCTGCTGCTTACGGCAAGAACGGCGCCGACATCCGGCTAGCCGTCGACGCGGTCGAGGACATGTTCCGGTTGCCTGATCTGACCCATGTGGTGATCGTTGGCGGCGATTCCGATTACATCGCGCTGGCTCAGCGGTGCAAGCGCCTCGGGCGCTACGTGGTGGGTATCGGGGTGGCCGGCGCCAGCAGCCGGTCCCTGGCCGCGGCCTGCGACGAGTTTGTCACCTACGATGCGCTGCCCGGGATACCCACTGCCGTAATGCAACCCCCCGAACCCAAAAAACGTGGCCGCCGCCCGAGCACCGCAGAGTCTGACGACGAGCCGGCGGCGGCCGACCCACAGGCCGCCGCAACCGGGTTGCTCGAACGCGCGCTTCGCATCGGCCAGGACAAGGACGACACCGAGTGGCTGCACAACTCAGCGGTCAAAGCACAGATGAAACGGATGGACCCGTCGTTCAGCGAGAAGTCCTTGGGCTTCAAGTCGTTCAGCGATTTCCTGCGGTCCCGCTGCGATCTCGTCGACCTTGACGAGACCAGCACCACGCGTTTGGTGCGGCTGCACGGCGATACGGTCACGTAATCCGACGATCCTTGAGCACCCGCTCAGCTCGGCGCCCTTCATAAATCTGTCATTGACCGGTGCCGTTGACCGGAGGATCCTCAAGGCGATCAGGGGACGATCCTCGGATGGTCGACGCAGCCGACCGACCGCGAGACCCAGGAGAGTAATGAGTTCGGAACATGCAACGGAACAGGTGCCGCTGTCGGAGATCCGTGAAGGTGACATGCTCCGAAATCCCCAGTCCGGCAACTGGATCAAAATCACGCGCACGAATGCCGCCGAGGACAGCACAGTGGTCGAGCCGCACCGTGTCTACTACGGCGACGGAGGTGAAGAGATCGATTCCCGGTTCGTGACGGGTCTGGTCGATCGCCAGGTGAGGGAGTAATCCCAGACATCAATTGGGTTGTGCTGCAGCCTAATTCTGTTCGGATCTAGCGTTGACCACTGTGGGCGAGTATTGCTGTCGCCAATCCGCGTCGCCCCATGTCGTTACTGCCCACACCCGCAACGTGTGATCGCTGCGCGTCGTTCCGGAACCTGTGCTCGGACGCGGTCTCTGGCGCGTCGTCGGACGTAGCGGTGAGAAACCGGTCCGGCAGTGCGAGCTTGCAAATTGTGCGCATGGTGAGCAGGTACTGACGATGCAACGGGCCGGTCGTGTACGGCAGGTCGTAGGTGGCGCACAACGCGCGCACCCGCTCGGCGATCTCGGGGTACCGATTACTCGGCAGATCAGGAAAGATGTGGTGTTCAATTTGATAGCAGAGGTTTCCGCTCATGAACGCCATCACCGTCCCGGCCCGGAAGTTCGCGGTACCCAGCATCTGCCGGAGATACCACTCGGGCTTCGTCTCGCCCTCCAGTACGGACGGGGTGAACTTTTCCGCTCCGTCGGCGAAGTGACCGCAGACGATCACGCCGTACGCCCACACATTGCGCACTGCGTTGGCAACCACGTTGGCCCCCAGGGTGCGCCACCACCGTCGGCGACTCAGCGCGGGAAACAACACATAATCCTTGCCGACCTGCCGAGCGATCTTGCGGATAAGCGCGGTCCGGTGCGCAGCTTTACCGGCGCTCGTCGTCTCGCGCTCCTGCACCGAATACAAGCAGTGCAATGCGACGCCCCACTCGAATAACAGCGCCAGCAGCCCGGCACGCAATGGCTGCATCAAGGCGCTCGGCTGCCACTCCTCGTCTCGAGTCACCCGCAGGACTCCGAAACCGAGGTCATCGTCCACGCCGACCACATTTGCGAAGACGTGGTGCCGGTAGTTGTGCGAGTTCTGCCATTGCGACGAGAGACCCGCCATGTCCCACTCCCAGGTAGTGGAATGGATTTCCGGGTCGTTCATCCAATCCCACTGACCGTGGCTGATGTTATGGCCGAGTTCCATGTTCTCGATGCACTTGGCCGCGGCCAGGGCGGCGGTCCCCACAGCCCAGCCAAACTTGCCTCTGCCACAGCCAATCACCAGCCTCGCGGTGACCTCGAGAGCTCGTTGAAAAGCGATGGCGCGCTTAATGTATGCGCGATCGTCGGATCCGCGCGAAGACTCGATATCGCAACGAATTGCTTCCAGCGCAACCGCGAACTCCTCGAGGTCCCCGTCGCTCAGATGGGCATATGCAGGAACGTCAGTGATGGCCATCGACGCTTAACGCAATTCCCGGGCAGCGGCGCGGGGCGTTCGCGCGATGATGCACAGTCGAGGAAGGTTTGCCAACCGCAGCATTGTGGGTAACGTCCGATCTTTTCTGGTGGTCATTTGCGCGCAAGCCGAGGATTGGCGGCGCGCGGTCGGCTGAGCGCGAACGTCTCAATCCGCACAGCAGAACCGCGGCCACGGGCCACCTGCGTCGGGGGGAACGGCGATGCGCAGCACAACGCCCTGGCCGGAACCTACTGGTCCGAGGGACGGCTGAGCCATCTGGTTGAGCACCTGCCTTACCCCCCTGGGCGTTGCGTGATCTTTGAGGCTACCTCAGCCGCCAGATATGCGGCTATGCGCATGACTCCCAGCGCCGCGACCGGCCTACGCTGACGGAAAGAGCAAGCGTAAGGGGGCCAAATGCGGCAACTGAGTTGGACCGACGACATGATGTTGCGCGCGGAGACGCCGGCGGCGCCGCTACAGATTCAGCTGCTGCTGATCTATGACCCGTCGACCGCCCCGGGCGGCAAGGTGACCTTCAAGGGGATTCTCGAGGAACTCGACGCCCGGCTGCATCTCGCGGATGTCTTCCGGCGGCGGTTGACCGAGTTGCCCGGCGGTTTCCATAGGCCCTACTGGGTGGACGACCCCAACTTCGACCTCGAATATCACGTCCGCCATATCGGGCTGCCCCAGCCCGGTGACTGGCGACAACTCTGTATCCAGACTGCGCGGCTTCATGCCAGGCAGATCGACCTGCGGCGTCCGCCCTGGGAGATCACCGTCATCGAGGGACTGAATTCCGTGCCGGGCGTACCGAAGGGCTCGTTCGCAATGGCGTTGAAACTGCACCACTGTGCGGTCGACGGGATGGCGAGCGTTCAGATGATCGCAGCATTGCACGACCTTGCCGCTGACAGCCCCCGCCCCGCCGGACCGGACAACCCCTGGCAGCCCGATCCCCTCCCCTCCACCGCAGAGTTACTCTCGCGCACGGCGATCAATGCGGCGTTGCAACCGTTACGGGCGGGTACCGTTCTCGCCTCCAGCGCCCCCACGGCGGTGCGCGGCTTCGCCGGTCTGCCGGGCAAGCTGATCGGAGGTGTCGTCAGCAGGGTCGCGCGGCGCGCGGTGCCGTCATTTCCACCGAAAACCCGCTTCAACCAAACGGTCTCGGCGCACCGCGTCTTCGAGGCGCGGTTTCACGAACTCGCCGATTTCAAACGGATCAAAGCGAGTGTGCCCGGCTCGACGATCAACGATGTCGCGCTCGCCTACGTCGGCGGCGCCCTTCGCGGGTATCTGGATGGCCACGGTGAGCTGCCCGATGAATCGCTCGTCGCGGCCTGCCCGATGTCAATGCGCAAGGCAGGCGACGCGAGCAGCAACGGGAACGTCCTATTCGGCCGGCTGCAAACGCTCGGCACCGACATCGCTGATCCCGTCAAACGGCTCGAAGCAATCGCAGAATCAACCGCGGGAAGCCGTTCCGGGTCGGAATCGACCAGAACCCAGCTGCTCGAATTGATTGGCACAGTGCCAACCTCACTGCTGGGGATGACGGCAAAGGCCGCCAGTGCGCTTCCGTTCTCTGGCCCGACGATCGCCAACACGACCGTTACCAATGTTCCGGGCCCCGCCGAACCGCTGTTCTTCAGCGGTGCCCGACTGGTCCGCGCCGCTGGTCTCGGACCGCTGGTGGCCGGCTTGAACCTGATCCATGTCGTGGCGAGCTACAACGGAACGTTGTCGATCAGCGCTACTGCCGACCGCGACGCATTGCCGGACCCGGCCAGGTATGCCGAATGCATGGAGGAGTCTTTCCAAGAGCTGCTCGCAGGCGCAGGCGCTGCGCCTATCGGGCCTTAGGCGCTGACCTTGCGCCTCCGGTTAGGACGCCGCGTCGCGGTGGCCGATGGGGTGCTGCGGCCGACGACCTCGGCGAGAAACTTCCCGGTGTAGCTTTCGGGCACCGCGGCGACGGCTTCCGGAGTGCCCTCGGCGACAACGGTTCCGCCTCCGGCGCCACCCTCGGGGCCCATGTCGACGACCCAGTCCGAGGTCTTGATCACGTCGAGGTTGTGCTCGATCACGATGACCGTATTGCCTTTGTCGACAAGGCCGTTGATGACGGTGAGCAGCTTGCGGATGTCGTCGAAATGCAACCCGGTGGTGGGCTCGTCGAGGATGTAGATGGTGCGGCCGGTCGAGCGTTTCTGCAATTCGGACGCCAGCTTGACCCGCTGCGCCTCACCGCCGGACAGGGTCGGCGCGGGCTGACCCAGCCGGACATAGCCCAGGCCGACATCGACCAGCGTGCGCAGGTAGCGGTGGATCCCGCTGATCGGTTCGAAAAACTCCGCCGCTTCCTCGATCGACATGTCGAGCACTTCGGAGATGGTTTTGCCTTTGTAGTGCACCTCAAGGGTTTCCCGGTTGTACCGGGCGCCCTGGCACACCTCACACGGCACGTACACGTCGGGCAAGAAGTTCATCTCGATCTTGATCGTGCCGTCACCGGTGCACGCCTCGCAGCGACCGCCCTTGACGTTGAACGAGAATCGACCCGGCTGGTAGCCACGGACTTTCGCCTCGGTGGTCGCGGCGAACAACGTGCGGATCTTGTCGAACACTCCGGTGTAGGTGGCCGGGTTGGAGCGCGGCGTGCGGCCGATCGGCGACTGATCCACCCGCACCAGCTTGTCCAGATGGTCCAGCCCGGTCACCCGGCTGTGCCGGCCAGGGACTTGCCGAGCGCCATTGAGCCGGTTGGCCAGTACGGCCGCCAGGATGTCGTTGACCAGTGTCGACTTGCCGGAGCCGGACACACCGGTCACCGAAGTCAGCACGCCGAGCGGAAACGACACGTCGATGCCGCGCAGGTTGTGCTCGCGGGCCCCGACCACGGTGAGCTGACGCTTCCGGTCCACGGAACGCCGGCGCGTAGGCGTGGCGATGCTTTCCCGGCCCGACAGGTAGGCGCCGGTGATCGAGCTCTCGTTGCGCAGCAACTCCTGATAGGTTCCGCTGTGCACGATTTGGCCGCCGTGTTCCCCGGCGCCTGGGCCGATGTCGACGATCCAGTCGGCGTGCGCGATGGTGTCCTCGTCATGCTCGACGACGATCAGTGTGTTTCCCAAACCTCTTAAGCGCGTGAGGGTTTCGATGAGCCGACGATTGTCGCGCTGGTGCAGCCCGATGGACGGTTCGTCGAGCACGTAGAGCACGCCTACCAAACCGGAGCCGATCTGGGTGGCCAGCCGAATGCGTTGGGCCTCACCGCCGGACAGCGTGGCAGCCGCCCGGGACAGCGACAGGTATTCCAGCCCCACATCGAGCAAAAAGCCGAGCCGCGACTGGATTTCCTTGAGCACCTGGCCCGCGATCGCCTGCTCGCGCACCCCCAGGGTGAGCGCGTTGAGGAAATCGGCACAGTCCGAGATGGACAGCTCGCAGACCTCGGCGATGGACTTCGCGCCACGCTCCCCCGCGGCCAGCGTCACCGCAAGAATCTCCGGCTTGAGCCGCGTCCCCTCGCACACCGGGCAGGGCACGTCACGCATGAAACCCTCGTAGCGTTCCTTCATCTGCTCGGACTCGGTCTGAGCCATCTTGCGTTCCAGGAACGCCAGCACGCCTTCGAAATCGGCGTAGTACGAACGGGTTCGGCCGTACCGATTGCGGTAGCGCACATGGACCTGATGGTCGGAGCCCTCGAGAATCGCCTTGCGGGCCTTGGCGGGAAGTTTGCGCCATGGCGTGTCGACGTCGAATCCCAGCTCCTCACCGAGCCCGGCCATCATCCGGGTGAAGTACTCCGCGGTGTGGCCCGCCGACCACGGCGCGACCGCGCCCTCGGCCAGGGTGCGCTCCGGGTCGGGCACCACCAAATCGGGGTCGACCTCTTTACGGATCCCCAAGCCGACGCACTCGGGGCAGGCGCCATACGGCGAGTTGAACGAGAACGAGCGCGGTTCCAGGTCGTCGACGGACAGCGGGTGACCGTTGGGGCAGGCCAGCTTCTCGGAGAAGCGCTGTTCGCGCGGATGGTCGTGTTCGTCGCGATCGTCGGGAAATTCCAGCACGACGATGCCGTCGGCCAGGTTCAGCGCGGTTTCCACCGAGTCGGTGAGCCGCTGCTTGGCGGTGGCCTTGACGGTGAGCCGATCCACCACCACCTCGATGTCGTGCTTCTCTTGCTTTTTCAGCTTCGGCGGATCGGCCAGCGGGTGCACCACACCGTCGACCCGCACCCGGCTGTAGCCCTGCGCGTTGAGCTTGTCGAACAGGTCGGCGAACTCGCCTTTGCGAGTACGCACCACGGGAGCGAGCACCAGGAAGCGGGTGCCCTCCGGCATTGCCAGCACCTGATCGACGATTTGCTGCGGGGTCTGACGGGCGATCCGCTCGCCACAGATCGGGCAATGCGGCGTGCCCGCACGCGCATACAGCAACCGCAGGTAGTCGTACACCTCGGTGATCGTTCCGACGGTCGATCTCGGGTTGCGGTTCGTCGACTTCTGGTCGATGGACACCGCCGGCGAAAGACCCTCGATGAAGTCGACGTCCGGCTTGTCCATCTGCCCGAGGAATTGCCGCGCGAAGGCCGACAGGGATTCCACGTAGCGGCGCTGACCCTCGGCGAAGATGGTGTCGAAGGCCAGCGACGACTTGCCCGATCCGGAAAGCCCGGTGAACACGATCAACGAGTCGCGCGGCAGGTCGAGGTCGACGCCGCGCAGGTTGTGCTCACGGGCACCCTTCACGATCAGGCGGTCAGCCACCCTGCCCCTCTCACTGAATCTCTTACTGGCCTAACGACGGTTATTGCGCACAGCGCATTCCATGCTAGGTGCCCCCACCGACAAGACACCCATCCCAGCCCGGGGACCAGTAACGTGGCCGATATGACCGCCCCGGACGAGCCTAGCGACAACTACACCGGACACGTCGACCCTGGTAACGCCGCCCGCCGCACCCTGCCCGGGGTCACGATCCTCAAGGCCTCGGTCGGCCCAATGGACAACAACGCCTACTTGGTGACATGTTCCGCGACTGGGGAAACACTTCTGATCGACGCCGCCAACGACGCCGACGTCCTGATCGACCTGGTCCAACGGTATGCCCCCAAGGTATCGCTGATCGTGACCAGCCATCAGCACTTCGACCACTGGCAAGCCCTGGAGGCCATGGCCGCTGCCACGGGAGCGCCGACCGCAGCCCACGAGATCGACGCCGAAGCGCTACCCGTCAAACCGGATCGTTTGCTGGCTAACGGTGACACCGTGCAGATCGGCAAGCTGACCTTCGACGTCATTCACCTGCGCGGGCACACCCCCGGATCGATCGCGCTGGCCCTCGACGGGCCGGCGACCGGTGGTGTCACGCAGTTGTTCACCGGCGACTGCCTCTTCCCCGGGGGTGTGGGCAAGACGTGGCAGCCGGGTGACTTCACCCAGCTGCTCACCGACGTCACCAGCCGGGTGTTCGAGGTGTATCCGGATTCCACGGTCATCTATCCCGGCCACGGCGACGACACGGTATTAGGCACAGAACGCCCCCACGTGAGCGAATGGCGCGAGCGAGGCTGGTAGGAGACCGGCTTCGCCGCAGTCTCGCCGCGGTCCACACCACGTCGTCGCCCATCGGCGCCGACTGTGCGGTGAGGGTTTCGAGTGTGCACCCAGGGTGCAATTCGGCGTCGATTCTCGCCCTGCTCCCACGCTGAAAGCCGTCACCGCACAGCCGACGGTTGGCGTCTACCGCGCGGCGGGCCCGGGGATCGACCGAGTAGCGAGAAATCCGGTCGTTAGGTCGTGGTGTGCACGATCAACACATCGACCTTGGCCCGACGTGACACGTTGGCCGGCACCGAGCCCAACAAGCGGCCCGCGATCGTGCTCAGACCGACATTGCCGACGACCAGCAGGTCGGCTTTCACGTCTTCGGCAAGGCTGACCAGCGCGTCAACGGGCGCACCCTCGATGGGGCGCTCCTCGACGTTCTTCGCACCGGCCTTGTGCGCCCGCTCCTTTGCGTCTTGCAAGATCGCGTAAATCGGGGCGGTGCCCGACACCTTGTAGCTTTCGTCCTTCAGGACGTCGGCGGCTCGACCGTCCTGCTGCTGGGGGAGGTACGCCGACGCGACAATCAGTTTGGCGTTGTCCCCGGCGATGGTGGCCGCCCGTTCGACAGCACGCAACGATGAGTCCGAGCCATCCGTGCCGACCACCACAGTCCGATAAGCGGACATTTACCCTCCCAGTGTCGTTTGCCAGGCCAACCAGAAGACACTATCGCGTTATCAGAGCTCGATGGGTCAGATTAACCACACAGCAGCGGCGTGGCGCAACCCTCCATTTACCTCCCACGCTGCAGCAACGGGCGACATTCCCGATAATGAGTCATGGAATGCCCCGGCCCAGGCCCGAAGGCCTTGCGTGGTGGCGCTTTCCATGAAAGACGGACGCGAAGAGCGAGGGCATCCAGCCGAGTCTGGCCCGCCTCCAGCCAGCCTGCCGAACTGCTGGTGACCAGGTCTATCGAGCGCGCCTTACAGTGACAAGCATCATGGCTACGTCCACCCTCGGGCAGCGCTCCCCGGATTTCATCGCCAAATCCGGGCCCGCACACTCGCGTGGCCGGCTACTCGACCCCTGGGCGATGGCCGTGCTGGCTGCCGTCATCAGCGGCGCCTGGGCCAGTCGGCCTTCGCTGTGGTTCGACGAAGGAGCGACGATATCGGCTGCGGCGAGCCGGACCCTGCCCGAACTGTGGCGACTGTTGGGCCACATCGATGCCGTGCATGGCTTGTACTACCTGCTGATGCACGGGTGGTTCGCCATCTTCCCGCCGACCGAATTCTGGTCGCGGGTTCCCAGCGCCCTCGCGATCGGGGCTGCTGCCGCCGGCGTCACGGTGTTTACCAGGCAATTCTCGCCGCGCACGATCGCGGTCTGTGCGGGGGTCGTCTTCGCCATTCTCCCCCGCACCACCTGGGCGGGTATGGAAGCACGCTCCTATGCCTTCGCGGCCGCCGCGGCCATCTGGCTGACCGTGTTGTTCGTCGCCGCGGTTCGGCGCAACCGGCCCCGGCGGTGGGTGGGCTACGCCGTGGCGCTGATGGTGTCGATTCTGCTGAGCCTCAACCTGATTTTGCTGGTCCTGGTGTACGCGGCGATGCTGCCGCTGCTGGCGCGCAAGGGGTCCCGGAAGTCCCCGGTCATCTGGTGGGCGGCCACCACGGCCGTCGCGGTGGGCGTCATGACGCCGTTCATCCTGTTCGCACATGGTCAGGCATTTCAGGTCGATTGGCTTTTCCCGGTCAGCTGGCACTACGCCTTCGACATCGTCCAGCGGCAGTATTTCGACCACAGCGTGCCGTTCGCGGTGCTCAGCGCGGTCATCATGGTGGCGGCGATCGTCGCCCGACTGGCCGGCGCGCCTGCCCCGGCAGGCGATATGCGCCGGCTGCTGACCATCTGCGTCGCATGGGTCGTGGTGCCCACTGCCGCCGTCGTGCTCTATTCGGCGATCGGCGAACCGATGTATTTTCCGCGCTATTTGATTCTGACCGCCCCGGCGATGGCAGTGCTGTTGGCGATCTGCATCATCACTGTGGCCCGCCGGCCGTGGCTGATCGCCGGTCTGGTGGTGCTTTTTGTGGGGGCCGCGATCCCCGATTACCTGTTCGTCCAGCGCTGGCCGTACGCCAAGGAAGGCTGGGACTACAGCCAGGTGGCCGACGTGATCAGCGCTCATGCCGCGCCCGGAGACTGCTTGCTCGCCGATAACACCGTGCCGTGGCGGCCGGGTCCGATCCGCGCCGTGCTGGCCACCCGCCCGGGCGCGTTTCGATCGCTGATCGACGTCGAGCGTGGCGTGTACGGCCCGACGGTGGGCTCGCTGTGGGACGGTCACGTCGCGGTGTGGCTGACGACGGCCAAAATCAACAAGTGCACGACTCTGTGGACCATCACCAACTACGACAAGTCGTTCCCCAATCACCAAGTCGGACAATCACTGCCGCCGGGAGTATTCGGTCGTGCGCCGGCCTATCAATTCCCCAGCTACCTCGGCTTCCACATCGTCGAGCGTTGGCAATTCCACTACTCGCAGGTCGTCAAATCGACGCGCTGACCGGTCAGCGCAGGTAACGGCAGCTGGTTAGCTTGGCGATCATGCAAATCTTGTTGGGGGACCCACTCTTCGGTGGCGCCGTGCAGAACGGCCGGCATCTTCTCGAGCTGGTTGCCGCATTCGGGCTGACGACACTCATCGGGCTGGAACGCACCATTCAGGGCAAGAGTGCGGGGTTACGAACACAAACCATGACCCTATCGGGCGCGCAAATAGGAAAGCCGCCAGAAACTTTCGCCCCCATCGATGGGGTTGTCGCCGTCCTTCATGCCGAGGACGAGGTGGACTAGGTCAGCGCCTGTCGCGGACCGCGCGATACGACGCCAAGACACCGCTTGCCGCCAGCATCGCGAAAACCAGATACAACCAGCGAGCCGCCGTCGCATCATCGGCCTCGGCCAGGTTGACCACCACACCCGCCAGCCCAGCCCCGAAGGCCGCAGATACCAGCTGCACGGTGTTGATCGCCGCAGCCGCCGCACTGCTCTGCTCGGGGTCGTCGGAATCCATCGCACGCACCGCCAGATGCGGCCAGCCGATCCCGATGCCGGCCCCGGTGATCAGCAGTGCCAACGCCCACAGCGCGACAACCCCGAGCGGTGCGTATGCGCGCTGGGTTACCGCGGCCAGCGCCAAGCCCGCTGCCATCATCAACGGGCCGGCGACGACGACACGCCCGATCACGCGCCGATCGGTCAGCGAAGCGCTGACAATCTCGCTGCCGGTCCACCCGGTGGCCAGCGCTGCACCGAGAAACCCTGCCTCCGCCGGGCTCAGGTCAGCCAGCTTCTGACCGAACAACGGCACATAGGTATTTGCCATCGCGGCGGCCATCTGCACCGACATGGTCAGGTAGATCCACTTCGACGGTCCTGGCCCAAATACGCTGCGCGGCAACACCGCAACCGACATTCGCCGGTCGACGAGGATGAAGGCAACGACCAGCAGCAGGCCAGCCAGCAGCACCCCCAGGTTTTCCACCAGGCGGTGCGGAAGCGCGGCGACGCTGACGGTCAGTGCGGCTGAACTCATCAGCAGCAGCGACCACAGGGGCACCTTGCGGGTGGGCGTCACCGGTTTCTCGCGCGCCGGGTCAATCCGGCCGGGCTTCAGCACTGTGACCACCAACAACGCCATCAACCCGGTCGCGACACCCATTGCAACGTACGCCCACCGCCACAGCCCGAGTTGCGCGAAGATCCCGCCCGCTACGGGTCCGATTAGGGTCGATACCCCCCACATCGCCGAAACCAGCGCCGAGCCGCGGGTCCACAGCGAACGGGGCAGGGCAGTATTGATTAGCGCATAGCCGAGGCCGGCCAAGAGCCCACCGGACACACCTCGCAGCGCGCGTCCGGCGACCAGAACCGCCATGCCGGGCGCCACCACATTCACCGCGCTGGCGAGCGCAAACAAACTGAGCCCGATTAGGTACGCCCGTCGGGCCCCGATGCGCTGCAGTATCGGGTGGACTAGCGCAGCGGAGACCACGGAACCGATTAGATACAGCGTTGTCGCCCAAGAGAACAGCCGAGCTCCGCCAATGTCGGCGATGATGGTCGGGAGCATGCTGACGGTCAGAAATTCGTTGGTGGAGTAGAGCAGAACACCACCGGCCAGGAGGGTGGACATCCCGAGGTGCTGGCCGAGCAGCTCACGCCAACTACCGGTCTCACTCACCGTCTCGGCCACTCGTACACCGTATGGGCCGGTCCCCCGGTTCGTGAGCCTGGCGCGGTGTTACCGCGGAGTGCCACGGTCGCGCTGGCTGGCCTTCGTGGACGCGATGACGGCCGTCGCCGCCAGCACCGCAATGACGGCGTACAACCAGCGAGCCGCGGCCAGATCGTCGGCCTCAGCCACGTTGACCACCACGCCCGCCAGCCCGGCCCCGAAGGCCGCCGAGATCAGCTGGACGGTGTTGATCGCCGCGGCCGCCGCGCCGCTTTCGGCCGGATCGTCGACCGAGTCCATGGCCCGCATGGACAAATGTGGCCAGGTCATTCCGATGCCGATGCCGGCGATCAGCAATCCGACCGCCCAGGCCGCGACGACCCGGCCCGGTGCGTTCGCCTGCTGGGTGGCGGCACCGAGTGCAAGACCGGAGGCCATCACCAGAGGTGCGGCCAGGACGACATATCCGATCACCCGCGGGTTGTTCAACGATGCGCTGGCGATCTCGCTGACCGTCCAGCCGATCGCCAGCGAGGCGCCGAGGAATCCGGCCGCGACCGGAGTCAAATGTCCGAGTCGCTGACCGAAGAGCGGCACGTAGGTGTCGATCATCACCGCAGCCATCTGCACAGCCATGGTCAGATAAATCCACTTGAGCGGGCCGGAGCCGAATACGCTGGGCGGCAACACCGCTGCGCCACTACGGCGATCGACAACCACAAATACTCCTACCAGCAGCACCCCGACGACCAGCAGTCCGCTGATCGCCATGGCGTTGCGTGGGAGCTGCGCGACGCTGACCGCCAGCGCCGCAGCGCCGATCAGCAGCAACGACCACACCGGCACCCCGAGCTTCGGACCTCCTGCCGTTTGGTCCTGCCGCGCACCCCGGTCGCTGCCCAACACCACCGGAACCAACAGGCCCATCAGCGCTGTCAGGATGGCCATCACGCCAAACGCCCACCGCCACAGGCCGAATTGCGCGAAGAGCCCACCCATCGCGGGTCCGACCACCGTCGCGACACCCCACATCGCTGACACCAGCGCGGAGCCTCGCGTCCAGAGCGTGCGCGGCAACGCGGAGTTGATGAGGGCATAGCCCAGGCCGGCCAGCACACCGCCAGCGACACCCTGCAGAGTGCGTCCCGCGATCAGCACCCCCATGTTCGGCGCCGCCGCGCATACCAGGCTGGCGACCCCAAAAACGACTAGTGCCAACAGAAATGACGAGCGAGCCCCGAAGCGGCGAAGCATCGAGTTGACGGTGGTCGCCGCGACCACAGACCCAACCAGGTACAGGGTGACCACCCACGCATACAGCCGGCCTCCGCCGATTTCGGCGATCGCGCTCGGTAACAGGCTGACCGTCAGAAACTCGTTGGTGGCGTACATCGCGACGCCACCCGCCAGGACGATCGACGTGCCCAGGTAACTGCCCAGCAGCTCACGCCAAGTGCCGGTCTCGCGCGCGGTGTCGGCCACCCCGACACTGTATGAGGCCCGGCGCAGGGTGCGGCGCGTTATTTCACGCCCGCAGCATCCATTCCGCGCAGTTCCTTTTTGAGGTCGGCGATCTCGTCGCGGAACCGTGCGGCCAGTTCGAACTGCAAGTCACGGGCCGCGGCCATCATCTGCGCGGTGAGGTCTTTGATCAGGTCGGCCAGCTCGGCGCGCGGCATGCTGGCGGTGTCGCGACCCTCGAACACGCCGGCGCTGACCGCGCGACCCCGCTCCCCCTGGGCACGCCGGCCACGGGAAGCGTTGCGTCCCGACCCGCCGATCTCCACGGCTTCGGTGTCGTCGGCCTCGCGATAGACCTGATCGAGGATGTCGGCGATCTTTCTGCGCAGCGGCTGCGGGTCGATGCCGTGGGCCTCGTTGTAGGCGACCTGCTTGGCCCGGCGCCGATCGGTCTCGTCGATGGCCTGTTTCATCGAATCGGTCATCTTGTCGGCGTACATGTGGACCTCGCCGGAAACGTTGCGGGCGGCGCGGCCGATGGTCTGGATCAAGCTGCGCGACGACCGCAGGAAGCCTTCCTTGTCGGCGTCGAGGATCGACACCAGCGACACCTCGGGCAGGTCCAAGCCCTCACGCAGCAGGTTGATGCCGACCAGCACGTCGTAGTCGCCGAGCCGGAGCTGCCGCAGCAGTTCCACCCGGCGCAATGTGTCGACCTCCGAATGCAGGTAGCGCACCCGAATACCCATCTCCAGCAGGTAATCGGTGAGGTCTTCGGCCATCTTCTTAGTCAGCGTCGTCACCAACACCCGCTCATCGGCATCGGCGCGTTTGCGAATCTCAGCGATCAGGTCGTCGATCTGGCCCTTGGTCGGCTTGACCACCACCTTCGGATCGACCAGGCCAGTAGGGCGGATCACCTGCTCGACGAACTCGCCCGCGGCCTGACTCAGCTCGTAGGGGCCGGGGGTGGCCGACAGATACACCGTCTGCCCGATCCGGTCGGCGAATTCCTCCCAGGTCAGCGGG
>DASYJS010000256.1:0-3135 GCA_035996225.1 Mycobacterium sp. | reverse complement strand
ACGACGACGTCACGGCGATGTTCGCGCCCAAGCTAGACGCCGCGGCGGTGCTGCACCGGCTATCACTGAAAACGCCGGTGCGCCACTTCGTACTGTTCTCCTCCATCTCGGGGCTGACCGGTTCACGCTGGCTCGCCCACTACACCGCCACCAGCGGTTTCCTCGACGCGCTGGCCTACGCCCGTCGCGTGATCGGGCTGTCGGCCACCACGGTCAACTGGGGATTGTGGAAATCGCTGGCCGACACCGAAGACAATGCCAGCCAGGTCAGCGTCGGCTCCGGCCTGCTGCCGATGCAAGACGACGTCGCCATCGCTGCGCTGCCGATCGTGATGAGTCCGGCCGCCGGGGTGCATTCCGTTGTCGTCGACGCGGATTGGCCGCTGCTGGCGGACGCCTACCGCACCCGCGGATCGCTGCGCATCGTCGACGACCTGCTGGCGGACTCTCCCGCGGCCGCCTCCCTGGTTCCGGCACGGGACTGGTCGCATCTCTCACCGGCGCAGATTCGCACCGAGTTGGAGACCGGCCTGCGCGCCATCGTCGCCCGCGAACTGCGGATCCCCGACTCGGACTTGGAAGCCGATCGGCCGCTGGCCGAACTGGGCCTCAACTCCCTGATGGCCATGGCGATTCGACGCGAAGCCGAGATCCTGGCAGGTATCGAATTGTCGGCGACCATGCTGTTCAACCACCCCACCGTCGCAGCCCTGGCGGACTACCTTGCGAAAGCAGTAGCGCCGCAGGCGGATTCAGGAAATGATGAGATCGCGGAGCTGTCCGCTTCAGCAGGAAGCACATTGGACAGTTTGTTCGACCGCATCGAGTCATCCCCTGTAGCCGCCGAGGAGCCCGCGTAATGCGAAGTGTTTTCAGCCGCATCCGGGATATGACGGCGGAACAGCGCACGGCCTTATCCGAAGAATTCGCCCGGGCCGCGCGCACCACCACGGCCGAACCGGTCGCGGTGGTGGGGATCGGATGCCGCTTTCCGGGAAACGTGACGAGCCCGGAGTGCTTCTGGGAACTCATGGTCGAAGGCCGAAACGCGATCTCCGGGATTCCCGCGGACCGGTGGGACGCCGAGGCCTTCTACGACGCCGACCCGCTGACGCCCGGGCATATGACGACGAAGTGGGGCGGCTTCGTCCCCGACATCGCGGGATTCGACGCCGAGTTTTTCGGGATCACCCCGCGCGAAGCCGCGTCGATGGACCCGCAGCAGCGGATGCTGCTCGAGGTCACCTGGGAAGCCCTCGAACATGCCGGTATTCCAACGGATTCCCTCAGCGGTTCCCGAACCGGTGTGATGATGGGCGTTTACTTCAACGAGTACCAGTCCATGGTGGCCAGCAGCCCGGACCGCGTGGACGCCTACACCGGGACCGGCAGCTCGCACAGCATCACCGCGGGGCGGATCTCATATCTGCTGGGACTGCGCGGTCCGGCCGCGGCCGTCGACACGGCATGCTCGTCGTCCTTGTCGGCGATCCACCTGGCCTGTCAGAGCTTGCGGGCACGCGAAACCGACTTGGCGCTGGCCGGTGGGGTCAGCGTGACCCTGCGCCCGGAGACCCAAATCGCCATCTCGGCGTGGGGGCTGCTCTCTCCGCATGGCCGGTGCGCCAGCTTCGACGCGGCGGCGGACGGCTTCGTGCGTGGTGAGGGTGCCGGCGTGGTGGTGCTCAAGCGGTTGACCGACGCGGTGCGTGACGGCGATCAGGTGCTGGCGGTGGTGCGCGGTTCGGCGGTCAACCAGGACGGCCGCTCCAATGGCATTACCGCGCCGAACACCGCGGCCCAGTGCGATGTGATCGCCGATGCGTTGCGTTCGGCCGATGTCGCGCCGGAAAGCGTGAACTACGTCGAAAGCCACGGAACCGGAACGGCTCTCGGTGATCCCATCGAGTTCGAGGCGCTGGCCGCCACCTATGGCCGCGGCGGGGGCTCGTGCGCGCTCGGAGCGGTGAAGACCAACATCGGTCACCTCGAGGCGGCGTCCGGAGTAGCCGGATTCATCAAGGCGGTGCTGGCGGTGCAGCGCGGCCACATCCCACCGAATCTGCACTTCTCACAATGGAATCCGGCGATCGATGCGGAGCCGACACGTCTTTTCATTCCGGTCGAAAACACCCCTTGGCCATCGGATTCCGGTCCGCGCCGCGCGGCGGTGTCCTCCTTCGGCCTCGGCGGCACGAATGCCCACGCGATCGTCGAGCAGGGTCCGGAACTGGTGCCGGTCACCGGGGACGCCCCGAACCCCGAGGTGTCGACGTTGGTGGTGTCGGGGAAGACGGCGCAGCGGGTGGCGGTGACGGCGTCGGTGTTGGCCGATTGGATGCAGGGCGCTGGCGCGCAGGTGGCGTTGGCTGATGTGGCGCACACGGTTAACCATCACCGGGCGCGGCAGGCCAAGTTCGCCACGGTCGTCGCGCGCGATCGCGTGTGCGCCATCGAAGGCCTGCGCGCCCTGGCCGCCGGCCAGCACGCCCCCGGGGTGGTGAGCCCGTACGAGGGTGCCGGCGGGCCGGGCACGGTGTTCGTCTATTCCGGTCGCGGCTCGCAGTGGGCCGGCATGGGCCGCCAATTGCTGGTCGATGAGCCCGCCTTCGCCGCCGCGATCGCCGAACTGGAACCCACTTTCGTTGCCGAGGCCGGGTTTTCGCTGCACGAGCTGATCGCCACCGGCAAACACCTCGAGGGCATCGAACAAATCCAGCTCGGCCTGATCGGCATGCAACTGGGGTTGACCGAACTGTGGGCCTCCTACGGGGTGACCCCGGATCTGGTGATCGGGCATTCGATGGGCGAAGTGGCCGCGGCGGTAGTGGCGGGCGCGCTGACCCCGGCGGAGGGGTTGCGGGTGACCGCGACCCGCTCGCGGCTGATGGCGCCGCTGTCCGGGCAGGGCACCATGGCCCTCCTCGGACTTGATGTGGCCGCCACCGAGGCGCTGATCGCCGATCACCCGCAGGTCACGGTGGGGATTTACAACTCCCCGCGTCAAACCGTGATCTCGGGGCCCACCGACCAGATCGAGGCCCTGATCGAACGGGTGCGTGCCCAAAACCGGTTCGCCAGCCGGGTCAATATCGAAGTGGCCCCACACAACCCGGCCATGGACGCCCTGCAACC
>DASYJS010000255.1:0-2926 GCA_035996225.1 Mycobacterium sp. | reverse complement strand
TGGCCATCGCGGCCTCCCTGGGCTGGACTATGCGTTACATACCGAACATATTTAGTGAGAACTGTAAACCGTGAAGTGGGATTGTTCTATATTCATCTCCATGGCACTCGATCCCTCAAGCGTCCTCCTGACCGACCGAGTCGCGGTCGTCACCGGTGGCGGCGCAGGCATCGGCCGCGGCATCGCGGCGGGGCTGACGGCGTTCGGCGCGCGGGTGGCGATCTGGGAACGCAACCCCGACTCGTGTGCGGCCGCCGCCGCGGAGATCGGTGCTCTCGGAATCCCGGTCGACGTCCGGGACAGCACCGCAGTGGACGCCGCGCTGGCACAGACCTCGGCAGAGCTCGGACCGGTGACGATCCTGGTCAACAACGCCGGCGGAGTCTTCTGGTCGGGGATCCTCGACACCACCGAGAACGGGTGGGACGCCCTGTACAAGTCGAACCTGCGCCACGTTTACCTATGTACGCAGCGAGTGGCCCGCAACCTCGTCGAGCAGAAACTGCCCGGCAGCATCATCAGCGTCACCTCGATCGAGGGTGTCCGGGCCGCACCGGGTTACGCGACCTACGCGGCGGCCAAAGCGGGCGTCATCAACTACACCAAGACCGCCGCACTCGAACTCGCTCCGCACGGCATTCGGGTCAACGCGCTGGCCCCCGACATCACCCTGACCGAAGGCATCAAGCAGATTGCGCCGCCGGGGTCCGAGCAGCGGTTCGGCCTCACGGTCCCGATGGGGCGAGCGGGCCATGTAGACGAAATGGCCGGAGCGGCAGTGTTTCTCGCGTCCGACATGTCCAGCTACATCACCGGCCAAACCATCCACGTCGACGGCGGCACCCATGCGGCCAGCGGCTGGTACCACCACCCGGAGACCGGCGCGTACGCGCTCGGGCCGACAAACTAAATAGGGCGAGAAAGAAATTCGTTAATTCACATCCGCTGATCGCAATAGCGCTTGTGTTGATAATGGCTGCAATTATCTAATCGCCCGTATTCATCGCGACATGCGCCGACATCCCGCCGTCGATCGAAATCATTTGTCCGGTGATGTAGCGGGACTGCTCGGAAGCCAGAAAAGCAACGAGTTCTGCGACGTCTTTTGGTTGTCCGACATAGGGCGTCAGTGTGGCACGACCCAGCCCGTCGAGGATGTCCTCGGACAGGTGCGCGCGCACGGCGTCGGTGAGAATCAATCCGGGCACGATGGTGTTCGCCCGTATGCCCCGCTTTCCCTCGCTGGTCGCCACGTACATCGTCAGGGTGTGCACGCCGGCCTTCGAGACGCCGTAGGCCAGGCGGGTCCGGTCGCCCGACAGGGCCGCGCCCGACGACATGTTGATGATCGAACCGCCTCCGGTGCTTCGCATTTCGGGGACGGCGTATTTGCACATCAGCATCTGACTTCCGAGATTGACCTGCAACGACCGCTGCCATACGTCGAGAGAAATCTCGGAGACCGTGGTGTCGCGGGACAAGAAGCTGCTGGCGGTCAGCGCCGCGTTGTTGTGCAGGACGTCGATCCGGCCGAACTCGGCCACCGTGGCCTGCACCACGGACCTCGCCACGTCTTCCTCCGCGAGGTCGCCGCCGAGGGCGATCGCTTGGGCCCCGGTGCGCCGAAGCCCGTCGGCGACTTCGCCGGCCTTTGCCTCGTCGATATCAACGACGGCAACGGCCGCGCCCTCGCGGGCCAATTCGTGTGCCGTCGCCGCACCAATCCCGCCGGCGCCTCCGGTAACTATCGCGACTTTTCCGGCAAGTCTGGACATCGAGTTCTCCCGCTCGCTTCTTCTCAGTGACGCATAAAAAAGATAGCCTGAATTAATGCCGCGTATTGCACCAATCCCGATGGAAGAGCTCAGCTCGCACTCGCGCGAAATCGTCGATGCCGGCGTTGCCGCCGGGCTCTACGCGACGCCGGTGCCCTTGCAGATCTTCGCCTACCGCAGCGCGCAGCTCGAACAGGTCAATATGGCCAGAACCCACCTCGGTGCCGGCACGCTGCTCGGCGGCCGGATCCTGGAGTTGTTGCGTATCCGCAGCGCTCAACTCGGTGAATGCGAACCCTGTAGCCAATCGCGGAAGCATGATTCGATCACCGACGAGGATGTCGCTTGCCTGCTCGCGCCGGGTCACGGCGAGCTCACCCCGCAGGAGCAGATGGCCGTCGAATTTATCGACCTGCTCTCCGCCGATCACCACGCCATGGACGACGAGTTCTACAAGCGTTTGGGTGAGCATTTCACGGCCGCACAGATCATCGAACTCGGTTTCACCTGCGCGGGCGTCATGGGATTGCACCGCTTCATCCACACCCTCAACGTGTACGGCGACTCGGCGCCCGTCATCGAATACGGCCGGGATCAGGTCGACAGCGCGAAGCCGGTGTGAGGATGCCCGCGGCGCAGGCGAGCTACCCGTCGCTAGATCAATGCGGTCGCAGGGTCGGCGCTTACCTCGTCGCGTTGATACCGCGGGGCCTTTGACAACAGGATCACATAGAGCACATCGAGAACCAGAATCTCGACGTAGATCACCAGCCACACAACGTTTCCTGGGGCGTAGAGGTACTGGGAGATGGACGCGGTCACAGTGCCCAGCAGCTTGCCCCAGGCTATCCACATGCTCTGGCCGCGCCGGTCACCGCGACGAATGAGCATGCTCAGGAACAGTGCCGACATGATCAGGTTGTCGACGTAAGCCGTGTAGACCGAACCGCTTTCGCGCCCGAACACCGACACCGTGGCGACCATCATCGGGGCCACCATGACAAAGGTGAAGATGAACATGGGCCAGAAGTAGGACTCGGGAACGCTTTTCGGGTAATCAGAGCGCCAGTACTTCACGAAGATCGCGAGGATGACGATATCGGCGGCGAACCAACTCAAGTTGATTACCTCCTGCATCACCCCGCCGACCG
>DASYJS010000254.1:0-2802 GCA_035996225.1 Mycobacterium sp. | reverse complement strand
CTTCGCGATGCGTAACGAAGGAGGCCGTAAATGCATCCAGGATTGTGCACGAATGCACTCTTTGAATAATTCAATAACTCTCCATTTGTGCGACTATCGGAAAATCACGGTGCAAAGTGAAACGGGCTGACTTATTGCAATTCTAGACAAATCACTGGAGTTAAATAGCTCGCGCTCAGCAAATGAGTCAATCGTATACGTCTGGCTTCATCGAGTTGCTGCAGTGCGACTGTGGTCGGAACAGTTTGGGCTCCCAAAGGCCAACTCTGCGAGGCAGCTCTTGCTGGGTAGTCACGTGCGGGGGGGTCAAGCTGCCGGGGCCGCGTCGACCCGTGGGCTCGGGCAGTTCATCAGTGAATGGGACATTCGCATTAAACTTGTCGGAACCGCACAGCAAATCGGACATAGTTCAACAGATGTCTACCGAACCCGGATTGTCGGGATTGAAAGAGGTATGGTTGCTCTTCATGAAAGTCGTGGTAGCGTCCCGCTGTGCCGTAGGCCACACTGTTGGATGTCGGCGCTTGTCATTAACCGCTACGGGGAGGATTCATCGCTCTAATGTCGGCCGAGGCTAGATACCAACGGGTGCGCTAGTGGTTGCGACGGAAGCACAACCTGCTCCGCCGGCCGCGAGTTTGCCTGTGGGGGGTACCAGGCTCAAGCCGGAGGTCTACACCAAGCCGCTGCGCGAGGTTGGCAGCTTCTTTGCGTTGTCGCTGGACATCTTGGTGCAGATGGTGCACCCGCCCTTCGCCTGGCGCGAGTTCATCCACCAGAGTTGGTTTGTGGCTCGGGTGACGATATTCCCGACCGTTGCCGTGTCGATCCCGTTCAACGCGTTCGCCTCATTCATCATCAACATCCTGCTGGTCGAGATCGGTGCAGCTGACCTTTCCGGCACCGGCGCTGCACTGGCGTGTGTCGTGTACATCGGCCCGATATCGACGGTGCTGGTCGTCGCCGGTTGCGGCGCCACCGCGATGTGCGCCGAACTGGGCGCTCGCACCATCCGCGAAGAAATCGACGCGATGCGAGTGATGGGGATTAGCCCGGTGCAGCGCCTGCTGGTGCCGAGGGTGCTGGCGCTCACGGTCAACGGGTTCCTGCTCAACGCCATCAACACCATCGTCGGTTTAGTCACCGCCTATGCCTTCTCCGTGGGTTTCCAACACGTCAATCCTGGTTCCTACGCGGCGAGCCTGACGCTGCTCGTCGGGGTCGTCGAAGTCGTCATAGCCTTCGCCAAGGCGACGCTGTTCGGCCTGATCGCCGGCTTCATCGCGTGCTACAAGGGCCTCACCGTGGGAGGGGGCCCACAAGGTGTAGGCAACGCGGTCAACGAAACTGTGGTGTACACGTTTATGGCTTTGTTCGTCATCAACGTGATACTGACCGCCGTCACGACGAAGGCGACGATGTGAGCGCCGCGCCTGCCGGTCTGCGGCTCCCGCGGCTGGCGCACACCGTAGGTGGCTTCGCCAACGGGTGGAATCGGCTGGGAAGCCAGACCGCGTTTTATGTCAGGGCCCTGGGCTCTGTGTGGGAAGCCGTCGCCCGCTACAGAACTGAGACGCTGCGCCTGATCGCCAATATGAGTCTGGGCGTTGGTGCGCTGGCCGTCATCGGCGGCACCGTGGTGATCGTCACCACCTTGACGATGTCCGTCGGTGGACTTGTCGCCATCCAGCTATTCCGATCGTTGTCGGACGTCGGGGTGCAGGCGTTGAGCGGTTTTGCCTCCGCATACATCAACACGCGTCTCGCCTCCCCGCTGATCGCCTGCATCGGTCTGGCGGCCACGATCGGCGCCGGTGCCACTGCACAGCTCGGCGCCATGCGGATCAACGAGGAGATCGACGCGCTCGAGGTGATGGGCATCCCCACGATCACCTACCTAGTCTCCACCCGAGTGGTGGCCGGTGTGGTCGTGGTGGTGCCGTTGTGGTGCATGGCCTCGCTGGGCGGCTATATGGCCACCCGGACCCTGGTCATTTTCGCCTACGGGCAGGCTCCCGGGGTCTACGACCACTACTTCCATACCTACCTGCAGCCCACCGACCTGATCTTCTCGATGCTGCAAGTCATCGGGACAGCAATATCGATCATGCTGGTGCACACCTATTACGGTTTCAACGCCACCGGCGGGCCGGCCGGCGTCGGTGAGGCGGTCGGTCGCGCGGTACGCGCCTCACTGGTCGTGGCGGTAGCGGTGACGTTGGCGGTGGCGATGGCCGCCTACGGTGTGTCCGGCGACTTCAACCTGTCGGGATAGCGGCGATGAGAAGGAAGCGGCGCGAGGCCGGCCTGCATCCGGCCTTGTGGACGGTCATTCTTTTCGCCTCCATCATCGCCGCGTTGGTGCTGACGATCGGTGCGTTCAACAGAGATTTCAGGCCGTATGCCACGGTGACCCTCACCTCGGACCGGTCGGGCCTGGTCATGGAACCCGGTGCGAAGGTGAAGTTGCGCGGCGTGCAGGTCGGCCGGGTTGCTTCGATCCAGCCCGGCGAGCCGGTGAGACTTCAGCTGGAACTGTACCCAGAGCAGCTCAAATACATCCCCGCCAACGTCGGCGCCGAAATCACCGCCACCACGGCATTCGGCGCCAAATACGTCGACCTGCTCACCCCCGCCGACCCGAGCCCGAAGCGGCTCAGGGCGGGGGCGGTGGTGGAATCACGCAACGTGACCACCGAGGTAAACACGGTGTTCCAGAACTTGGTTGGCGTGCTGAACAAGATCGACGTCACCAAACTGAATGCCGTCCTCACCGCGCTGGCCGAGGGGTTTCGCGGCAAA
>DASYJS010000253.1:0-10913 GCA_035996225.1 Mycobacterium sp. | reverse complement strand
GCCGCCTGATAGCAGAACATGCCGCCCTGCGAGTATCCGACCAGATGCACGTCGCTGCCGGTCGTGTCCTTCATCGTGTCGATGGCCTGGCTGAGCGCGACGATGTGGTCGGCAAGGTTGCGGCGCATGCCGCCCTCGACCTTGTCGGGTGAACCGAAGTCGATGACCCAGCAATCCAGCCCGTGGGCGTGCAGGATCCCCACCGCGCCGTCCTCACGAGTGACGTCCCACATGTCGGCCGACATCATCATCGGGTGCACCAGCAGCACCGGCGGACCGACCGGGCTCTTCCCGCGACGGCTGTCGGGCGGAAAGTACCGCCGCAGCTTGTACATCGGCACGCTCTCGACAATCTGCGACGGCGACGGAACGGTGCCGGTCTCCAGGCCTCCCAGCCGCAGGACCTCCAGGCCATTCTGCGCCGTCGCGACCAGCCGTTCCACCGGTCGCGTGATCATCGACAAATTCAGATCCACCGCTGCTCCCCACTCTCTCGACAGCTTGGACATCATGGCATACCGGCGCACTCAGCGGTTCTGGTCAGGGTGTTTGCCCGCGGGGTGGTGCATCCGGCTCAGAAGGGTGACGGCTCGTCGTCGCTCACACCCGGTGGGGCGGGTCCGGAGTATGCCGGTTGGGGTTGTGGGTGTTGGGCGTGCCGGGCCTGCCGGCTGTGTTGGCGTTCGCACAAGCCGGGCAAGAGCAGCGCGCTACCGGGGGTGATGACGTAGGTGTGCCCGTAGGGCACTACGCGAAGAACTCTTCAGCTTCCTTTTGCCCAAGCCCACGCCGATAGGCGCCAGTCCATGTCGACCTTGCGAAGCGCCACGGTGAAGAGAGAGCCGGTCTGAGTGACCTCCCTGCCTCCCAGATCGAACGTTAGGGTGGCGGGAACGACGACATACGCAAAGTCGCCGGTCACACGGACATGCCGTGGTTCGTCCAGAGTGATGTGGAAGCCGGAAGCCCCCACGTCCTCGCCCGCGGCGAGCACGTCATTCCACCAGTCCTCGCTAGCTGTTGGTCCCTGCCACACATACGGTGACATCACGTCGAGGATCTGCATCGGGTCGGCGCATGTTCCTGCCATGGCCTCGGCGTCGCCCTCGTTGAAGGCCTCGACGTACTGGCGTACCGCCGCCATTGGATCTCTCGAAGTAGGCACCGTGTGTCTCCCCGTCGCTTATGAGCACTTCTACTATGCGTTCGTAGCACGGCTGGTTCAATGTCCTGCTGGCCCGCTGCCGAATCTAGAAGCACTCAGACGGCAAAAAACCCAGGCATGATGCCTGGGTGCCGGTGGCCGCTGTCGCTATTCAGCGGCCGCTTGCGCTGTCGATCCAACTCGCGGTAAGTCCTGACCCGCTCCCCGAAGACGCGCGCCGCGATCCGGTCTGGTTGCCGGGGCGGCAATCGTTGTGCCTCAAGCGCTTCGCTTGCTGTCGCTCGGCCTACTAAGGTTGCGTGGGACGGGGCGCAACCGCTTTTCCCGCCATGCAATCTTGAAGCTCCTGAGTACCCGGGGCGAAGTCGAAGCCGCAGTTACACTCCTGAACTTGCTGCGGCTTGGGAAGCCCATTGCAAAAGTCGGTGCCAGCCGAGGCCGATGGTGCGGTCCACATGACACCAGCGGCCAAGGCGGCCGCTGCAGCGCCGACCGTGGCCATCAATACTCTCGTCTTCATATTGGGATTCCTTTTCTCTGGAAGACGACGGCACTCTGTCGCTGCTGGTTACAGCGGGGCAGCATTTGTAGCACTACGCTAACCCGCGCTGCCAGTCCCCGCGACCGCTCGGCATCGAGCATGCTTTCCCTTCTGGGCGGATCCCCCGGCAACCTTGCTAGCGTCGTTCCAGTGGCACACCTGATCGGAGCCGAGGCAGTTCACCTGGAATACCCGACGCAGGTGGTGTTCGATTCGATCTCGCTCGGGGTCAACGACGGCGCGCGCACCGGCATCGTCGGGCGCAACGGCGACGGCAAGTCCAGCCTGCTGCGTCTGCTGACCGGTCAACTGCGGCCCGATTCCGGCCGGGTCACCCAGCGCAGCGGATTGCGGGTCAGCGCGCTGAGCCAGGCCGACACCCTGGACCCCGAGCACACCGTCGGCTGGACACTGGTCGGCGACCAGGCCGATCATCAGTGGGCCGGCGATCCGCGTATTCGCGACGTGGTCGGTGGTCTGGTGTCCGATATCGATTGGGACGCAACGATTTCCACGCTCAGCGGTGGGCAACGCCGACGAGTACAGCTGGCCGAACTGCTGATCGGCGAGTGGGACGTGATCGCTCTCGACGAGCCCACCAACCATCTCGACATCGAGGGCATCACCTGGCTGGCGGGCCACCTGCAGCAGCGCTGGGCACGCAACACCGGCGGGCTGCTGGTGGTGACACACGACCGCTGGTTTCTCGACGAAGTCGCCACCACAACGTGGGAGGTGCACGACGGAATCGTCGAACCGTTCGACGGCGGGTACGCCGCCTACGTGCTGCAGCGCGTCGAGCGGGACCGGCAGGCCGCCGCGTCGGAGGCCAAGCGGCAGAACCTGATGCGCAAGGAGCTGGCCTGGCTGCGCCGGGGCCCGCCGGCGCGCACCTCCAAGCCGAAGTTCCGGATCGACGCTGCCAACCAGCTGATCGCCGACATGCCGCCGCTGCGCAACACCGTCGAGTTGGCCAAGCTGGCCACCGCCCGGCTCGGAAAGGACGTGATCGACCTGCTCGATGTGTCGGTCTCGTATGAGGGCCGCTCGGTGCTGCGCGATGTCGAGTGGCGGATCGGCCCGGGTGAACGGTCCGGCATCGTCGGCGCCAACGGCGCGGGCAAGTCGACGCTGCTGGGGTTGATCGCCGGCACCGTCGCGCCGGACACCGGACGTGTCAAGCGCGGCAAGACCGTTCAGTTGGCGGTGCTCGATCAGCAGGGCGATCGGTTAGCCGACCTCGCCGACGACAGGATCGCTGACGTGTTGGGCCGGCTGCCCGGCGGGTATGAAGTCGAGGGCCGCGAGGTCACCCCCGCCCAGCTGCTGGAGCGACTCGGTTTCACCGAGCTCTCGGCGCGGGTCGGCGAACTCTCCGGCGGGCAGCGGCGGCGGCTGCAGCTGATGCTCACCCTGCTGTCCGAGCCGAACGTCCTGCTGCTCGACGAGCCCACCAACGATGTCGACACCGACATGCTGACGGCCACCGAGGATTTGCTCGACTCCTGGCCGGGCACCTTGATCGTCGTCTCACACGACCGCTATCTACTCGAACGCATCACCGATCAGCAGTACGCGATTCTCGACGGCCGGTTGCGCCACCTGCCGGGCGGCGTGGACGAATACCTGCGGCTGGCTGCCCATTCGGCGGGCGCCCCGGAACCGCCGCGGGCGACCCCCAAGCCCGAGGCGATGTCCGGCGCGCAACGTCGCGCCGCCGAGAAGGAGCTGACCTCGGTCGACCGCCAGCTCGCCCGGCTGGCCGATCGCATTGCGGCCAAACACGTCGAACTCGCCGACCATGACCAGTCCGATCACGTCGGCATCACCCGGCTGACAGCAGAGCTGCGCGCCCTGGAAGACCAGGTCGCCGCGCTGGAAAGTCGCTGGCTGGAGCTCTCGGAAGCGGTGGAGTGATTCCCATGGGTAAGGAACCCCACCGACCGATTCCCTATCTGCCCGGCGAAGCGTTGCTTACCCTGTACCGGCGGCGGGGCGCGGTGATCAATTCCGGTGTCGGGCGGCACGGCTACACCTATCTGCTAGGTCCCGAGGCGAACAAGTTCGTGTTTGCCAATGCCGACGCGTTCAGCTGGGCACAGACATTCGAGGGCCTGGCAATCGTCGACGGCCCCACCGCGCTGATCGTCAGCGACGGGGACGACCACCGCCGCCGCCGCAGTGTCGTCGCCCCGGGGCTGCGCCACCGGCAGATCCAGGACTACGTGCAGACCATGGCGTCCAATATCGACGCCGTCATCGATGGCTGGCGGCCCGGACAGCGGCTGGACATCTACCGGGAGTGCCGCTCGGCGGTCCGGCGCAGCACCGCCGAGAGCCTGTTCGGCCCGCGCTTGGCGGTGCACTCCGACTTCCTCGGGGAGCAACTCCAACCTTTGCTGGACCTGACCCACCAGCTGCCCCAAGTGGTGGCGCTACACCAGCGCCTCAACTCTCCCGGGTGGCGACGGGCGATGGCCGCCCGCAAGCGCCTCAACGACTTCATCGACGCCCAGGTCGCCGATGCCCGCGCTGCGCCCAGACCCGGCGACCACATGATGACCATGTTGATCAAGGGTCGCGGCGATGAGGGATACGCGTTGAGCAACAACGAGATTCGCGACTCGATCATTTCGCTCATCACCGCCGGCTACGAGACCACCAGCGGCGCGCTGGCCTGGGCGATCTACACGCTGCTGACCCTGCCGGGAGCATGGGACAACGCCGCCGACGAAGTTCGCCGCGTGCTCGGCGACCGGTCGCCGTCCACTTGGTCTGGGGCCGATCTCGATGCGCTCACATACCTCGACGGCGTCGTCCACGAGACGCTTCGGCTGTATTCACCAGGCGTGATCTCGGCGCGCAGGGTGATGCGCGACCTCTGGTTCGACGGGCACAGGATCCGCGCCGGCCGGTTGCTGATCTTCAGCGCGTATGTCACCCACCGGCTACCCGAGCTGTGGCCGGACCCGACCGACTTCCGGCCCGCGCGATGGGATCCGGGATCACCGGATTACCGCAAACCCGCACCGCACGAGTTCATCCCGTTCAGCGGCGGGTCGCACCGATGCATCGGCGCAGTCATGGCCACGACCGAGATGACCGTCATGCTTGCCCGGCTGCTCGCGAGAACGAAGCTGCGATTGCCCGCCCAGCGCATCCGCGCCGCCAACCTCGCAGCGCTGAGTCCCAAGCCGGGCCTGGTCGTCGAAATTGCCGACTCAGTGCCAGCGCAGTAGCACGAGTTCGGAGGAGAATCCGGGACCCATCGCGATGATCAGACCGGGGCTGCCGCTGTGCGGCGGCTTGGCGATGGTGTCGCGCAGGACGTGTAGCACCGAGGCAGACGACAGGTTGGCGATCTCGCCGAGTGAGCGCCAGGTCAGCTCGAGCGCCTCAGGGGGCAGGTCGAGGCTCTTGCCGATCGCATCGATGACCTTGGGGCCGCCCGGATGGCTCACCCATGCTTCGATGTCGCCCCTGGTCAAGCTGTGTCCGCTGAGGAACCGATCGACGTCGTTGGCCAGGTTCTGCTCGATCACCGTGGCGAGCTCTGGGGAGAATACGGGCTGAAGGCCGGCGGAACTGACGTTCCACGCCATCATGTTCAGCGATTCCGGGTAGAGGCGGCTGCGCGAATCGACGATGTCGGGCCCGCTGGCGCGCACCTGCCGGTCTTGTTCGGCGCGACGATCACCGACGGCGACCACCGCGGCCGCCCCATCACCGAACATCGCGGTCCCGACCAGCCCCGACACGGTCGGTTTGACCGTGGGGAACGTCAGCGAGCAGAGCTCGACCGACACCGTCACCGCGACGCCGTCGGGCGCACCCTGCAGATAGTTGTGCAACGTGGCCACCCCCGCCGCACCGGCCGCACAGCCCAGGCCGAACAACGGCATCCGGCGCACATCCGGGCGCAGGCCAACACGTCCGGCGATGCGGGCATCCAGCGACGGCACCGCGATACCGGTGACGGTCGTGGTGACGATCATGTCGATGTCTTTGGGTTGCAGCCCGGCCTCGTCAAGAGCGCCCAGCAGCGCTTCGCAGCCAAGGTCAACCGCGTTTTCGATGAAGATCTCGTTCGTCTCGCTGAAGTCGGTCAGCGACGCGTATTGCTCGAGGGGCAGTACTAGGTGGCGGCTGTTGACCTTCGCGCCGGCGTGCAGACGCCGGACGATCTCCTCGTGCTCCTTCAATGCCGGGAACTCGACGAATTGGTCGGTGATCTCGCTCTGGCTGTAACGGTGCGGTGGCAATGCACCGAACACACCTGCGATGACGCTCATACCCAGCCTCTGCTCAAAACGATTGCACCCGTTACACGAAAGTTTATGCGGTCTGGTTCAGGCCCGCAAAGTTACGACTATTCAACATGTGTCGGATACGAGCGCGGCGGCAGAACGCGGAATCATATCCGCCAGCATGGATTTCGTCATTCAGCATCATCCGCCTTGTCGGACTCCAAGGCCATAGCGATTAACGCGTCGGTGCTTAACGAGTCGATGATGTCATTACTGACGTCTGGATCGGCAAGCGAGATTTCGGACTCGCCGGCCAGCAGCAATAGTTTGTCGAGCAATCCGGTTCGTCGAAGTTCGCGCAGCGGAATTTTTCTCAGCGAAGCCCAAATCTTCTCGTCGTCGGAATCTTCGCGATCGTCGTGAAGCAATTGCTGACGCAGGTGATCGGCCAGCGCCGACGGAGTGGGAAAGTCGAAGATCAGGGTGCGCGACAAGGCTAATCCGGTGGCGGCTTTGAGGCGGTTGCGAAGTTCGACGCCGGTGAGCGATTCAAAGCCGATGTCTTGAAAAGCTCGCTCGACATCTATGTCACGACTGCTCGAGTGCCCCAACACGGTCGCGGCGTGCGCGCACACCAATTCCACCAGCCGCCGATGCTGATCCTCGGGGGCCAGTGTTTGCAGCTGCTCGGCCAGGTCGGCGGCCCGACTCACTGGAGCCGGCGCATCTCCGCCCAGCCCGAGCCAAAACCGCTGCCGGGCAAAGCCATACGTCGGCAGCTCGATTCGGCGGGCACCCAGGCCGGTAAGAACCGACGGCCAATCGACCCCCGCGCCGTGGTCAAATAATTGCCCGGCCGCGGTCAGCAGCGCATCGATTTCGGGTTGGTCGTTGGCCAGCGTCGCCACCGCGGCGGCGTGCTCGGTGCTCAGCGACTGCTCCACCGCCGCGGTCAAGCCCGCGGCGGGACCCACTTCGACGAATACGCCGGCCCCCAGGGATTCCGCCAACCGCACACCGTCGACAAAACGCACCGGCCGGCGCACATGCTCAACCCAATACTGTGCCGAACCGTAATCAGCACCGGCGAGCTGTCCAGTCACGTTGGACAGCAAGCTAATCCGCGGCTCGCCGGCCTTGATGTCGGCGACCAGGCGGGCGAACTCCTCAATCATGGGCTCTACCAACACCGAATGAAACGCGTGCGACACCGCCAGCCGATGCACCCGCGTCCCCTGCTGGGCCAGTTGATCCGCGAGGGCGCCCACCGGGACCTCGGCACCCGAAAGCACCACGGAATTTTGGGCATTGACCGCCGCAATCGCGACCCCGTCGGTGAGCAACGGGGTCACCTCGTCCTCGCCGGCGGCCACCGCGATCATCACCCCGCCGGCCGGCAGCTCAGCCATCAAGCGGCCCCGGGCCGCCACCAGACGCGCGGCATCGTCAAGCGTCAGCACGCCCGCGACGTGGGCCGCGGTGATCTCGCCCACCGAATGCCCCATCACCAGATCCGGTTCAATTCCCCAGGTTTGCAACAACGCCGCCAATGCCACCTCGATGACAAACAGCGCCGGCTGGGCAAACTCGGTATTGGCCAGCAGCTCTGGGTCCAGACCCCAGATCACGTCGCGCAAACCGGAGCGCAGATGAGCGTCCATCGCATCGACGGCTTCATCGAAAACTCGGGCGAACACCGGAAACCTGCCGTACAGCTGCTGGCCCATCCCCAGCCATTGGGAGCCTTGGCCGGGAAACACGAACACCGTCTTGCCGGTTGGTCTAGCCCGGCCGGCCACCGCACCCGGGTCGCCGGCGGCCAATCGGGCCAAACCCGTTGTGAGGACCTGGCGATCGCTTCCGACCAGAACCGCCCGATGCTCAAAGATCGACCGCGTGGTGGCCAGCGACCACGCCACGTCCGTCACCGTTAGATCCTCATCGGCGGCCAGGTGGGCCGCCAACCGTGCGGCTTGGTTGGTCAAGGCTTGTTCCGAACGCGCGGTCAGCACCCATGCCACCGCGTCGTCCTGACGTTCGGTCACAACACTTTCCGCCTGTGCGGGCGCCCCCTCGAGGATCACGTGCACGTTCGTCCCGCCCATTCCGAACGACGACACTCCGGCCCGCCGCGGCCGATCGGGTATCGGCCACGTGGTCAGGGCGGTGTTGACTTGCAGTCCATGGCTTTTCAGGTCATTGCCGGGGGCCGCGCTGTCGTAATTCAGGCTTGGCGGGATCAGGCCGTTTTCGATCGCCAGCACGGCCTTGAGTAGGCCCGCGATTCCTGCGGCACTTCCGGTGTGGCCGATGTTGGTTTTGACCGATCCCACGCGTACCGGATGCTGTCGGCGCTCGGCGAATATCTCACCCAATGCCCTCGACTCGACCGGGTCGCCGACTTCGGTTCCGGTGCCGTGCGCCTCGATGTAGTCGATGTCCTCGCCGCCGAGACCGGCGCACGAGAGTGCACGGCGGATGACGTCGACTTGTCCCGAAACCGAAGGCACGGTCTGGCCGGCGGAACTGTGCCCGGCATTGCCGACCGCACTCCCCCGGATGACGGCGCGGATCCTGTTCCCGTCTTTGAGTGCGGCACTCAACGGCTTCAACAGCACCATGCCGGCACCCTCTGCCCGCACGTAGCCATCCGCGCGCCCATCGAATGCGTAGGTATGGCCCGATGTCGACAGTGCGCCGAATTCCTGTTCGAGCATTGCGGTTTCGTCTGCGAGATTGAGGTGGATCCCGCCGGCTATCGCCAGCGGCGACTCGCCCGCGCGCAGGCTTTCGCAGGCGAGGTGAACCGCGACCAGCGACGACGATTGACCGGAATCGACGATCATGCTGGAGCCGTGCAACCCGAGCGCGTAAGAGATCCTGTTCGCGATCATTGCGCGACTGACACCGCCGAACGAGTGATGATCGAGGGCGTCCGCGCCATCGCGAAGTGTCAGGACGGCGTAGTCGTCGGTCATTGCTCCGAGGTAAATCGACACCCGTTCGCCGTGCAGGGTTTCCGGCACCAGGAAGGCGTCTTCCAAGAGTTCCCAAGTTAATTCGAGCGCCAGCCGCTGACGCGGGTCCATCGCGCAGGCCTCGCGGGGCGATAGGTTGAAAAAGTCCGCGTCGAACTCATCGATACTGCCCGGTAATTGGGTCACTTCCAGTCCGTCGCGAACGAGCCGCCAGAAGTCACGGGGGGTGGCTGCGCCGGGCAACCTACAGGCAAGGCCGATGATTGCTACGTCGGTCGGTGACATCAGGGGCCGAGATCGTCATCGAGGATGGCGAACAGTTCGCGTTCGGTGGCGGTGGTGATGTCGTCCTCGTCGATAGCGTGCGCTTCGTTGGACGTCACCAGCGGTGGGGTTTCGAGCTCGCTCACGATCGCTTGGATGCGGGCAGCCAGGCGGGTTTTGTCGTCCTGCGTCCAGCCGGGCTGGTTGACCAGTGTTTGCAGTTCGCGGGCGATGTCGTTGAAGCGAGCCAACTGGTCGGGCGCACCGGTCGCCACGGAACTGAGCTGTTCGTTGACGTGTTCGGCCAGCGCTTCCGGGGTGGGAAAGTCGAAGATCAGGCTGGGCGAAAGGGTAAGCCCGGTGGCGGTTTTGAGGCGGTTGCGCAGCTCCACTGCGGTCAGCGAGTCGAACCCGAGGTCTTGGAATGGCAGCTGAGCCTCGATATCGGCGCTGGACCTGCCCAAAACGGTTGCGGCGTTGGTGCAGACCAATTCCACCAATTGATGGTGGCGCTGCTCGGGACTCAGTCCCTGCAGCCGGGCGGCCAACCCCGACGTCGACACCGCAACACCGGCATCACTGATGAGTCGCCGGCCCGGCCGCGCGACCAGGTCACGAAGCACTGGTGGCGCGGCACCGCTTGCGCCCAGCCCCGCTGCGTCGATGCGGGCGGCCACCAGCAGCGGGCGATCGGCCAGCATGGCCTCGTCGAAAAGCTGGAGCGCGTGGGGGGTCGACAGCGGTGCCAGCCCGCCCCGGCTCATGCGGGCTTTGTCGCGATCGCTGAGGTGTTGAGTCATGCCGCTGGCCTGTTCCCACAGCCCCCAGGCCACCGACAACCCCGCCAAACCCTGGGCACGCCGATGGGCGGCCAAGCCGTCGAGGAGACTGTTCGCCGCCGCATAGTTCCCCTGACCCGGGGAACCCACAATGCCGGCCATCGACGAAAACATCACGAACGCCGACAAATCCACGTGGCGGGTGAGCTCGTGCAGGTTCCAGGCACCATCGACCTTGGCCCGCAACACCGTATCCACCCGATCCGGCGTCAACGACGCGATCAACCCGTCATCGATCACGCCGGCAGCATGGAACACGCCCTTGAGCGGGTACTGCGCCGGCAACTGGGCAAGCAGCCCCACCACCGCATCCCGATCGGCCACATCGCAGGCAACCACCGACACCTCGGCTCCGGCGCCTTTGAGCTGGTCCACCAAATCGGCCACGCCCTCGGCATCGGAGCCGCTGCGGCTGACCAACACCACATGGGCCACCGCGTAACGAGCCACCAAATGCGCGGCCACCGCCGACCCTGCCATCCCGGTGCCCCCGGTGATCACCACGCTTCCCCCCGCCAGACCACCACCCGAGCTCGCCAGCACCGGATCGTCGGGACCATCGGGCAAAGTGAGCACCACCTTGCCGATCTGACGGGCCTGACTGACGAACCGATATGCCGCCGACGCACATCGCACATCAAACGCCTTGACCGGCAACGGCTTCAACACGCCGGTTCCGAACAGTCCGAGCAACTCGGACCACATGGATACGATGTGGTCCGCGCCGGCTTCCATCAAGTCGAATGCCCGATATTTCACGCCGTGGTGTTGTTGGGCCACCGTCTCGGGGTCGCGAAGGTCGGTCTTGCCCATCTCGATGAAGCGCCCGCCACCGACCAACAACCGCAACGACGCGTCGAGGAACTCCCCGGCCAGCGA
>DASYJS010000252.1:0-5581 GCA_035996225.1 Mycobacterium sp. | reverse complement strand
CCATGGTCAGGTAGCCCGGCGTCAGCGACTCGCCGCGCAGCTCGATGACGCCGACGCCGCGCGGGGGCATCACATTGCCCTGCTCGTCGATGATGCGGGCCTCGAGGTCCTTCAGCAGCGGGCCGAGGGTGGCCAGCCGGCGGGTGTTGCCCTTGGTAGCGGGTACGGCCCGGCGCAGGGCGGCCAGCAGATCGGCGTCCACCTCGTCGACGACAAGACCGGCGTTGCACTCCGAGAACGACACGGCCAGCGTCGTCTCGGCCATGCCGTACGCCGGCAGGATCGCCGAGGAATTGAGGCCGAACGGCTTGCCCGCGTCGAGCAGGTCCTCGACATCGGCGGGCTCGACGGGCTCGGCGCCGGACAGCGCGAAGCGCAGGGTCGACAGGTCGAAGTCGCCGGGCTTGGCCTGCCGGCGCAGCCGCTTGGCCAGCAGCGCGTAGGCGAAGTTGGGCGCCGCGGTCATGGTGCCCTTGTATTTGTCGATCAGCTTGGCCCACAGCAGCGCGTCGCGCAGGAAGTCCATCGGCGTGACCTTGACCAGCTCCGCGCCGAAGTACATCGGGATGGTGAGGAAGCCGACCATGCCCATGTCGTGGAAGCAGGGCAGCCAGCTGACCATCACGTCTTTGTTGATGTCGTACTGGGCGCCGATGAACATCGCCTCTGCGTTGGAGTAGATGTTGCGGTGCGTGATCTGCACGGCCTTCGGCGAGCCGGTGGACCCGGACGTCAGCTGCATCAGCGCCAGATCGTCTTCGCCGACCTCGATGGGGTCGATCGGCTCCGAGGCCAGCAGGTCGGCGACGGTGAGGACTTTGATGCCCTTCTCTTCCAGCACCGGGATGGCGACCAGGAAGGGCTCGGAGACGATGACGATCTTGGCCTCGATCATGCCGATGACGTTCATGGTGTCCTCGGCCCACACGGCCAGGTCCGTACGCGGGGTGGGCTGGTGCAGCATGGTCAGGCTGGCCCCGCGTATCCACAGGCCCTGCGCCGTCGGGGCGATCTCCACCGGGAATCCGGCAAGCACACCGACGGCGTCGCCGAGGCCGATGCCCGCAGCGGCCAGGCCGCCGGCGATGCGGCGAGAGCGCTCGTGGACCTCGCCCCAGGTGTGGCGGACGGGTGCGTGGGGGTCACCGGTGACCATGCCCTTCTTCGAAATGCGGGCGTTGTGGAACATCTTCTCGGTAAACCTGCTCACGCAAACCTCCTCGGTTCCGGCGTTATCCCCAAGACCCGGGTTTTTATGTTCCGCTCGCCGGGCAATAGTTTGCAGCAGGCGCGCGAGCACAGTTGGGAAGCGGTTAGATCTCGAAATAGTGATAGTCCAGCAACCCCGTGTCCGGTTGCCCGATCAGCATGAGCCCGGCGGGCCGGACGCGTCCGCCATCCACCAATTGGCCGTCCGCCGTGGCTCCGGGCGGACGGCCAAGCCGAATGCTCTTCCTGATCGATAGTCGTCACCGCGAGTTATCTTAAACTCCTCTTAAGTAACAACCCAACAATTCAGCGATTTGAGTCGGATTTCACAGTTTATTCAGGCTTCGGTCATCGGGGTTGGGACCACGCGGGCGCCGGGCACCGGACCGCTCGCGACCCGCACCGTGCGACAGACGCCCGCCCCCGACAGCTCAGTGCCGACATCGACCGCCGAGACCGCTGAAGTACACAAAAACGCGCACGTCGGGCCCGAGCCGGACACAATGCCGGCCAGCGCACCCGCCTCCTTGCCGGCGCGCAGAGCACGCCGCAGCGCCGGATCCAAGCTGATCGCCGCCGCCTGCAATTCGTTGCCCAGCAGCGGCGCAAGCTGCTGCGGATCACCCGCCGCCAACGCCCCAAGCACCGGTCCGGGGTCAGCGAGCCGGGGCGGGTCCGCGGCATCCCTGAGCCGGTCGAGCTCGCTGAACACCGACGGAGTGAGCAGCTCGCCCTCGGCGAAGGCCAGCACCCAGTGGAACGTGTTCCGGGACAACACCGTGGCCAACTCCTCGCCGCGCCCGGTGCCCAGCGCGGTGCCACCGTGCAGCGCGAAAGGCACATCGCTGCCCAGCTGCGCGGCCAGCATGCGCAGATCGCGGCGAGGCATGTTGAGATCCCACAGCGAGTTCATCGCGACCAGCACTGCCGCTGCGTCCGCACTGCCACCCGCCATACCGCCGGCCACCGGAATGGATTTGTCGATCATGATCGAGACATCGGGCGCGCGGCCCACATGTTCGGCCATCAGCTCGGCGGCCTGCCAGGCCAGGTTGCCTTGGTCGGTGGGCAGCTTGTCGGCACCCTCGCCGACGAGTTCGAGCGACAGGACGTCGGCGTTGCGCACCGTCACCTCGTCGAGCAGCGAGACGGCGTGAAACACCGTCGTCAGCTCGTGATAGCCGTCGTCGCGGCGATCGCCGACCGCGAGGTACAGGTTGACCTTGCCGGGCACGCGAACGGTGATCGACCCGGTGGGCACCCATTGCGTAGCGGTGTTGCCGTCAGACATCCTCAGTCACCAGCCAGCCACCGCCACCGCAGCAGACTATCGCTGCCAGCAGCCAACTACACGCAACGCCGCCCGACGATGCCTGACAAACACTGGGTCAGCTACCGGAAGCCTGTGGTTGTGCCGGGTCGCCGGAACGGCGCAGCAGTCGGATGAAGTCTTCGATGGACAGCGTCTCACCGCGGCGGGCGGGATCAATGCTGGCTGCCAGCAATCGATTCGCCGACTCGTTGCCGGAACCTGCCCACTCCAGGAATGCGTTACGGGATGTCTTGCGCCGCTGCGCGAAGGCGATATCGATCAGTTGGAATACTTGCCGCCGGAAGGCTTCGTCGGTTTGCCACGGCGACGTGTCGTACCGGTCGATGCGAACCAGCCCGGAGTGGACCCGGGGCACGGGCCAGAACACGGTCGGCGAAACCGTGCCGCACCGACGAACCCGTCCGAAGAAGCGGACCTTCACGCTGGGCACGCCGTATTCCTTGCCACCCGGCTCGGCGGCAAGCCGCTCGGCGACCTCTGCCTGCACCATCACCGTCACGACCTGGATGGACGGAAATTCGGCAAGCAGATGCAGCAACGCCGGGACCGCGATGTTGTAGGGCAGGTTGGCGACGACCGCGGTGGGCGCTTCGGTTTGTTCAAAAGCCAGCTCGTCGCGCCGCAGCGTCAAGACGTCGCGGTTGTGCACCGTCAGCCGTTGGATTTCGCTGTGCGAATGCTCGCTGACGGTCTGCGGCAGCCGCCCGGCCAGTACCGGGTCGATCTCGATGGCGGTCACCGTGGCCCCGCGGTCGAGCAGCGCCAGCGTGAGCGAGCCGAGGCCCGGGCCGACCTCCAGGACGTGGTCGGCGCGGCCGATTCCGGAGGTCGAAACTATCCGTCGGACGGTGTTGGCATCGTGGACGAAATTCTGGCCCAACGATTTTCGTGGCCGCAACTCAAGTTCTTTGGCCAGCCGCCTGATATCGGTGCGCCCGAGTAGCTGGATGGTCAGCGTGCACCGGCTCGTCCGCTGCACACCGGCCAGGCACCCCATCCCTGGCGCTCCCTCGTCACCTGGGCGACGGTGATCTGTTCATCCCGGCTGGCAAGGTCGGCACGGGACGCAAACCGCAACCCGCCGTTGCGCTCCCAGGTGCTTTGATCGAATTGCACGCCACCGTAATACCCGTTACCGGTGTTGATCGCCCAGTTTCCACCGGCCTCGCAGCCCGCGATGGCATCCCAGATGGACCCGTCGGTCACCGGGGGCACCTCGGTACCGGGTTTGGTGCCCACGCGGACCACGGAATCGCGGGCCGGCGTGATCACGATGTTGGCGATCGGCAACCGACCGGTCTCCAAACCGTTGACCTTGGCCACCGCGTAGGTCACGTCCTGCGTGCCCGGGCTCCCCGGGTCTTCGACAACCTGGCGGCTCATGTTCATGTCGGGGTCCTCGACCCGGCGCGCGTTGGGCACCAACGGAATCCGCTCGGTGACCTTCTCGATGCGGTTACGTGTCACCTGGATCTGCATGCCGTCGACGATCGGCGACGTCGCGCTGGGCACCACCTGGTCGCTGTCTTGCAGCGGCACGCCGGCGGCGTTGAGCAGTCCCGCCACGTTGGGCGCCGGCAAATGCACCATGCGCATCGTGCCGCTGTCGCTGATCTGGACGGTCTTAGCGCTGACGACCGGCAGTGCCATTCCGGCCAGCGGAACACGGCTGCCGCGCGAGGCCGCGGCCGGGGCGGTGTCGGTCATCGCGAGCTGGGCCAACGCCTCGTCCACGGTGGATGCCGTCGTCCACACCTGCTTGGTGTCGCGGCCGTCCAGCGAGATCTCCAAGGGTCGGCTGCGCCGCAGCACGATCTTGTCGGCATTGTGAATCTGGACATCAGCGGCGGGATACAGATCGTCGCGCTGATCGACGACGTAGCCGTTCTCTTCGACGATGTCGATCACTCGCGACTTCATGGTCGTCACCCGCATCGCAATGCCGTCGACGGTCAACGTCAGGGTCTTGGAGACCGAGACCGCGAAGCCGCCGGCGAACACGAGTACTAAAAGCAGCCCTCCGACTACGAGCCGCAACATCGGTGATGGGGTCTGATGAAGTTTTCTCAATACAGTCAACGCGCGTCTACCCCGACCTCAGTGAGCACTTAACGACCTATCCAGCAGTAATTGACAACAGTGCAATAAACCAACGATTCGATCACAAGACGGTAACGAACCGGCCAATGTTGGGCAACTCTGGCGCGAAGGTGTTATGGAAATCACCTGGTCTACGGGGCCAGTCCGTAGACGCGCCGGGCATTGCCGGTGGTGATTCGCGCCAGTTCGTCTGCCGGGCGATCGACGAGTTCAGCGATCGCCCGAACAGTATAAGGAAGGCAGTACGGCTCATTGGCTGCGCCACGATAAGGATGCGGCGTCAAAAACGGCGCATCGGTCTCCACCAGCAGCTGCTCGGCCGGTATCAACGGCACGGCCTCCCGCAGCGCGCGCGCATTACGGAAGCTCACCGTCCCCGACAGGCTGAGAAACCACCCGGCGTCCACGCAGCGGCGGGCCATTGCGCTGTCCGACGAAAAACAGTGGAAGATCACGGCGTCGGGAGCGCCCTCGGCCCGCAACACGTCGAGCACCTCGGCGTCGGCTTCCCGGTTGTGGATCATCAGCGGTTTACCGCACCGCTTGGCCAGGCCGATGTGCCACGCGAAGGCCTCCCGCTGCACGTCGGGCTCAGCGCAGCCGTCCAGCCGACCGGGCCAGTAGAGATCCATGCCCGTCTCACCGACGGCCACCACTCGCGGGTGGGCAACCAGCCGCTCGATCTCGGCGCGAGCCTCGTCGTCGAGGGCATTCGCGCGCGTCGGGTGCAACGCCGCCGCGGCGTACACCCGCGGGTCCCAGTCGGCGGCCCGCGCGACCCAGCGCGCCGACTCCAGATCGTCGGCGATGGTGACGACCGCGCCCACCCCGACCGCGGCGGCACGCTCCACGATGGCCACCACCCCTTCGGCGTCGTGGGCACCGCATGCATCGAGGTGAGTGTGGGCATCGATCAGGGGCGCCAACGGCTCCGGGGCG
>DASYJS010000251.1:0-2548 GCA_035996225.1 Mycobacterium sp. | reverse complement strand
CGTTCGAACAATTCGCCCGATCGTGCACTGTATGGACACCCCCTGTCCAGGGGTGTCCGAGTGCTTCTTGCGCAATGACGTCCAACGTGACGTGCGGTTAAGCCTTTCCGTCACCTGGTCGACACGAACCGGAGCTGCTGTTCGTTTCTGTTGATTTGTATTCCGACTTGTTCGAGCGCGGGCCACCGCACACACGTCGGGGCCGCCGCACGCACGTTCCAACCTGTGAAGTGCCAACACATGTCTGACAGCTCAGTGCCAGGACATAGCTGACACTGGCGAGCTCGTCGATCAGCCTTGGTCGATGGGCCGGAAAGTTGTCACGATGGAGCAGAAACTCGCGGCGATGTTCGCTGATGTCGCCACCGGCCGGGCCACCGTCACCGCGGTATGCGCCGAGCTGGATATCTCCCGAGACAGCTACTACCGCTACCGGCGGCGGTTCGCCGTAGAGGGACTGGCCGGGCTGCTGCCCAGCTCCCGGGCACCGAAGAACAGCCCGACACGCACCGGCGAGCCCATGATCGGGTTGATCGTTGCCGCACGCAAGGAACTCGAGCGCGAGGGCTGGGACAACGGTGCTCTGTCGATCCACGCCCGGTTGCTCCATGACGGAGTCGCCCCGCTGCCCTCGGCCCGCACGATCCACCGAGTCCTGAGCCGGCAGGGCCTGATCGAGCCCACGCCCAGCAAGCGGCCTCGGTCGTCCTACAAGCGCTTCGTCTTCCCCGCCACCGACGATCTGTGGCAGATCGACGCGTTCGAGTACTCGTTACACGGCCTCGCCCAGACCGTGGCCGTGGTGTTCGAGATCCTCGACGATCACTCCCGATACAACGTCGCCTCACTGGCCTGGCCTCGCGAAGACACCGAAGGTGCCTGGACAGCCATGACCAGGGCCATCGACCGCTACGGACCACCGCGCATGGCACTGAGCGACAACGGCTTGGCCTTCACCGGACGGCGACTCAACACCTACGTGCTGTTCGAGAAGAACCTCGCCCGTCTCGGCATCAAACTGATCAACAGCCGGCCCGGACACCCTCAGACCAACGGCAAGAACGAACGTGCCCACGCCACCGCCCGACGCTGGTTGGCCGCCCAACCCCCCGCAACCACCCTCGAGGAGCTCCAAACCCACCTCGACCGCTACCGCACCGCTTACAACCGCCGCCCCCACCAAGGCATCGACCAGCACACACCCCTGCAACGACGCATCGCCGGCACCCGCCCCACTCCACCAGCCCCGACCGAACCGATTACCCACACCCAGGTCATCGAGACCCATGCCAGCAACCGCGACGGCTACATCGCCCTGCAAAACGCTGTCATCCCACTCGGCGTCGAATACGCCGGACTACCACTGACCGCCTTCGTCACCGGCGACCACGCCCTGATCTTCTACCGCGAACAACTCCTGCGCGAACTCACCATCGACCGCACCCGCAAACGCCAACCACCCGCCCGACCACGCACAGGCACAAGACATACGCTCAACTACCAACCCCACCCCTAACTGTCAGACATCCCCTGTCACCAGCCGTCAGACATGTCCTGTCACATCACAAGCTGGGCAGTATGTGCGGCGGCACCGCGGTGTGTGCGGTGCGCACGGAGTCGACCACGCGCGCCGCGACCACTCACGGCTCGAGTGCGCGGAGCAGTTGCGGGCTCGGCGGGGAGCCCTCGTCGGCGCGGCCGGGATGACGGTGGAGTTCGCCGTCGATGATCTCGTAGTGACCGATCGTGTGCAGCGGCGGCGTGCCGGTGCCGAGTTCGCCGACTCTGGCTCGCAGGTCGAGTGCCTGCGTGTTCGAGGGTGACCGGCTGAGCGAGCAGCCGTGCTTCCCCGGCGAGACTTGCCGCGCCGTGGCCGACCACGCCGAGGCTGTCGTGGGGAGCCAGCGGGTCCGCGCGCAGCCCGGTGGGGAGTCCGGTGAACCTGCTGTCGAGCAGCTTCTGCACCCGCTCGTTGGTAATGGTGACCGCCTGGGCCAGTGCGAGCCTGGCGTAGTCCAGCGCTATGGCGATCGCCGTGATGTCGTGGTTGCCCGCGCAGATCGCGCGGTCCTCCTCGGGGACCATGATCGGGCTGTCCCCGGACGACGCGAGCTCGACGCGCAGCTGTGCCGTGCAGTGCGCGAGTGCGTCCCGGACGGCGCCGTGGGTCTGGGGTACCACCTTGAACGCCAGCGGATCCTGCATCGCGCGGGGCCGGCGTTCGCCGCGCAGCAGTGCGCCGCCGTCGAGCAGCGCGCGCAGCCGCTGGACGGTCTCCACCGACCCGGGGGGCTCGGCCAAGGTGTTGGTGCACGTCGACCGAACCGTCCAGCACGCCACCAGGCTAGATGACGTTGCACGACCAGTGGCTCGACCAGTCGACAACCGGGTCCGACGGGGAATCAGGCAGCGCTCGATCCCAATGGATGCCGAAATACCCGGGCCCGAAATTTCGGCCGACCGCCCACACCGTGTTGGATATCCCCATCTCCAAGTTGCGTGTCATCGTCGGACCGTCATCGCTGATCCTGCCCTTGAACTGCTGGCA
>DASYJS010000250.1:0-2391 GCA_035996225.1 Mycobacterium sp. | reverse complement strand
CTCCGCGGCCTGGGTGCGGTAACGGCCGTCGGTGGCCAAAACGGCGCCGCGATCGTCGGCGAAGACCAGCAACGCGCCGTTAGATCCGGAAAAACCCGATAGATAACGCACGTTATTCAGGTCCGTGACCAGCATCGCGTCCAGCCCGCTGGCACTGATCCGGCTTTTTAAATTTTCTCGACGCTGGGAATGTGTCACGACTGACGACGGTACTCGCTACGCTGATTGGCCATGAGTAACTGGATGGTGCGCGGGTTGGCGTTCGCTGCGGTGATGGTCGTCGTCCGGTTGTTTCAAGGGGCGATCATCAATGCGTGGCAGACGCAGGCCGGGCTGGTAAGCGTGATACTGCTGCTTCTCTTCATCATCGGCGTAGTCGTGTGGGGGGTGCTGGACGGCCGGGCCGACGCTAAAGCCAACTCGGATCCGGATCGCCGCCAGGACCTGGCGATGACCTGGCTGCTGGCCGGCCTGTTCGCCGGGATCCTGAGCGGAGCCGTTTCTTGGCTCATCTCGATGTTCTACAAGGGCCTCTATACCGGGGGTCTGATCAACGAGGTGACGACGTTCGCGGCGTTCACCGCGCTCTGCGTTTTTCTGCCCGGCATCATCGGGGTGGCCGTCGGCCGCTGGCGGGTGGACCGGCAGTTCGAGAAGGAGCCGGAGAGGCACCACGGCCTCGGCGTTAAAGAGGAGCGGGGTGACACCGACGTGTTCGACGCCGCCCGTGGCGACGATGCTCCGACCGGCGAGGTGCCCGTGCAGCATTCCGGCGCACAGTCGGAGGCGCGGACCTCGGCGGTGGCCACCGCGGAACGGGACGCACCCACCGAGACGATCCCGACGGTCGAGCGGGAATCACCGACCGAGACGATCCCGACGGGCCCATGGGGAGGCACGACCGAGTCGGCCCCCGCCACCGGTTCCGATGACGCCAAAACCGAGGTGATTCGCACCGATCCGAAGCACGCAAGCCCGGAGTCGGACAAGTAAGGACTAGCCGCTAGTCCTGCCGCGTCTCGGCCAGGTAGCGCAGCGCAAGCAGGTAGCCCCGCACGCCCAGCCCGACGATCACTCCGGTCGCCACCGGGCTGAGATACGAGTGACGCCGAAACTCTTCGCGGGCATACACATTGGAGATGTGCACCTCGATCAGCGGTGCGCGCAGCTCGGCGCACGCATCGCGCAGCGCCACCGAGGTGTGGGTCAGGCCGCCGGCGTTGAGGATCACCGGCTCACCCGCATCCGCGGCCGAATGAATCCAGTCCAGCAGCTCGGCTTCGTTATCACTTTGCCGCACTACGGCTTTGAGTCCGAGCGCGGCGGCCTCACGTTCGATGACGGCGGCCAGCTGTTCGTGCGTGGTATCCCCGTAGACCTCAGGCTCGCGACGGCCCAGCCGGCCCAGGTTGGGGCCGTTGATGACGTTGACTGTCTTGCTCATGGCGCACAGACTCCCGCGTAGGCCGTCACCAGCAGACCCGGGTCCGGTCCCACCAGGCGGCCCGGTTTGGCCAGCCCGTCGAGAACCACGAACCGCAGCACACCGGCGCGGGTTTTCTTGTCGCCGGCCATGTATTCCAGCAGCTGTGGCAATGCCTCGGGGTCGTAGCTGACCGGCAGGCCCAGCGAAGTCAGGACGGCGCGATGGCGCGCGGCGGTATCGTCGTCGAGCCGGCCGGTGAGCCGGGCAAGCTCGGCCGCGAATACCAGGCCCACCGATACCGCGGCGCCGTGCCGCCACTGGTAGCGCTCCCGGCGTTCGATGGCGTGGGCCAAAGTGTGTCCGTAGTTGAGGATTTCGCGCAGCTCGGATTCTTTTTCGTCGGCGGCGACCACCTCGGCCTTGACCGCGATCGCGCGCCGGATCAACTCCGGCAGCACGTCACCTTTTGGGTCCAACGCCGCTTCCGGGTCGGCTTCGATGAGGTCCAGGATCACCGGATCGGCGATGAACCCGGCCTTGACCACTTCGGCCATCCCGGCGACGATTTCGTTGCGCGGCAACGTTTCCAGGGTGGCCAGGTCGACCAGAACTGCCAGTGGCTGATGAAAGGCACCGACAAGGTTCTTGCCGGCGTCGGTGTTGATGCCGGTCTTGCCGCCCACCGCCGCGTCGACCATGCCGAGCAACGTGGTCGGCACATGCACGATCGAGACGCCACGCAGCCAGGTGGCCGCCGCGAAACCCGCGACGTCGGTGGCAGCTCCGCCGCCGAGGCTGACCAGGGCATCCTTGCGGCCAATTCCGATGCGGCCCAACACTTCCCAGATGAAACCGACGACAGGCAGTTCCTTGCCGCCTTCGGCGTCCGGGATCTCGACGCGGTGGGCGTCGATACCCTTGTCCGACAGGTGGTTACGGATCGCTTCGGCGGTCTGCGCCAGCAC
>DASYJS010000249.1:0-2446 GCA_035996225.1 Mycobacterium sp. | reverse complement strand
GGAAAAGCAGATGAAGGCCGACCGGGAGAAGCGGGCGGTGATTCTGACCGCCGAAGGCAACCGGCAGGCCTCGATCACCCAGGCCGAGGGCGCCAAGCAGGCCCAGATCCTGGCCGCCGAGGGCGCCAGGCAGGCCGTGATCCTGGCCGCCGAGGCTGACCGGCAGTCCCGGATCCTGCGCGCTCAGGGTGAACGAGCCGCGGCGTACCTGCGGGCGCAGGGGCAGGCCAAGGCGATTGAGAAGACGTTCGCCGCCATCAAGGCAGGCCGGCCCACCCCGGAGATGCTGGCCTACCAGTACCTGCAAACGCTGCCGGAGATGGCGCGCGGCGACGCCAACAAGGTATGGGTGGTGCCCAGTGACTTCAGCGCGGCGTTGCAGGGTTTCACCAAGCTTCTGGGCACTCCGGGCGAGGATGGTGTGTTCCGATTCCAGCCGTCACCGGTCGACGAGGCGCCCAAGCACGCGGACGATGATGACGCTGAGGTCGCCGACTGGTTCTCCACCGAGACCGATCCCAAGATCGCTCAGGCGGTCGCCAAGGCCGAGGCGATAGCCCGCCAGCCAGTGGACGGCCGGCCGGAGGCGCCACCGGAACTGACTCAATAGGATCGTCTGATGAGTGTTTTGACTTCACCGAAGACTTACGTGGGACTTGCCGCATTCCATGCGATCGACGCGGTGGCATGCGCGGTCCAAGTAGCCCCCGTCAAAAAGACGCTGGATGACGTCGGAGTGCCGGACAACATTCGGCCGGTGCTGCCGGTGGTGAAGGCGGCCGCCGCGGTCGGCTTGTTGTCGATCATCCGGTTCCCCGCCCTGGCGAGACTGACGACGGCGATGCTGACGTTGTACTTCGCCTTAGCGGTGGGCGCACACGTCCGGGTGCGCGACAAGGTCGTCAACGGTCTTCCGGCCGCGATATTTTTGGCTCTTTTCGCCGCCATGACGGTGAAGGGACCGGACCAGAACTAACCCCGGCCCGACCTCGAAAGTCCTTGTGTCATCAGGCCATGCCGCAGACGCTTCTCACGACTGCGGCGGCAGCTGGACGCGGACGGTGAAGACCAAACCGGTGACCGCGAAGGCGGCGATCGCGCCGAGTATCAAGCCAACTAGCCCGGCACCCACCAACGCCGCGGTGGAAAAGCGCCGTCCGGGTGCGGGAACCGGGTTCGGTGCACCGGTGTGTGGGTGCTCTCGGAGGTCACGTAGTTCTCCCACGTTGTTTGTCGTATCGAGGACGGTAGTGCGGCCGGTCGTCAGCGTGGTCCCGCCGGTTGCGAGGTCACGGCGGTGAGATGCCATTTGTCCAGCCACGGCTGCACGAGCTCGGCAACCGAGAATTTAGCCGGGGCCAGGCAACCCGCGTTGGGAACGGCGGGATTACTGCCGCGGATGTCAATGCCGACCGCGGTGGCGGTGCCGTCGGTTTGGATCAGATAGACCGGGCCGCCGGAATCCCCGCACTGGCCGCCCGCCGAGAATTCGACCTTGCTGTGGGTGACGTCCAGGACCTGTCCGCATTCGGCCTCACCGCTGCTCATGCCGAACTTGCACAGCTCCTGTCCAATCGAAAGGTCGGTGGTGACCCCCGTGATCGGCAGCGTGGTGGCGACGGCCGGGCTCTGCGGGACATTGTCGCCGTCGAGCACGATCAGGCCGATGTCGTGTTGCTCGTTGTGAACTCCCTCGCTGACCGTCCGGACGAAGGTGCCCAGCTTTGCGTACGGCAGGATCCCGCCGAGGTTCATCACCACCTTGCTTGGCTTGTCGGGCCGATTGCAGTGACCGGCGGTAAGCACGCCGGCCTGACCCGTGCTGGTGTGCACCAAAAACCCGGCCGTACAGCCCATTCCGCCGGACCCGTCGGCGTATTCGACGTAGATGCCCGCCCCGGGGCCCGCGGCACTTGACGCGGGCAATGCGATGGGCGTCATGTCGGGCAGCGGCGAGGGCTCTTGCAGGTGCACGACATTCTTGGGTGCCAGCCAGATGGCCGCCATACACACCGCGGCGGCGAACGCTGCGCCCATCGTCAGCCACGAGATATGCGTTCGCACACGTGGTGCCGGCGGGTAGGGGACGGCCGGGGCGGCGACCACGCCCGCGTTCGGCACGTGATGCAACTTGAGCCGATCGAGCAGGAAGGACAACACCGCGACGGCCACCGACGCGAGGGCCCCGAGTAGCAGCATGAGAAGGCCGGCCCGCGACGGCTGCAAGCCCAAACTCGCAAGCTGCTGCGCGTAGACCCTCTCCATTGGGTAGATCTTTCAGGCAATGGGCGGCGCACTCAACAGTGCGGCTCAGTTAGCTGAGGATGAGAGGCTCGGAGGCAGGCTCCTCGGGGGGCGACGCGTGCTGGCGCCGACGGTAATGCCGGATTTCGAGGAACAGCCCCGTGAGCCCCAGCGCGCTGGTGACCAACGACACCAGGAAGAG
>DASYJS010000248.1:0-20860 GCA_035996225.1 Mycobacterium sp. | reverse complement strand
TCCAGCCGTTGCACGCGCGCGTCGGGGTCCAAATAGGCGATCTTTGCGGTCGTGGCGGGGCCGAAGACTTCATAGGTCACGCGTTTCGGGTCGAACAAAGGATCATCGAGATCGGCCTTGACCCTGACAACGGGATGTCCGTGAACACCGAACATGCTATGGAGACGAAAGATCCCCAAGCCCGCGACACTGGCGATGGTGATGACGGCCAGCAGCAACCACATTCGCTTGACGACTCGGGTAACCGAACTCATCTTTACCCCCGTGCTTTGTCGCCGGGTCGCTATAACAATTTGATGTTTCGTTGCGTTGGCGAGTTAGACGCTACCGTCGATGCGCTAAAGCATCGAGGCTTTCAGCTAATCGTTATGCGGCTTTATGGAGAGGCTCGCGCCGGTCAGCCCAACGCGCGATGACACGGTCAGCTCGGCCGTACCCGTTCGCGGAGTAACTCAATGACACGGTCGGGGTCCTCAGGGCTGATGCACGGCCGCATGCGGCGGCCAAGCCCAAGCACCAGCAGGGTTTGCTTCCGACCCCGGCGGATGTCCAGCGGGAACCAGTAGCGCGGGTCGCCCGCCCCCCAGATCCTGCCCTTGCCGGAATTCCAAGTCATCTGCTCGGTCTTGACGCTTTGGATCTCGCTGTAGGCGATCCGCTTGGACCCGGCCAGCGGGAAGTAGTAGCGCCGGATGGTAATCCCGTCCTCGTCGAGCCGGAGTCCGGAGTCTTCGTACAGGGCTGGAGTCATCCCAGAGACGGTGCCACAGCAAACTTTGCCGGTCAACGGTGCTGATGTTGGGGCCGGCGGTTCATCGAGCGCGCGACCATGATCAACGCGAACACGACGATGGTGCCGATGATGCCCACACCCACCCGCACCGGCAACGCGGCGGCCGACGGCAGCAACCCCGCGGCCTGAGCGCCATTGCTGTGCGGATCGGCGGCGCTGTCCTGCTTGGGCGCCAACGAGGGGTCGGGTTCGATCAGCGCGCCGACCTGGGTGCCCTGCGCGGTGGCGAAGCCGTAGTCGAGCAGGTGCGCCGCCTGCTCCCAGGGTGCGATCGGCTGCCGGGTGCCGTGCATCAATATCGCCATCAGCCGCCGGCCGTTGCGGTTTGCCGCGCCGACGAAGGTCTGGCCGGCATCGTCGGTGTAGCCGGTCTTACCGCCCAGCGCCCCCTGATACTTGTAGAGCAGCTGGTTGTCGTTTTCCAGCTCGTAGCCCGGGTGGTCGGCGTGGCCGGGAAAGTCGAATGTCCGGGTCGCGACGATGTCGGCGAAAGTCGGGTTTTGCCAGGCGTATCGATAGAACAGGCCGATGTCGTAGGCCGAGGTACTCATGCCGGGCCCGTCCAGTCCCGACGGTGTGGCCACTCGGGTGTCGCGGCCGCCGAGCTTGGCGGCCAACACGTTGATCTTCTCCAGTGCCTGCTGCATTCCGCCCAGCTGCATGGCCAGCGCGTGCGCCGCGTCGTTGCCGGAGTGCATCAGCAAACCGTGCAGCAGTTGGTTGACGGTGTAGACGCCGCCGTCGTCGACGCCGACCTTGGTGCCCTCGGCTGATGCGTCGTCGGCCGTTCCGACCACTGACTTGTTGAGCGGCAGTGCGTTCAGGGACGCCATCGCGACCAGCACCTTGATGATGCTGGCCGGGCGGTGCCGGCCGTGTGGATCCTTGGCCGCGATCACTGCGCCGCTATCCAGATCCGCGACCACCCATGCCTCGGCGGAGACGTCGGTGGGCAGCGCCGGTGTGTCGGGCGCCGCGACGATGCCGCAACTGCTCAGCGCGTCGCCGCCCACCGGCTTGGGGGGCACAGCCAGCGGGATCGGCGGGTCACCGGCTTGAGGCACTTCCGACGAGTCCACCGCGGCCGGGGTGTTCATCTTGTACGGGCAATTTGGCGCCCCGGCATTAGGTCCGGGGCTCGGCTCCGCGATCGCGACCGGCGCACCCACCGCGACCGGAGCGGCGATCATAAAAACCGCCGCTGCCAGGCATGATGCAGAACGTAAGAAGCTCATTGATTGAGCAGAATAGGCGATTGGCCGCCCGATTTGCGGGAGCCGCGCTGTGACTGCTGAGGCAGATGTGACACGTTCATCGGGATGGCGGCCGGCCCGACGCACTACGCTGGCGAGGGCCAATGTCCACCGACGTCAAAGGGATTGCCATTCCAAACGAGCGAGTGTGGTCAAAGTGGCGGCGCCACCGCGAAGGCACCAATGGGTCCGGTACCGCCCCGCGATCGCTGGAACAGCTGTTCAAACAGGTGGAGAAATCGACCCAGGTGCGGCGCACCGGACTCGACCAGGTGTTGGCCGAGCTGGAGATGCATCGCGACGCCACACCGGATCCCGATGCGCGTTCCGCGCTCGCCTGGCTGTGCAACTCGCTATCGCGGTTTGTGAGCAACCCGAGCGCGGCGCACGCCCGCCAGCTGGTGATGGCCACCGGTACCGCTAGAGGCGCGTGTACGCCTCGCTGAGCACGCCGCGCAGGATCGATTCGATCGTGTCGAACTCGGCCTGACCGCTGATCAGCGGCGGCGCCAACTGGACGACGGAATCGCCACGATCATCGGTGCGGCAATACAACCCCGCCTCGAAGAGGGCTGACGACACGTGGCCCAGCAGCGACCGGCGTTCGGTGTCGGTGAAGGTTTGCCTGGTCGCCTTGTCCTTGACCAGTTCGACGCCGTAGAAATACCCCTCGCCGCGGATGTCGCCGACGATGGGCAGGTCGTACAGCTTCTCCAGGGTGTCGCGGAAAGCCGGCGCGTTGGTCTTGACGTGGTCGTTGAGGCCCTCGCGCTCGAAGATGTCGAGGTTGGCCAGCCCGACGGCAGCCGAAACCGGATGGCCGCCAAAGGTATACCCGTGCGGGAACATCGTGGCGCCGTCGTTGAACGGCTCGAACAACCGGTCGCTGGCGATCATCGCGCCGATCGGCGAGTAGCCCGACGTCATGCCCTTGGCGCAGGTGATCATGTCGGGCACGTAGCCGACGTCGTCACAGGCGAACATCGATCCGATCCGGCCGAATGCGCAGATCACCTCGTCGGAGACCAGCAGCACGTCATACTCGTCGCAGATCTCCCGGACTCGCTCGAAATAGCCTGGGGGAGCAGGGATGCTGCCGCCGGCGTTCTGCACTGGTTCCAGAAAAACCGCGGCCACGGTCGAGGGTCCTTCGAACTCGATCGCCTCGGCGACCCGGTCGGCGGCCCACAGCCCGAAGGCTTTCTGGTCGGTGTGCTCGCCTTCTCTGAAAGGTTCGGGTGCGCGGTAGAAGTTCGTGTTGGGCACCCGGAAGCCGCCCGGCGTCACGGGTTCGAACGGCTCCTTGAACCGCGGCAGTCCGGTGATCGCCAGCGCGCCGTGCGTGGTGCCGTGGTAGGCGATCGATCGCGAAATCACCTTGTGTTTCCCAGGTTTACCGGTCAGCTTGAAATACTGCTTGGCCACTTTCCAGGCGGTCTCGACGGCCTCGGTACCGCCGGTGGTGAAGAAGACCCGGTTCAGGTCGCCCGGGGCGTAATGAGCCAGACGCTCGGCGAGCTCGATCGCGGTGGGCGTGGCATAGCCCCAGAGCGGAAAGAACGCCAGCGTGCTCGCTTGGCGGGCCGCGACCTCGGCCAGTTCGGTACGGCCGTGGCCGACCTGAACGGTGAACAACCCGGACAACCCGTCCAGGTAGCTCTTGCCGCGGTCATCGAAGATGGTGACACCCTCCCCGCGCGTGATGATCGGCGGCCTGAAGTCCGGACCGTGCCGGGTGAAGTGCAGCCAAAGGTTGTCAGTCATTGCCGCGAGCGTAACGCCACTGCGGCTTTCGGCGGCCACAATGATTGTGGCGTTACGCTCGCGGCAATCATTTGAGCGGTATCGAAGTCGCCGACGGAACCAGTAGGCTCGGGCCATGACCTTAACGCAGGTCAGTGATTTCGAAGCCCTACGGCCGCATCTGATGGCGGTCGCGTACCGGCTGATGGGCACCGTGGCCGACGCGGAGGACATCGTCCAGGAAGCCTGGCTGCGCTGGGACAAACAGGACCCCAAAAAGGGCGAAGCGATCACCGACCTGCGCGCCTGGCTGACTACCGTGGTGAGCCGGCTCGGACTGGACCGATTGCGGTCGGCCGCGCACCGCCACGAGACTTACACCGGCAACTGGCTGCCCGAGCCGGTGGTGACCGGCTTCGACGGTGCCGATCCGCTGTCCTCGGTGGTGGCCCGCGAGGACGCCCGGTTCGCGGCGATGGTGGTGCTCGAGCGGCTGTCGCCAGATCAGCGGGTCGCGTTCGTGTTGCACGACGGCTTCTCCCTGCCGTTCTCCGAAGTCGCCGAGGTGCTGGGTATCAACGAGCCGGCCGCCCGGCAGCTGGCGTCGCGGGCCCGCAAGGCCTTGAATCGGCGAGGGGGCCCGGCCCCGCCGAAACCCGATCCGTCGCACAACGAGGTGGTCGGCCGGTTGCTGGCGGCCATGGCCGAGGGCGACCTGGAAACCGTGGTGTCGCTGCTGCACCCGGACGTGACCCTGACCGGCGATTCGAATGGCAAGGCGGCCACGGCAATTAACGTCATCCACGGGGCGGACAAGGTGGCCCGGTTCATGTTCGGCTTGGCCCGTCGCTACGGCCCGGCGATGTTTACCTCGTATCAGCTGGGGCTGGTCAATGGCGAACTGGGCGGCTACACGGCCGGTTGCCCCGCCAGCGACGGGTACCGGGAGATGATGCCGCGGATCATGGCGATGACGGTGCGCGACGGAAAAGTCTGCGCCCTATGGGATATCGCCAACCCCGACAAGTTCAGCGGCTCCCCGCTGCGCGGCTGAACCTTGATTCGGGGCCAGGCCGAGTCGCAGTGCTCCCGCGGCTTTGCTGGCCGCCTCGGCGAACCGGCCGCCGAGACCGACGAAGTTGAGATACCCGCGTGGGAGATCGGATCGGCGGTTCAGCGCCACCGGAATTCCACCGGCCCGCAGTTTGTCCGCACATGCCACGGCGTCGTAGCGGACCGGGTCGAAACCGGCACTGGCGCCAGGGCCCACTGGTAGTTCTGCTCGGTGAAGGTGGAGCCCGCGCCGCTACGCGGTGGCCCACGGGATCCGGCAGCTGTCACCGGAATTGAAGCCCTGCTCGGTGATGCCCAGCGCGGAGTTCATCCGTGCCCGCATATTCTCCACCCCGATCTGATAGCTCAACTCGATCACCCCGGCATCGCCGAAGCGGGCCCGCAGGTCGGCGACCTGTTCGTCGGTGACGGTGTGCGGATCGGTGGTCATCGCGTCCGCGTAGGCGATGGCGGCGCGCTCGTCATCGGTGAAAGCCGTTGAGGTGGCGTAGTTGTCGATCTCCTTGAGCCGCTCGATGTCCAGGCCGTCCAGGCGCTGCAGCATCGCCCCGAAGTCGACGCACCACGAGCAGCCGATCGCGCGCGCGGTCCAGAACACCGCAAGCTCACGCACGCTGACCGGCAGCGTCCGTGAGGCCCGGTCGATCATGGTCTCGTGCACGGCGCCGGCGATCATCAGCCGGCGATGATGCGCGGCCACGGCGAACGGTTCCGGAACCTGGCCGTAGCGGCGCTTGGCGATCCGGTACATGGCGCGGGTCAGCAGGCCGGCGCGATTGGGTGGTAGGGGCTCGATGCGGGTTTTCTGTGTCATACCCCTCAGACGACACAGGTCAGCCAAGTGTGACCGACGCCGGCATTTTTGATCCCAAGGATTTGCCAAGAATCCGCTGAGGATCCCCGGCAAGTCTGGGGCCATGACGTACTGCTATTTCGACGAGCCCCCGCGGCTGGAGGACATCGAGCCCGCCACCCACACCGAGGTGCTGGTCGCCGAATCGGGGCTTGACCAGGGGCGCATCCGCGCCGCGGTCGACGCGGTCTTCGCCGCTCACCCCGATCTTGGCACCGTGTTCGAATCGCGGCTGAACATCTGGATGACTCGCCCGGGCGGCGGATGGGGCTGGGCGGTCGAACCCCCCGGCGGCACGGTCACCGACGTCGTCGCGCGGCACCTCGCCAGTTTCGATATGCACACCGGCAGGTTGTTCGCGGTCTCCTTGCTGCCCGGAGAACCCGACCGCTTGGTGCTCACCGCCAGCCAGCTCTGCATCGACGAACAGGCCTGGCTGGCCGTGGTCGAGGACCTGGTCGCCGAGTACAACGCCGGTGCTCTCAGCGTGAGAACAGCAGCGCGCGCTTGACCTCCTGGATCGCCTTCGTGACCTGGATGCCACGCGGGCAGGACTCCGTGCAGTTGAACGTGGTGCGGCAACGCCACACGCCGTCGACCTCGTTGAGGATGTCGAGGCGCTCACCGGCGGCCTCGTCGCGGCTGTCGAAGATGAACCGGTGCGCGTTGACGATCGCGGCGGGACCGAAGTAGGTGCCCTCGCTCCAGAACACCGGGCAGCTGGTGGTGCAGCACGCGCAAAGGATGCACTTGGTGGTGTCGTCGTAGCGGGCACGGTCGGTCGGGCTTTGGATCCGCTCCCGGGTCGGCGGGTTGCCGCTGGTGATCAGGTACGGCTTCACCGCGCGGTAGGCGTCGAAGAACGGCTCCATGTCGACCACCAGGTCCTTTTCCACGGCCAGCCCGCGGATCGGTTCCACTGTGATGGTCAGCGGCTTGCCCGTCTTTTTGGGTAACAGGTCGCGCATCAGCACCTTGCAGGCCAGCCGGTTCACGCCATTGATCCGCATCGCGTCCGACCCGCATACGCCGTGGGCGCAGGATCGTCGGAAGGTGAGCGTGCCGTCCAGATAGCCCTTGATGTAGATCAGCAGGTTGAGCAGCCGGTCGCTGGGCAAGCACGGAACCCGAAAGCTTTGCCAGCCACCGGTTTTCGTGAACGCATCGGGATCGTCCGGATTGAATCGGGCGATCTTGAGGGTCACCATCACCGCACCGTCCGGGACCGGCGGCAACGGCGGGTCCTGCGTCTCGTTCGCCGTTTCAACAGACATCAATACTTCCGTTCCTTGGGTTCGTAGCGGGTCTGCACGACGGGTTTGAAGTCGAGCGCGATGTCGCTCAACAGCTCGCTGCCCTGCTTGTAAGCCATCGTGTGGCGCATGTAGTTGACGTCGTCCCGGTTCGGGTAATCCTCCCGGGCGTGGCCGCCGCGGGACTCCTTGCGATTCAGGGCACCGACCACGGTGACTTCGGCCAGCTCCAGCAAGAACCCCAGCTCGATGGCTTCCAGCAAGTCGCTGTTGAAACGTTTTCCCTTGTCGTGCACGGTGATTCGGGAGTAGCGCTCCTTGAGCGCGTGAATGTCGGTGAGCGCCTGCTTGAGTGTCTCCTCGGTGCGGAACACCGCGGCGTTGTTGTCCATCGTCTGCTGCAGGGCGCCGCGGATATCGGCGACGCGCTCGTTGCCGTGCTCGGACAGGATGTCGGCCACCCACCCGATTACCATCGCCTCCGGATCCGGTGGCATGTCGACGAAGTCGTGGCCTTGGGCGTAACTGGCCGCGGCGATGCCGGCGCGCCGGCCGAAGACGTTGATGTCCAGCAGCGAGTTGGTGCCCAGCCGGTTGGCACCGTGCACCGACACGCACGCGCACTCGCCGGCGGCGTACAGGCCCGGGACGGTGGAGGTGTTGTCCCGCAACACTTGTCCGGTGACGGTGGTCGGGATGCCGCCCATCACGTAGTGGCAGGTCGGGTAGACCGGGACCAGCTCGTGCACCGGGTCGACGCCCAGGTAGGTGCGAGCGAATTCGGTGATGTCGGGCAGCTTGGCTTCCAGCACGTCTGCGCCGAGGTGGCGGACGTCGATGTAGACGTAGTCCTTGTGCGGGCCGGCGCCGCGGCCCTCCAGCACCTCGAGGACCATTGAGCGGGCGACGATGTCGCGGGGGGCGAGGTCGACGATCGTCGGGGCGTAGCGCTCCATGAACCGCTCGCCCTCGCCGTTGAGCAACCGGCCACCCTCGCCGCGCACGGCTTCGGAGATCAAGATGCCCAGACCGGCCAGTCCGGTCGGGTGAAACTGGTGAAACTCCATGTCCTCCAACGGAAGTCCCTTGCGGAAGACGATGCCGATGCCGTCACCGGTCAGCGTGTGCGCGTTGGAGGTGGTCTTGTACATCCGGCCCGAGCCGCCGGTGGCGAGTACGACGGCCTTGGCGTGGAACACGTGGATCCGGCCGGTCGCCAGCTCGTAGGCGACCACGCCGGTGGCCACCGGGCCGCTGGGGGTCTGGGTGAGCACCAGGTCCAGTGCGTAGAACTCGTTGAAGAACTCGACGTCGTGCTTGACGCAGTTCTGGTAGAGCGTCTGCAGGATCATGTGGCCGGTGCGGTCCGCGGCGTAGCACGCCCGTCGCACCGGGGCCTTGCCATGGTCGCGGGTGTGACCGCCGAAGCGGCGCTGGTCGATGCGGCCCTCGGGGGTGCGGTTGAACGGCATCCCCATTTTCTCCAGGTCGAGCACCGCGTCGATGGCTTCCTTGCACATGATCTCGACGGCGTCCTGGTCCGCCAGGTAGTCACCGCCCTTGACGGTGTCGAAGGTGTGCCATTCCCAGTTGTCGTCCTCGACGTTGGCCAGCGCGGCGCACATGCCGCCCTGGGCCGCACCGGTGTGGCTACGGGTGGGGTAGAGCTTGGTCAGCACCGCGGTGCGAACCCGCGGGCCGGCCTCGACGGCTGCCCGCATTCCGGCACCGCCCGCGCCGACGATCACCACGTCGTATCGGTGTTGCTGGATCAACTCCGGTCGCCTCCCTAAATCAGGAAATGTTGGGGTCGAACGTCATCAACACGTAGGTACCCAGCACCAACGTGAACCCGATCGACAACAGCAGCAGGCTGTTCAGCCAGAACCGGGTGCTGTTTTTGCGGCTGTAGTCGTCGATGATGGTGCGCAGGCCGTTACCGCCGTGCAATTGCGCCAGCCACAGCAGTGCCAGGTCCCAGAATTGCCAGAACGGCGACGCCCAGCGCTGCGCCACATAGTTGAAGTCGATGCGGTAAACGCCGTTTTCCCACATCAGCATGATGAACAGGTGCCCGATCGCCAGGAACACCAGCGCGACGCCGGAAAACCGCATGAACAGCCACGCGAATTTCTCGAAATTGGGGATGCCGGCGCGCCGGCGCGGTGACCTCGGATTGTCCAGGCTGGCCGGGCGATCGCGGCTGCGCTGCTGGACCGGCGCTACTTCGCTTCTGGAGTTTTGGGAGCCCAGCTGAAGGTCGGGGCTGCTCATCGGAAGTGCTCCAGCATGTGAACGCCGAGGGCCACCGCCGCCGGCACCATGACCAGCAGGTAGATGACGCCGATGATCCACAACATCCGCCGCTGGTGGCGGGGGCCCTCCGACCAGAAGTCGATCAAGATGATGCGGATCCCGTTGAGTGCGTGGAAGAGGACCGCGGCGACCAAGCCGAACTCCATCAGGCCCACGATCGGGGTCTTGTACGTCTGGATCACTTCGTTGTAGGTCTGCGGGCTCACCCGGACCAGGGCGGTATCCAGGACGTGCACGAACAGGAAGAAGAAGATCGTCGCGCCGGTGATGCGATGCAGCACCCACGACCACATGCCCGGATCTCCCCGATAGAGGGTGCGTGGTGGACGCCGCTTGCGTGACGACTCCGGTGGGGGTGTCGGTGATGCAGAATCTGCGGTTGTCGCCTGTGTGCTCAAACCAGTCCTCACCGCCTTAAAACCGCTAATAACCTGTTGTCCGCGAAACCAAAGCCGGGCAATCGAGCTTAGCCCGGCAACGATGCGTCCGGAACCAATCAACGCTATCCGCGACCAGTGGTTTCGTGTCAGAGTTAGGGTGGCTTTCTCGAGTAAGTCCATCGGTGATTGGGGTTGCAGCAGTATGCCTGACATTGACTGGGATATGCTGCGGGACAAAGCAATACAAGTAGCGATGGGAGCTTATGCCCCGTATTCGCAATTTCCTGTGGGCGCGGCCTCGCTGGTCGACGACGGTCGCGTGGTCACCGGTTGCAATGTGGAAAATGTCTCATATGGCCTGGGTCTCTGTGCCGAATGCGGAGTGGTGTCTGCCCTGCATTCGACTGGTGGCGGCCGGTTGATTGCGCTGGTGTGCGTTGACTCACAGGGGGAGCTGTTGATGCCGTGCGGGCGATGCCGCCAACTGCTGCTCGAGCACGGCGGACGCGAACTGCTGATCGCACATCCGGCCGGCCCGCGCCGCCTCGAGGAACTGCTGCCCGACCCGTTCGACGCCGACGATCTGGCCCGGGAACGTCGTTGACCGACTTCGCATTCGACGCCCCTACAGTCATCAGGACCAAGCGCGACGGGGCCCGGTTGTCCGACGCCGCGATCGACTGGGTCATCGATGCCCACACCGATGGCCGGGTCGCCGACGAGCAGATGGCGGCGTTGTTGATGGCGATCTTTTGGCGCGGCATGGACCGCGGCGAGATCGCCAGATGGACGGCGGCGATGCTGGCGTCGGGGGCCCGGTTGGATTTCAGCGATCTTGGGGTGCCCACCGTGGACAAGCATTCGACCGGCGGGGTCGGAGACAAGACCACTCTGGTGTTGGTGCCCGTCGTCGCCGCTTGCGGCGGTGCGGTACCCAAGGTCTCGGGCCGCGGGCTGGGCCATACCGGCGGCACCCTGGACAAGCTGGAATCCATCGCGGGCTTCACCGCGGAAATCTCCATCGGGCAAGTGCGCCAACAACTGTGCGACATCGGGGCGGCGATTTTCGCCGCCGGTGAGCTGGCGCCCGCCGACAAAAAGCTGTACGCGCTGCGAGACATCACCGCGACGGTCGACTCCTTGCCGCTGATCGCGAGCTCGATAATGAGCAAGAAACTGGCCGAGGGTATCGGTGCGCTGGTACTCGACGTGAAGGTCGGTGACGGGGCGCTGATGGCGTCGGAGGCGCAGTGTCGCGAACTGGCCCACACGATGGTCGAGTTGGGCGCCGCGAATGGCGTGCCCACGCATGCGCTGCTGACGGATATGAACTGCCCGCTGGGCGCGACCGCCGGCAACGCGCTCGAGGTTGCCGAGGCGCTGGAGGTGCTGGCCGGCGGCGGGCCGCCCGACGTCGTGGAGCTGACGTTGCGACTGGCCGCCGAGATGCTCGAGCTGGCCGGGATCGACGGTCGCGATCCCGCCCAGACGCTGCGCGACGGTACCGGGATGGACCGATTCCGCCGGCTGGTCGCCGCGCAGGGCGGCGACTTGTCGGTACCGTTGCCAATCGGTTCGCATTCAGAGACCGTGATCGCTGCGCGGAGCGGCACAATGGGAAATATCGACGCTATGGCAGTGGGGCTGGCAGCTTGGCGACTCGGTGCGGGTAGATCCCGCCCGGGTGGGCAGGTGCAGTTCGGCGCCGGCGTCCGGATTCATCGGCGCCCAGGCGAGCCGGTTGCGGCCGGTGAGCCGTTGTTCAGTCTCTACACCGACACCCCCGAACGGTTTGGCGCCGCGCTGGCCGAGCTGGACGGCGGCTGGAGCGTCGGCGACACCGCACCGGCGTCGCGGCCGCTGATCATCGAGCGGATCACCCAGTGAGTACCCCGCTGGAGTTGCGGCAGATCCAGAAAGCCCCGAAGGCGCTGCTGCACGATCACCTCGACGGGGGATTGCGTCCCTCGACCGTGCTGGAGATCGCCGGCCAGATCGGTTACGACGAGCTGCCCGCCACCGACGCCGAAGACTTGGCGACCTGGTTTCGCACCCGGTCGCACAGCGGCTCGCTGGAGCGGTACCTGGAGCCGTTTTCGCACACCGTGGCGGTGATGCAGACCCCCGAGGCGCTCTACCGCGTCGGCTACGAGTGCGTGGAAGATCTGGCCGCCGACTCCGTGGTTTACGCCGAGGTCCGGTTTGCTCCGGAGCTACACATCAACCGCGGGCTGTCCTTCGACGAGATCGTCGACGCCGTGCTGGAGGGTTTCGCCGCCGGCGAGAAGGCCGCCGCCGCGGCCGGACGTCCGATCGTCGTGCGTCTCTTGGTCACCGCGATGCGCCACGCCGCGCTGTCCCGCGAGATCGCCGAGCTGGCAGTCCGGTTCCGGGACAAGGGCGTTGTCGGCTTCGACATCGCCGGTGCCGAGGCCGGCAACCCGCCCACGCGGCACCTGGATGCTTTCGAATACATGCGAGACCACAACGCGCGCTTCACTATTCATGCCGGTGAGGCATTCGGCCTGCCGTCCATTCACGACGCGATCGCGTTCTGCGGCGCCGACCGGCTTGGTCATGGGGTGCGAATCGTCGACGATATCGAGATCGTCGAGGGACGCGGCGTCCAGTTGGGCAGGCTGGCATCGATTCTGCGCGACAAGCGAATTCCGCTGGAGCTATGCCCAAGCTCGAACGTGCAGACCGGCGCGGTCAAAAGCATTGCCGACCACCCGTTCGATCTGCTGGCCAGGGCGCGGTTCCGGGTCACTGTCAACACCGACAACCGGCTGATGAGCGACACCACGATGAGCCTCGAGATGCACCGTCTGGTACAGGCTTTCGGCTACGGGTGGAGCGACCTCGAGCGGTTCACCATCAATGCGATGAAGTCAGCGTTCATTCCGTTCGACGAGCGACTGGCGGTCATCGATGAGGTCATCAAGCCGCGGTATGCGGTGCTGGTCGGTTAGCCTGCCCCCGGTGCATGCTGGGAACGGAGTACTCTGAATCTATCGGCGGTACATCGTCACATGACTGTTCAAGTTGTGTCGTCGCCGATTCAAAAGATTTGGGAAAGAAACCCATGGCAGCTAAGTCAGCACTTCTCTCGCCCTATGAACAGCGCGTAAAACTCGTCCAGGAGACCTTGACGACGAACTCGTCAATTGACGACGTCGCCGCCGGCGAGCTCGCGGTACATGTACTTCACGCCCTGAATTCGATTCCTGAGCGGATTCGCTGAGCAGCAAAGCGCTGGGCGATGAAATCTGACGACGAACAGCGAGATATCTTCGGCAAGAACGTGCTTCATATCGGTGCGGGCTTCAAAGAAAAGGAACGCCCGCACGTATTGGAGGCGTTATCGACGCTCGGTCCGCACCTGCTGGGACGATGGGATCCGCGGGACGTGGATGTGGAAGCATCGTTGCAGGACCGCGACGGTAAGGAGCAGCGCGTCACTTTGCGTACGAGCCTGCCCGGCCATGCGCCGCTAGTCGCGGTCGCTGAGAATCCGGACATCACCCACGCTCTTAGCGAAGCAAAGCGCGAGCTGATCCGGCAACTTGAACACCAGAAGTCGGCACGCGATCCCATGAGCAATCGCCGGCACAGCAGTGCGACGATCCGCCACCATTAGCCACCCCCACACCGCCGCCTAGAACGGCGGCGGCTCGTCGTCATCGGACGATCCAACGTGGGCGTACTCCCAGCGCTTTTTGCGCGCTTCGCGGGAGGTTCGATTGTGTTGGCGTTCGGCGGCGATGCGAGCGGCGCGGTTCTGCGCGCGGGTGTGGGTCCGGATCGGCATCATCGCTCCGCGGTTGGCGGACTGCGTGTCCGGCATCCTGACGACCGGCGGCGGGTCGCCGCTGACACACAGGGCGGGGAAGAGCAGAGTGCTGCCGGGGGTGGTGACGTGGGTGTGCCCGTCGGGCAGTGTCCAGATGATGGTGCCGTCGGGCAGTTGCTGGTCGCGCCAGCCCCAAAAAGTCTTGAGCAGGTGATGGTAGCGACTAGCTAAAGCACACTCCACGGACTTCTCGGGTGTTGGGCCGTGCTACAGCTTTGAGAGCATCTCGCTCCCACCCCATGTGTACTTCTGGTTCAACCCGTGCTACCAGCCGCTGATTATGGTGTTCCTGAACACATGAATGGGAAACCGCACCATGGCTTCTGCGTCGCCTCGGGCGGCGGTGCAGCAGGCCCATCCCAAGTGTAGGGCCCGGCGTTTCCGTGCCCATGGTAGACGGTCCACCATGTGTGGCAGACATTCCTGTCCCAGTTAACCGCCGCACCCGAAAAAGGGCATCCCGGGCCCGGACCCTGGGGATGTCCTTCTTGCTGTCCGGGGCAGCATGTCCACGGCCCAAAGTACGGCTCGGCCTGCGCCGTAGGGGCTCCGACGCCCAAAAGGGCCACGGCGATACCACCCGACAGCAGCGTTCCACCGAGCATCCTCTTCACGGTACGACGATAGTGCGCCACGGCCTCGCTCCCTTCCCTTGAAGATGCTGACGATCAGTAACTGCCCGCACTGAATCCGTCGCATAGGTATTTGTCTACGCGAAGCATTAGATACGGGCCGGGTTGCTACCGATCCCAATAAACCGACCGAGTTTGTTCCGGCGGCGAGATGTCATACCGCTGCTTTGCGGCCGGTGTAGACCGTCGTCAGTACCGGGTGTTTCGGCACAGGCACTTGAGGTTCGATGGGTGGGTGGCGCCACCGTCGGCGTGCGGCACGGTGTGCTCGATGTCGCAGAGCGTCGCCGGCCGGTCGCAACCCGGCGCTCGGCAGGTGAGGTCGCGGGCGCGCACGAACTCCATCAGGGCCCCCGACGGCAGATATCCGGATTCCGGAGTCGTCGGCGTTGTAATCGGTTGTAGCTTGGCTGATTTCGTCAGCTCGCGCACGATCTCGGCCGGGATGATGCCGTCGCCGTAGAGAAATCCTGGAGCCGCACCGGACCCGTCCACGGTAGCGCTTTCGGCGACCACGTGAATCACGACGGAGTTGGGCTGCCGGGGCGCGGAACCGGCCGGGCAGTCGGCCCTGTCGCATCCGCACGCCAGCCGGTACCGGCCGGCCGCCAGTGCGCCCAGCGCGTCGGCGCGCAGCTGCCCGATCGTGCGTGGATCGTCATCGCACACCGTCTTGGCGAGTTCGTCGAGCCGCCGATCGAGCGCTTGCCCCGTCGTCGCAAAAACCGTCCCGTTGATCAGCGCCATGCCCGGGTCCAATCGCGGTGACCTCCATATAACGGTCCGCCGCATACTCGCGTGATCGGCGCACCGCGTCGCGGTCGATCCTGGCGACTACGCGATCGATCTGTCGCGAGCTTCCAGCTGGTCATCGACGGCCAGCGCGGTGCTTTGGTGGCCAGTTGGGCATCCACCGCGGCCAGCGCCTCGGCGTCGACGATCAGGTCGGTGCGAAACACGATGGTGCGAAAGAGCCGGAAGTCGATGTCTCCGGCCCGAAAAACGGCGGCTACAGCCGGCAGCCGTTCATGCATGGCGCGGGCGTAACGCAGGTTGCTGTGGCCCATCGCCACGCTGGTGCCGAGTTCGGCGGCGGTTTCGGCAGCCACCGCATCGCTGGTGTCGGCCGCCCAGTGCTCGCGTTCGCCGTGCTGGGCCAACCGCAACCTGAACAGCTCGCCGATCGCGAGCAGGCGTGTCGCCGCCGCCGTGGCCTCCGCTCGCGCGGCGTCGCCGATTCGAGCGAGCAAGCTTGATGCATCGAACATGTGTTCGAGTATATCGAGGGGCTCCGACAAGCGCCTTACGCTAAAGCGGCGGCCGCCTCGCCGGCAGGGATAAGGCGGCGGGCCCAGTCCGCAAGCCCATCGGCGTTGAGTTGGGGTTGGATTCCGGCGGTTCCGGCCAGGCCCGGTGAGCTGCTCAACGCGACGAGTCCGGGAATCGGACTGGTGGCTGTGTAGGTGACGGTGCCGGAGACGTTGGTGATGGTGGCGCCGGCGAAGCCGGCGATGCCGGTGGCGGTGTTGCCGATGGTGGTGATGCTTGTTCCCGGGCCGAGTATGACCGAGCCGGCGTTGAGGGTGCCCGTGGACCCGAGAATGGGAAGCAGGGGGGTGGAGGTGAGGGTGACAGGTGTGGGGCCAACGGTGATGAGGCCGGGTGTGACCGCGACACCCCCCTCCGACCACCCAGGGCCGGCGAGAAAGGCGGTGCCGGGCTGGAGGGTAATGGAGGAAGCGTTGGCGGCGTGGACTGCGAAGCCGCCGGCGATGTCGTTGGGCGAGACAAGGACCGAGCCGGCGTTGACGGCCATCTGTGTGTTGGTCCCGACGGAGATGACGCTGCCGGGCGGCACGTTGGCAGATTGGCCGGGCGGGAGGGAGATGGTGTAGTCGGGGGGCTGGACCGTGGCGTTGGTCGACACCTGCTGCACCAGGGACTGGGTGCGGGCGCTGGTCGTCTTGCCCACGGTCTGGGCCATCGCGCGGGCCTGATCACCCTGCCCGGCCTGGTTGGTGGTCTGCGGCGGCTCGTTGAACGACGTCAGCGTGCTCACGGTCGTCGAGTCGGCGGCATAGGTGTACATGGCGGTAGCGTCTTGGACCCACATCTCCCCGTACTGGGCTTCGGTGGCCGCGATCGCCGGAGTGTTCTGCCCGAAAAAGTTGGTCGCGATCAGCGTCATCAGCTGGGCGCGGTTGGCTGCGATCACCGGTGGGGGCACCGTCATGGCGAACGCCGCCTCATAGGACGCTGCCGCCGCATATGCCTGCGCCGAGGTTTGGACGGCCTGCGCACCGCCAGCGTTCAGCCACGCCACATAGGGTGCCGCTGCAGCAGCCATCCGCATCGACGACGGGCCAAACCACGTCTGCCCGGCCAAACCCGAGATTTCCGAAAAGTAGCCGCTGGCAGCTGATTCCAGCTGAGCGGCCGTCGCATCCCAGGCCGCCGCGGCGGCCAGCATCGGGCCCGACCCGGGACCGGCATACATGCGGGCGGAGTTGATCTCCGGCGGTAGCAACCCAAAATCCATGGCGTCGTTGCCTTTCGTGGGCAGGGTAAAACGCCGAAGCGCCGTCGGTTGAACCCCGCCCGAAGAGGGTGACCTAGTAGGGATTTTTAGCACGGCAGATCTCGGATTTGGACTGTTTTGGCGCGAGCAGGCGACCGTGTCGGCCGGGGCTCTGCTGAGTCAGAGCAGCGACGGATCGACGGTGAGGCCGATCGCGCGCACGGTGCTGGCGAGGTGGGTCTGCACGGCCTGCAGCGCGCCCGGCAGATCGCCGTCGCGCAGTGCTTCGGCGATACCGAGATGCTCGTGCAGGATCGTCGTCACCCGATCCGGTTCGCGCAGCGACGATTCGCCGATCATCCGCATCTGACGGTCGCGCAACGACGAGTAGAAACCCGACAAAATCCCATTCCCCGACTCGTCCAGGGTGATGGTGTGGAAGGCTCGGTCGGCGTCGACGAATTCCCGCCAGTCGGCTGCGGCCGCGGCGTCGCGCTGGCGCGCCATCGCGCCCGACAACCGCTCGAACACCGCGGCGCAGGCGGTGGGGCCGCGTCCGACCACCTTCCTGGTGGCGAACTGCTCCAGCACCAGCCGGGCCTCGATCACCGAGCGGACCTCGTCGGGCGACACCGGGACGACGAGAGCACCGCGCTGCGGATACAGCCGCAGCAGGCCCTCGGCCTCCATGCGCAGGAAGGCCTCGCGCACCGGCGTTCGCGACATCCCCAGCGCGCTGGCGATGTCACCCTCGCTGATCAGCTCGCCGCCGGGAAACGCTCCGGTGAGCACCTGTGTTTTGACGTAATCCAGGGCGCGGTCCTTGGCCGTGCCCGGCCGAGAATCCTTCGCTGCCACTGTGCCCCTTCTGGTAGCTAAGTCGTATCTCAACTGTGTCTATGACCGTACACCCAGCCCGTGTACCTGCCAGTATTGACACTGAGATACAAGATAGATACGATTTAAACACGAGATGCACCAGGTTTTAAAGGAGCCGCGCAATGTCCACTGCGAACCGAGCCCAGACAGTGGCCGTGAACCTGGACCCGACCATTCCCGCGCCGATGACCAACGTGGCCGAGTACGGGTTCGAGGGCCGTTTTGCCGACTGGGCGGACGACGCCTGCTACTTCGAGTACTCCAAGGCCGCCAATCCGATCGGGTCTGGATATGCGCCGCAGGTTCCGATTACCCAGTTCGGACCCGACCTGTACATGGATCAGCCGACCGGTGTGGTGCCGCTGGACCTGTCTACGGAGCTGGGCATCAAGGCCGGCGCGGCGACCAGTCCCGCGCTGCTGGCCAACTTCCTGCGGATCCACGCCGGCGAGCAGATCGACACCAGCCCCAACGCCACCTCGCAGCTGTATTACGTGCTCTTCGGGCACGGCTTCGCCGCCGTCAACGGCCAGCTGGTCAAGTGGGAGAAGGGCGACTTTCTGACCCTGCCCGCGGGTGCCCGCTCGGTGTTCTACGCCGACTCCGAGGCGGCCATGTACTGGGTGCACGACGAGCCGCTGCTGCGCTATCTCGGGGCCGAAGCGCGCGAGCCCAGGTTCCGGGCGACCAAGTTCCGCCGGTCGGACGCGGTGACCAAGCTGGAGGAAATCGCCTCGCGTCCCGGCGCCAACGACAAGAGCCGGGTGAGTGTGCTGCTGGCCAACGAGAACCAGGAACAGACGCTGACCATCACCCACGTCCTGTGGGCCATGTTCGGGGTGCTGCCACCGAATCAGGAGCAGCGCCCGCACCGGCACCAGTCGGTCGCACTGGATTTGATCCTCGATGCGCCACCCAGCGGCTGTTACTCGCTGCTGGGCACACGCCTCGACGAGCGCGGCAATATCGTCGATCCAGTCCGGGTGGATTGGCAGGCCGGCGGTGCCTTCACCACCCCGCCGGGCATGTGGCACGCCCACTTCAACGAGACCGACGAGCCCGCCCACTTGATTCCCGTCCAGGACGCGGGGCTGCAGACCCATCTGCGCAGTCTCGACATCAAGTTCACCCAGCGTCGCGACCTTGTCGCTGGCTGAACGGGGCGCCGTGCGCCGTCAACAGTTGACGAATACTGTGATTTCACATGAAGTTGCCCCTGCTGGGTCCGGTGTCGATCACGGGCTTTCAGAACGGCTGGTTCTTCCTCGTCCTACTGGCCGTGCTGTTGGTGATAGGGGTCTACGTCGTCCAGCAATTCGCCCGACGGCGCCGGGTGCTGCGGTTCGCCAACATGGAAGTGCTGGAGCGCGTCGCGCCTGCTCGTCTGTCCCGGTGGCGGCACGTCCCGACGATCCTGCTCGCGACGTCGTTGGTGCTACTGACGACGGCGATGGCCGGGCCGACCACCGAGGTCCGGATTCCGCTGAACCGCGCGGTCGTGATGCTGGTGATCGACGTCTCGGAGTCCATGGCCGCCACCGATGTGGCTCCGAACCGGCTGGCCGCCGCGCAGGAGGCCGGTAAGCAATTCGCCGACGAGTTGACCCCGGCCATCAACCTCGGGCTGGTGGCATTCGCGGCCAACGCCACCCTGCTGGTTTCTCCGACGACGAACCGCGGCGCAGTGAAAGCCGCGATCGACGGCCTGCAGCCGGCGCCGAAAACCGCCACCGGCGAAGGCCTTTTCACCGCACTGCAGGCAATTGCCACGGTCGGTGCGGTCATGGGAGGCGGCGACGGTCCGCCACCGGCACGCATTGTGCTGGAGTCCGACGGCGCCGAGAACGTCCCGCTGGACCCCAACGCTCCGCAGGGAGCGTTCACCGCGGCGCGGGCGGCCAAAGACCAGGGCGTGCAGATTTCGACGATCTCCTTCGGTACGCCCGACGGCACCGTCGTCTATCAGGGCGCCACCATCCCGGTTCCGGTCGATGATCAGACCCTGCAGGAAATCTGCAAGATCACCGACGGCCAGGCGTTCCATGCCAACAGCCTCGATTCGCTCAAGGAGGTTTACGGGACGTTGCAGCGCCAGATCGGCTACGAGACCGTGAAGGGCGACGCGAGCCTGGCGTGGATGCTGCTCGGTTCGGTCCTCATGGCCGGCGCGGTCTTGGCCGGTCTGTTCCTGAACCGCAGGCTGCCCGCCTGATCGATTAGGCCGGCAGGCGTGGGGTTAAGCGGCAAGAATTTCGGTCAGCAACCGCCAGCGGCGGTGCCGGTGACGGAACATCACCCGAATGAACAGGCGCGTGACAAAACCCGACAGCCCGTCATCGGTCTCAATCTCGTCGGTGTACAGGCACCGGTTCTCACCGATCGGCGCGAAGGTCAGCCGATGGTTCCATGTGTGTACCGGCCCGCCATGCTCGCGCGTCTCGATCTCTGCGGCGTCGAGCTTCACGATCACCAGATGGTGTGTCCACGACGGGATGATGCCGAACCACCACAACCGCGCCGAACCGCGGGTACCGACCTCGAGCCGCTCGGGCACCGTCAACCTCGGCGTTTGCAGGAACGGCCCAAGCACGAACTGCACCATCTGGGGCTTGCGCGCCAGGCCCGCCGCCGTCTCGGCCGATATCGGCAACTCGGTAGTTAGGGTAGCCTTACTCATCCATCGAGGCTGTCAAAGTAACGGCGACCGCGCAAGGCCTAGGCCGGCAGCCGCCGGTTGATCAGCAGCGCCAACACCGTGGCGATCAGAGCGGTCAGCACACCGAGGCGTAGCCACCCGGAACCGCCGGGCCCGGCCACGACTCGATACCCGATCTCGTTCTGGATGGCGTTGTAGTCCTTGTTGAGCTCGGCGAGATTAGCCGCGGTGTAGGACTGTCCGCCGGCCAGCCGGGCGATCGTCTTCATCTGGTCCGAAGAGACGGGGACATTGACTCGCACCCCGTCCAGGCTGATGCTGCCGGTCGGGGTGCCGAACGAGATCGTCGAGATGGGCACGCCCTGGTCCTTGGCCAGGCGCGCGGCGGTGTAGGCGCCGTCGTGCGGATCACCGGGATCTGTCGGTCGGTTCTCGCCGCCGTCGGACAGCAGCACAATCCGGGCCGGCGGCGGAGTGTCCCCGCCGGCGATGTTGATCGCGTCGATCGCATGCAGAGCGGTGTAGATGGCTTCACCGGTCGCCGTGCCGTCGCCGAACTGCAGCTTCGGCAGGGCATCGATGGTGGCCTGGTGTTGCGGGGTCGGCGGCACGAGCAGGTAGGGCGTTCCCGCGAACCCGACGAGTCCGAGGTTGATA
>DASYJS010000247.1:0-5208 GCA_035996225.1 Mycobacterium sp. | reverse complement strand
GGCGCTGCACGCCGAGGTGCACCGGCTGTGCCTTCCGCATCTGCCCGCGCCGATGGCCAACAGCCTGCCCGGCCAGTGGACCGCACACGTCACGCTGGCGCGCCGGGTGGGCGGCGCCCAGTTGGGACGGGCGCTGCGCATCGCGGGCCGGCCGGCCCGGATCGAGGGCAGCTTCGCCGGCCTGCGTCGCTGGGACGGCAACAGACGCGCCGAGCACCTGATCAGCTGAGCTATCCGCCGAAGAGCAGGTACAAGCCGGTGAAGGTGTAACCGACCATGACCAGCATCATGGTGAGCTGTCCGGTGAGCTGATGTCCGGCCGGCAGGAGTCGCAGCGCCTTGTCGTGGGCCGCGATCACCGCGACGATGTGCCCGGTCACCACGCAGGTCACCTTGATGCCGGCCAATACCGGCGGGTGCTGGGACAACACGTAGGCCACCTGCAGATGCGCCAGCCCCAGCAGATTCCAGCCATGGCCGAATGGATCGGCAAGGGCGATGACGGCTTGCTGTCCGCGCTCGACCAGGTAGGAGAGGTAATGCGCGAAGATGTAGCCCACCACTATCGGGATCAGCGAGTGCGCCAGCTGGCCGGGCAGTGCGCGTCGCTGCTCGCGCTCGAGCCCGCCGGCTGCCCGGGCGGCAAGCGAAAAGGTCAGTGCGACAACCGAAACGAAGGCCAGCAGCCCGACGGTGCGCAGCACCGACGACGACAGTGTCACCGGCACGCCCTGGGCCAGGCGGGACAGCCGGTCGGCGAAGTTGCGCCAGGTCGGCGACGACGAGTAGCTGTCGAACGCCGTCGACCCGAGCAGCACCGCCAGCACCGCAACCACACCCGGTCGCACGGGCAGCGACGGCAGATGGTCGAACGGGTTACCGACGACGATTTGCCCGGTCGTCGCCGACCGGCGGAACGGGGACAGCCGCGAAACCGCCGTGCTGTACACGCCGAACGGGTCGGCCCTGGCCAGCCAGCGCTGCCCGCACAGCCACGCCCCGACCAGCAACACCACCGCGTAGACCAGCAACCAGGCCCGCACCCACGGCAGTGCTGCCGAGTTCGGGCTCGCCAATTCCAGCCAGACGAAGGCGAACAGGCCCACCGCGGCCGGACGGTATCCCCAGCTTTCCGGGTAGGACATCCGCGGCCGGCTCAGCCGTTCCGGCACGGCGCGCCGCAGTAGGAGATACACCGTGCGCATCGGTGACACCACGCGCCAGACCGGCCCGAAAGCCAGCGACAGCGCGACCAGCCCGACCCACAGCAGCACGTAGAACGCCCCGGGCAGGCCGTTGGCTTGCGTTTGCGGACCCCACACCCCGGCCGCCACCACCCACACCGCGAAAGCCAAGGCCACGCCAGCGATCGTCCAGCGCGTCGCGCGGGCGTCGACCAGCGTCGTCACCCACGCCGGCAGCGGGTGGCCGGGCGCCTCCGGATCGAACCGCGGTTGCCGCCAGGCGAAGGCGACCAAAGCGAACGTGAACGTCAACGCCCATGCCGCACCGACCATCGCGTACGCGTAGGGCACCGGAAGATCGCTCGACCCGCCCAGACCGTGCGCCAGCAGCACAGGTTCGGCCGTCACGGCTCGACTTGAATGGTCGCTATCGTGCGGTCCAGATGATGGAGTTCGACTTCGACGTTGCCCGGGACGTCGACGCTGAAGTGAAACACTTGGTTGGGTTGGGCAGCGACTTGGAACTTCTGATCGGGCACCGAGTGCACGTGCAGCTCGTCGGTGGCATCACTGGCGACATGCAGGGTGATCTGCTGCTTGACCTTTGCCTGCAGCATCGCGTTCGTCGGGGTGACCTGGCCCTTGGAAATGGTGACGTCGATGTTCAACGCGCCAGCGGAGCCGTGGCCCGGCGAACCGCCACAGGCAACCAGGCCGCATATCAGCACCGGCACCCACGCCGCAGTGAGCGTGCCGCGTACCGTCATCGCCTACGCCGCCCGGGGTAGTGGTTGCTTCTCCTCAACCGGTTCCGGCTCGGTGACGGAGTTACCTAGCCGGCCCGCCCCCCAGGTCAGGCCGGCGATAACCATCAGCGTGAAGATCAAAACCAGGATCGAGCCGGCGGTAAACAACCAAGCCGGGGCGTTCTGGTCGCGTTCACGCTGCAGGATGGTGACTTCCTGCACGAACGGGCGGTGGATCAACGACAGGGCGGGAACCTCGGCTGCCGGGATGGCGTCGTCGGCCGGCTCATATATCGGCACGCCCGTCATCGTGTAGCCGTCTTGCACTCGCAGCAGCGTCTTCCACGATCCCCAGACCGGAACCGGTTGGGTCGAGCGGTAGTGTCCCGGGCCGACTCGTTCGAGCCGGTCGATTACCAGGCCACGCTGATTTTCCATCCGGCCCTGCCAGGACAGAATCGTCACCCAATCCGGCTGCGGGCCAACCATATCGGGCCGCGATAGCTGGACATCGGCCGATACCATGCGCTGTCCGGGAGCGCTGGGCTGGTCCGTCAACGTAATCGTGGCGCTATCTTGTTGCGGCACAACGATATGCAATCCATTGGCCACAGCGCCGCCGACCGCCAGCACGGTAACCACCACGATCGAGATGCCGATCGGGCGACTCGGCAGGCGTTGGCCGGTGAGCACCATGCCGAACAGCGCCCCGCACAGACCGGCCAGCACGGCTACCGGCACGGCCATCGCCAGGGCTTCGCCCCACATGCTGACCGGCCAGGGGTAGTGGTACACCGTCCCGATCCACAGCGACTCCAGCCACAGCCCGGCGGTGCCCACACCCAGCCCGGCGATAGCGCCAAAAACCAAGGGGCGGTTGAGCAGCGGGGTCAGCGCCAGCAGCTCGACCACCAACGCGGGGCCCAGATATAGCGGGAACCAGTTGATCGGAGCCCCCAGGATCGGACCGACTAAGAACGCGACCCCACCGCGCAGGGCGATGGCGAACAACGCCGCCACGATCGCCGCGCCGCGGCCCATGGTGACGCGGGCGGCGACGGCCGCCAGGGTCGCCGCGAATGCGATCATCATCGGCTGCAACACCAGACGGAATTGTTCGACGCCGAAGTCGTATTCGATCTGATAGACCGACAGGCCGATGAACATTCCGCCGAAAGACAGGTAGCGCAGGAACGTGATGAAGACGCCGTGGTGGACCTCGTCGCCTTCCTTGGCCTCGCCCTCGCGCTCCAGCATCAGCACCGCGAAAAGCGAAAAACAGGCGCCGCCGATCATCATCAAATGCGTTGGGCCCCAAAGGGTGACGTCCTGCCCGAAGATGCGGTGCCAGACGTCGTCGAGCGGGAACCCCGTCATCGCGTACAGCCCGCAGCCGGCCATCAGCACACCGCCGACCGGTGCATGCCAGTTACGCGTGATGCGCACCGCCGCCGGGCCGGGCCGGTCGAAGGGCAGGACGATCGCCGTCATTCCCCCCAGGAAGATCCCGAACAACCCGATGATGATGAAGTAGTGCGCGGGGTTGGCCAGGGGGCCGGGGTCGCGTCCGTTGCCGATGTGCCAGCTGACGTCCCAGATGAAGCCGAACAGGGCGCAGATGATCGATGTGGTGTAAATCAGGACCGGCAGCGCCACCCAGCTGGGCCGGCGGAATATCTGGCCCAGCTTGTCGGCGATCCGGGCCAACCACGTGATGCGGTGAGTGCGGTGGGCATGGCCCACCCACAACATGACCAAGGTGATCACCATCGCGGCGATCGAGAGCCCGATCACCTGGTTGAGTCCGGCACCGCGGGCCGACGGCTCGGCAAGAAGCGGTAGTCCTGTTGACAGCATTGTCATGTCCTCCCTACTGCGCCGGACGGTCCCGGAAGACTTGCTCCAGCGAACACTTCTTACTGCCGGGTAGGTTCAAGATCCAATGTGTAATGCCCCGATTGAGGGCCTGTCAATCACCCTTGTCGTCGGGAGCTTTGGCTGGCTCGTGGGAATCGTCGGCCCGGCCGGCGCGGCGGTCCCGCAGCGCGACGTAGAGGACTACGGCGACGACGATCACCGCCGGCAAGAAGGCCGGCACCGCCAACACAATCCAGTGGTGTGCCAGGTACTCGACATGTGGAGCAGCCATCGTGGTCGTATACCCCTGCCGACGCCATATCCTCGGTCCCGGCTCGCCCACATCGCGGGCGCGTACGCGCGGGCCGTTACCCTACTTTGAACACCGTTTCGTTCAGGCTGCCACGACGTTGTGGCGGATGTGACCGCAGCGCGCGGACGCGATAAAGATGCAGGGGAGTACTTGGTGACTCAAGCGGCAACTCGACCCACAGCCGAAGCCGGCCATGACGCAGACATTTTGGCGGTAGCCCGTCGGCAGGTTCTGCTGCGCGGCGAGGGATTGAGCCGGGATCAGGTGCTTGAGGTGCTGCAGCTGCCCGAGGAACGCCTCGAGGAACTGCTGGCGCTGGCCCACGAGGTGCGGATGGCCTGGTGTGGCCCCGAGGTCGAGGTCGAGGGCATCATCAGCCTCAAGACCGGTGGCTGCCCCGAGGACTGCCATTTCTGCTCCCAGTCTGGCCTGTTCGCCTCGCCGGTGCGCAGCGCCTGGCTGGACATTCCCAGCCTCGTCGAGGCGGCCAAACAAACGGCGAAGTCGGGTGCCACCGAGTTCTGCATCGTGGCCGCCGTGCGTGGTCCGGACAAGCGGCTGATGTCCCAGGTTGCGGCCGGTATCGAGGCGATTCGCAACGAGGTCGAGATCAACATCGCCTGCTCGCTGGGCATGCTGACCGCCGAGCAGGTTGACGAGCTCGCGTCGATGGGCGTGCACCGCTACAACCACAACCTGGAGACCGCCAAGTCCTACTTCCCCGAGGTGGTGACCACCCACTCCTGGGAGGAGCGCTGGGACACCCTGTCGATGGTCCGCGATGCCGGCGGCGACCTGGGACATCAGCCGCTTGTCCGGCCCCCGCACGGCGGCGACGATGCAGAACTCGGTGGCGCCGGTCTTCGCGGTCTGCTTGGCCGCCTCGACCAGCATCGGGATGTCCAGCCACGCGCTGCGCACGGGCGAGGCGAACAGCCCGGATTGAGAGCAGAAATGGCAGTCTTCGGGACAGCCGCCGGTCTTGAGGCTGATGATGCCCTCGACCTCGACCTCCGGGCCGCACCAGCGCATCCGCACCTGGTGGGCCAGCTCCAGCAGGTCCTCCAACCGCTCGTCGGGCAGCCGCAGCAGTTGCAGCACCTGCGCC
>DASYJS010000246.1:0-8059 GCA_035996225.1 Mycobacterium sp. | reverse complement strand
CCCCAGCGAGTGGTCGGGACGCAGGATCACCGCGTCGGAGTTAGCCGGGTCGAAGAACGACGGCCAGCCGCAATGCGAGTCGAATTTCTCCGTGCTGCGGAACAATTCAGTGCCACAGGCCCGGCACTCGTAAACGCCCTGGGTCTTGGTGTCGGTGTACTCACCGACGAACGGCCGCTCGGTGCCGGCGCGACGCAGCACGTCGAACTCCTGCGGCGAGAGCTTCTTGCGCCACTCGTCATCGCTGAGTTGCACCTTGGGCTGCGACAGGTCGGGGGAACTCATGCGTCCACGCTAGCTCGGATGGCGCTGTCCCGCTGCGCCCGGCTCCGCCGCGCCTGCGATCACCGCGTCGCGCTCGCGCTCGGCCGTCAGCCACGCGGGATCGATGCCGTCATCCAGCCGGTTCTCGGCCTTGGCGTCCAGGTAGCGGAAGAGCAGCACGGTGAATGCGACGATCAGCAGCAACGACCAACCGTAGGTGATCTTCAGGTAGTGCAGCGCGCGGCCGTACCTCATGTACTTGTAAATCAGCCAGTCGTCGAGCGTCAGGAAGCCATAGATCCCCAGCCACGCCGGCCAGTTGCGGATCAGCGAGTTCTGCAGCACCACGGTCATCAGGAACGGGAACAGCATCATCGAGTAGTAGCCCTGGGCCAGGGGCAGCACCAGCCAGGAACACAGCAACAGCACACCCGACGAGCTGGTGATCCAGAACAGCGGGTCCCGGGTTCGGTAGTAGCGGTACAGCAGCCACAGCGCGCCGATCGCAATCAGGATGAAGAGAATTCGCAGGCACACGATCAGCCAGGTGGGCAGGCCGAAGTACACGCCGTTGCCCTCGATCGAGCTGTTGAAGTAGTCCCGGGTGCCGCCGATGTACGGCAGCGTGCGCGTGACGAAGTCCATCGGGTCGCTAAGCAATGGCCACGCGGCCAGGTTGACGACGGCGGGGACCGCGATGGCCGGTACCAGCGTGCGCCATTGGCGGTTGAGCAGAGGCAGCAACAGCAGCGGCGCGAGCACGGGTTTCAGCGTCAAGGTGAGCCCGATTACCAGGCCGGCCCACCACTGGTGGCCGACTTTCCCGTCCAGCAGCCACCGCAAGAAAAGCACTTCGGCCAGCAGCACGCAGCCGTTGATGTTGGTGAACACCAGCGTGCTGGTCACGCTTTCGGTGCAGAACATGGCCAGCAGCAGGGCGGGGGCGGCCACCGAGGACAGCGTGTAGTTGAACAACCGCAGCAGTAGGTACCAGGCAATCAGGATCGCCACGGTGTTGATTCCGATGAACAGGTAGCGCGACGGCGTGAAGGACAGGTATCCGAAGGGCGCCATCAGCAGCGTGCCACCCGGCGGATACAGGTAGTGCGGGTCCACGTAATCGAAGTGCTCGTTGTAGATGTCCAGGCCGTGCCGAAAGTTCGACACCGCCCGGTAGACCGGCTTGAAGTCGTCGGTGATGTTGCCGTTGAGGGTGAGCACGATGCTGCGGTGCAAAACCGAGAGAATGGCGAGCGGCCACAGCGCCGAGCGCAGGATTGTCGCCGTACTCGGCGGGCCGGTCCGGGGGCCGAATGCGGCCAGCAGCGAGGCGCGTAAGCCGGATCGAGTCGAGTCAGCTCCCGTCACCAGCGCACCGTACACCGGCGCCGGCCCCGAAGTGTCAGGCGGGACAGTACGTGTCGGTTGCCGGCAGCTTGCCGCTGTCGAGATAGCCGACCATCGGCGGAACCGCGCAAGGCGTATAGATGCTCGCGCCATGGCCGATGCCCTGCCACATCACCCGCCGGCTGGCCGCGTTCGCATTGATGATCGTGGCCGCGGTCGCGGCGACGCCTTCGGAGCCCACGATCGGGTCGTTCTGCACGCCCAGCAACACGACGTCGACCTTGACGTCCTTGGGCGGCGCCGGCGGCGAGATGGTCGGCCAGTGCACGCACTTGATCAAGTCCAGTGCGGCGACGGTGCCGAACTGCGGATAGAGCTTGCCCCAGGCGACCACGAGTTCGCGGACCCGGTCCGGGGTCGGACGATTGATCGCGTCGCTGCAGGAGTTGACGAACTGACCGTCGGTGTCCTGGGTGGCATCGGCGTGGTTGATCAGGTTGGTCAGCTGGTTGGCGTCGCCGGAGCGGGCGGCCGCCAGCGCGTTGGCCAGACTCGTCGTGGCGTTGACGCGGCCGCCGGAGGGGAAGCCCAACGCGACGGTGATGGCGTTGACGACTTCGGCCAGCGATGCGCCGCCGGGCCCCCTACCGGCGCGGGCATCGGCCAGCAGCGCGCTGACGGCGCCCTTGGGATCGGGACCCAGCGCGCAGTTCACCGCGAGGCATTGCGCGGCGAACGCGTCGAGTGCGGCCTGCTGGCCTTTGACCTGTTGCTCGGCGGCCGCTTCGGCGTTGACCCCCAACGCAATCGGGGAGTCGAGCATCAGCCGGGCGACCTTGTCGGGCCGCGACGACGCGTAGGCCAGCGCGACCTGGGCACCGTTGCCGATGCCGAGCAGTGCGACCTTCGGTACGTCCCACAGACTGCGCAGTCGCTCGATGTCGGAGGCGGCGTGTGAGTTGTCGTAGGCGCTGTCACCGGGCGCGATGGCGTCGGTGCAGTTAGTTGTGGCGGTATTGGAGACGTCGGACAGATTGGCGACCGGGTCGTCGCCGCTCTGGAATTGCGCCTGATCGCGCATCGCCTGTCGGTCGAGGTGATCCCGACAGTCGAGCGGGCTCGACATGCCGATGCCGCGGCGGTCTACGGCGACGATCGGATGGGCCTGCAAGAGGTCGGCGCCTGCCCGGGAAAGCCACACCGGCAACTGCGCCGAGGACGGCACGTCGGAGCCCGTGGTCAAGACGAGGGGGCCCGCGTCCTTTGGAGTCTGATTCGACCGGGCGCGCACCACGCCAATGGTCACGGTCCCCGACCCGCCGTTCACCGGGTCGAGGTCGGCGTCGTAGTTCGCGCAATCCAGCTGGACACCGCCGGGCGCCGGGCGGATGCCGGCGTCGGTGAACACTTTCGACGTGCAGTCGCGCCACGACAAGTCGTTCTTGGGGGCGGCGATCGGGGGCGGACCGCTGGGCGCGGGCTTCGTCGTGGCCGCACCTTGCGGTCGGGCGCCGGCATTGGTCGCGAAGCGCGGGTCCGCGCCCAGACCCGGGACGCAGCCGGTCAGCAACGCGGTCAGGGCGACCAGGGTCGTCGCGGACCTGATGTGCCGACTCATGCCGACCACAGTAGCCATCCCACGCCGTTTCGCCGGGCTAGGAGGCCGGGGCCCGCACGTAGCGCGTGTACAGGTAGCCGGCATCGTCGCTCAGAACGTGGGTGCAGTCCATGCGGGTCAGCGCCTGACCGGGACCCGTCGCGATGCGCCGCGCCAGCCCGCCGACGACGTACGGCGCGATCGTCAGACACAGCTCGTCGAGCATGTCGCACTGCATGAACGAGCCGAGCAGCATCGGCCCGCCTTCGGTCAGAATGCGCCGCAATCCGCGCGCCCGCAGGATCGCCAGCAGCGCGACCTCGTCGACCTTGCCGGGGTCGCTGCCGGAACAGTCGATGACTTCGGCCAGGTCGCCGAGGTGGCGGCGTGTCTCGTCGGCCGTGGCCGTGCAGGTGAGCACCAGGGGTGGCACCTCGGTCCGGGTGAACACTCCCAGATCCCGTTCCAGGCGACCGGAGTTGGTGACGATGGCCAATTGCGGGACTTCACTTTGCCCTCGGGCCTGGCGGCGCTGGCGCTGGCCGACGCGCGCGTGCGCGCCGGAGTAACCCTCGACCCGCACGGTGCCCGCACCGACGACGATGACGTCCGCGAGTTCGCGCAGCAGAAAGAAGATCAATCGGTCACCGGGGCCGGCCATCGGGCCGGTCTTACCTTGGGCGGTGGCCCCGCCGTCGATGCTGGTGATGAAATTCGCCCGCACCCAGGTCTTGTCCTCGTCCGGGTAGGCATAGAGCGCAGGGAGCTCGCCGTCGTCGAGCTCGCGCCCCGATCCGAGCAAGGTCAACGAAGTCTCGGCGGCTCTGCCGGTGCCGGAGTCGGGCATGAGGACGATTGCAGCACGCCGTTAGAGTCTTCCCATGCACGGGTCCACCTCCGGGGACATCCCGGCCGGCTCCGGTCGCGTGGAGCATCTGGTGGATCGGCATCCGAGCGTGTCGCCAGAACGGCTGATCGCCCAATTACGGCCGCCGCCAACGTTCGCCGATGTGAGCTTCGCGACCTATCGGCCCGATCCGGCGGAACCGACTCAGGCCACCGCGCTCGGGGCGTGCCAGGACTTCTGTCGTCAGGCGGTCCAGCGGCGCGCGGGCCGGCGGAAACTATTGGGCAGACGGGCGGTGTTGCCCGGTGTGGGCATCTACCTGGACGGCGGATTCGGTGTCGGCAAGACGCATCTGCTGGCCTCGGCCTACTACCAGTTGCCGGGCCCGGGGCCCGACGGAGCGCCGGACGCTTCGACCTGTCCCGAGACTCATCCCAAGGCGTTCGCGACGTTCGGGGAGCTGACTCAGCTGGCCGGGGTGTTCGGCTTCGCCGAATGCATCGATCTGCTGGCCAACTACACGGTGGTGTGCATCGACGAGTTCGAACTCGACGACCCGGGCAACACCACGCTGATCTCACGGATGCTGTCGTCGTTGGTCGAGCGGGGCGTGTCGGTGGCCGCCACCTCCAACACGCTGCCCGAGCAACTCGGAGAAGGCCGCTTCGCCGCTCAGGACTTTCTGCGTGAGATCAACACGCTGGCAGGGATTTTCACCACTGTGCGCATCGATGGCCCGGACTATCGGCACCGCGGCTTGCCACCCGCGCCGCAGCCGCTGTCGGACCAGGAGGTTGTCGCGCGCGCCGCGCGTGTGGATGGGGCGACGCTTGACGACTTCGATGCGCTGTGTGCGCATCTGGCGACCATGCACCCGTCGCGTTATCTGACGCTGATCGAGGGCGTGACCGCGGTGTTTTTGACCGGTGTGCATGGCATCGAGGATCAGAACGTCGCGCTGAGGCTGGTGTCGCTGACCGACCGCCTGTATGACGCCGGGATTCCGGTGCTGGTGTCCGGGGCGAAGCTGGACACCGTCTTCAGCGAGGAGATGCTGGCCGGCGGTTATCGAAAAAAGTACCTGCGGGCCACCTCACGGTTATTGGCGCTGACCGCCGCGGCTAATCAACCTCGCGAACCATGACATAGTCGTCTTCGAGGTGAGCGCCCACTTGAAACGTCCTGGTGCCGTTGATCCTGAATCCGCTTTTGGCGTAAAAGCGTTGTGCGCGTTGGTTTGCCCGGCTGACGCCCAGCCACACGCAACGCACGCGCCAGCCGGTCGCGACCGCCAGCGCACCGTCCATCAGCGCTGTCGATGCCCCGCTGCCGTGGTAGTCGGGCAATAGGTACATCTTCGACAGCTCGGCCGCCGGGCGGATTTCGACAGCGTGCTGCACGCCGGCGTCATCGGAGACGCCGCGAACAAGCATGGCGTAACCGACGATTCGGTCGTCGCGACGCGCGGTGAGAATGGCTCGCTCCGGATCGCTGAGATACTCGCCGAAGCGGGCGGGCGACAGGTTGGCGTCGACGAAGGACGCGATGTTCTCGGCAGTGGCTGTGGGCGGACATGCCAACGGAAAGGTTTGTGCCGCAACGCTAGCCAGTTCTACGACGTCGACGGAATCCGTCGCGGCAAGGTGGACGGCTGGTGTCAGAGGTTCCACTGCGCGAGGTGCTTGCCCGTCTTGCGGTCCAGCAGCACGACATTGGAGACCGGATCGCGGTAGGCGTCCCAATACACCCCGCCACGGACGATCGCCCCGTTCGGCGCGTTGACGAGCACGTTGTCCAGCGCGTCGGGTGCGTCGGTGGCCCGCGGTTTGTAGGCGTCGGCGAACGGAGTCACGCCGTCGAAGCTGAATGCGGTTGCCATGATGAACGGGTTGGGCACCTGGATCGCGCGGACCGTCACGTCGGCGCGGTTGGGAGTGCTGCCGGGGAAGCTTTTGATGGGAACGCCGCTGCGGGTGTAGCCGAATCCGGGTGGCGGGTCGCACGGGGCCACGCTGCTGACGGTGACGTCCGCGATGTAGGTGCCGGTGTCCACCCGCAGCGTGTCGCCGATGTGGCCGATCGGCGCGTCCCCGGCCCACGCGCGCGGAGCGGCAACCCCGGCAGCGGTGCTGCTCGCGGCGGCGATGAGCAAGGTGGACAGGACGATCAGCCAGCGGCGCATCTTCGAATAATTGCACACCGGCTATGGCGAAGGGGAGGGCTTGGGCCAGCGCCTCACCGAGCCCGGTCAGCCGCCTTGACCAGCGGAGGAGCCCGGTGTGCCGACGCTGTTGCGGTGTCAAGCGCGGGTTGACGCCGGAATGGGTAGCCGAGTCGCCGGCATCGCGGAATTGAGGGGATGCGAGTTAACCGCTGGTCTGCGACCATCAGGGGGCTATGAAACCTCTCCTGATGCTGGCGAGCGCCGCCGCCATGATCGGCGTGGCCGCGCCGGCGCACGCCGACGCCATGGATGACCAATTCCTCGCCGCGCTGCAAGCGACCGGTGTCACCTTCCCGGACCCGGCCCGGGCGATTGCGGCCGGCAGGTGGGTGTGCCAGGCGGTCGGTCAGGGCACGCAGATGGTGGATGTCGTCAAGACCGTGGAAGACCGTAACCCCGGACTCCGCGAGGAGAACGCCGCCAAGTTCGCGGCGATCGCGGCCACCGCCTATTGCCCCAGCGCGCTGCCGCGCACCACGAGCAGCAACGGCCCCCAATAGCGCCCAGGGTCGGCGCGCTACTCCCGTTCTGGTCCGTCGGCGGCGGGCCGCGGCGCCCGTCCCCGGCCGGGTGCTCGCCCCAGCTCCAGGGGGCCCATTCCTGCCGTGCTGCGTGGCGGAGTCGTCGGACGTCGACGCTTGCGCCAGTGGCCGGCTCCCGAGATGCGCCAATCGGCCGCCCATCTCCACTCGTAGATTTCCGGCGTGCTCACCTGCGAGGCGATTGCGGCCATGCGTAGGTCGGCATTGTCGGCCGTCATCCAGGAGGCGATGACCCAGACATTGTCGAGCTCGTCTTCGGGAATCTCGAAGCCCCAAGAGATTTCCTCGTCCTCGCACCCCATCGACGGACGTATCGCGGGCTTGGGCGTCGACACCTCGAACGGATTGCCGTCGGCTTCGAGATCGAGTCCCACCTCGTAGCGCACGGTCGGTCCGACCATCCGCAGGCGAATCTCGAGCCGAGCAATATTCTTGCGGCGTGGCGTGAGGCGATCGATCAGCAGGACGACGCCTTTGGCGCCCGCTCGTCTGCGGTGTGCCCGTAGCCGATTCCCCGTGGCAATCAGCCCGACCACAGCGATGATGCCGATAAAGACGTCGAGAACAATCAAAATGGCAGCCACGTCGTCTAAGCCAACACCATCTGAGCTTGCGGCGCCCGGGCGACTGGGTGGGATGCGTGGCGTCGGCAACTCTGGGAGAATTCGGAAGCTATGAGACGCCCAATGATGCTGCTCAGCGTCGCCACCACAATTGCCCTGGCGGTGCCGGCGCACGCCGACCCCAGCCCGAGCCCCAGCCCCGCCCCCGACCCGGCTGCCGACGCCAGCTTCCTTTCCGAGCTCAAGGCCGCCGGGCTTAGCTTTGGGGACCCCGCCGCCGCGATCTCGGCCGCCAAGACGGTGTGTGAGCTGGTCGACACGGGACATTCCGACCAGGAAATCGTCAACAACCTCCAGCTGCACAATCCGGGATTCGTCGGAACCGGCGCGGCCAAGTTCACGGCAATCGCGGCCGGCTCGTATTGCCCGAAGTACCTGACCGGCGAGGGTCGGGGACCCAAGCCTGAAGGCGCTGCCGGCGACTAAGCGCTGCTTGCGAAGCGCAATACGCTAGGGGCTATGCCCGTTGATCCGGGCCCGCTGACATGGGGCGCCCTGGTTCAGACCTGGTATCTGGACTTCACTTCCGCGACGGTGATCGTGTTGGTCGCGGGCACATACGCGTGGTGCTATCGGCGGGCTCGCGGCGGCGCACAAGCTGTCGAACCGGCTCAG
>DASYJS010000245.1:0-7757 GCA_035996225.1 Mycobacterium sp. | reverse complement strand
CTGAGCGGGCGTTTCTCGCGTTCAACAAATCGCCGACGTGAGTAATCGCCGTGGTCATTGCGATTCCACAGCCGGGCCAGCAGAATTTCGGGTGCACATCGCTGTGATATAAGCGGAGGGATGGATTCCATGGGGTGGATCCAGGGCAGCTGGCACGGAGTCACCAATGTTGAGTCCAGCACCTGGTTGGTATGGGCGGCGTGGGCGGCGATTGCGCTCGGCATCATCGCGCTGGTCTTCACCAACCACCAGATCGCCCGCAACCGCCGGCTGGCCGCCGAGCAGACTCGGCCCCATGTCGGCATGCTGATGGAGCCGCATGCCGCCGACTGGCATGTGATCGAGCTGGTGGTCCGCAATTTCGGCCGGACCGCGGCCTATGACATCCGGTTTTCATTTGCGAGTCCGCCGACAGTGGCCGAATACGAAAATTCCAGCGATGGCTATGCCGAAGTTGTCGAACTTCAACTCCCCCGCGAATTGCCGGTACTCGCGCCCGGCCAGGAGTGGCGGATGGTCTGGGACTCGGCGCTCGACCGGGCCGAAATAGGCGGTGGCATCGAATCTCGCTTCACCGGGTCGGTGATCTACCACGACCGGCCCGATAAGCCGCGCGGGTGGCGGTTTTGGGAGCGTGAGCGCAAGCCGCTGGAGACCGGCGTGGTGCTGGACTGGGATGCCCTGCCACCTGTTCAGCGCATCGAGTTGATGACGACGCATGACCTGGCCAAGAGGGAAAAGCAGAAGCTGGAACTGCTACGCAGCCTGCTGACCTACTTTCACTACGCAAGCAAGGAAACGCGTGCCGACGTATTCCGCAGCGAGATCGAACGAATCAACGACGCGGTGGCCGAAACTCAGGACCGCTGGCGCGCCCGGCAGGTCGACGCACCCACCGATGTGGGGCTGCGCTGGGGTAACGGCGAAAACGATCCGGGTAAACATCGCGGCCAGCGCGTGTGACCGTCGGACTACATCTGGCCCCGCGGCGTCACGCAGCGTCGATCTGATTCAATCGACTGCGCTGCCTGTAGCTAAGGAGTAACCCATGAGCGGTCCGGTCACCTACGGCCTCAAGGATGCCGTCGCGGTCATCAGGATGGACGACGGCAAGGTCAACGCGCTCGGCCCGACCATGCAGACGGCGATCAACGAGGCGATCGACCAGGCCGACGGCGACAACGTCGGCGCGCTGGTGATCACCGGCAATGAGCGGGTCTTCAGCGGCGGATTCGACCTGAAGATCCTGACCTCGGGCGAGGCGCAGCCCGCGATCGACATGCTCAGGGGCGGCTTCGAGTTGGCGTATCGGCTCTTGTCCTACCCGAAGCCGGTGGTGATCGCCTGCACCGGGCACGCCATCGCGATGGGGGCGTTCCTGCTGTCCTCTGGTGACCATCGGGTGGCCGCCCACGCCTACAACGTCCAGGCCAACGAGGTCGCGATTGGCATGACCATTCCCTATGCGGCCCTGGAAATCCTGAAGCTGCGGCTGACACGGTCGGCATATCAGCAAGCCACCGGGCTGGCCAAGACATTCTTCGGTGAAACCGCCCTCGCCGCAGGCTTTGTCGACGAGATCGTGTTGCCCGAGATGGTGGTCAGCCGCGCCGAGGAAGCCGCGCAAGAATTCGCGGGCCTGCACCAGCACGCCCACGCCGCGACCAAGTTGCGCGCCCGCGCCGACACGCTCAAGGCGCTGCGCGCCGGAATCGACGGCATAGAAGCCGAATTCGGTCTTTAAGGAAGAGGCGACGCGGTTGCCCGGGCAACCGCCCCACCTCCCGTCGCCTCCTCCAACCCGAAGTCTGGCACGCCGGCAACGGGCCGTCACTTCACCCTTGGGCGGGATCCGATAGCGGCCAACCGCCGCCGCGGAAGTGTTTCAGATACGTCGGCCAATCCCACGTCGAGAGGAACTCCTGGGCGGCCTCATAGCCTTGCTCGTAGAGTTCTTCCAGGCGCGCCCTCGGGACATCGAAGTCGAGCACGCCCACATTGGTCGATTCGACCGCGATTGCGCGGGCAGCGACCCACGGCTGGTTGAGGTGGGTCTGGTCATGGCCGGCCAGCATCGTGGTGAGCAGGCTCTCCAGCAACGCCGTCTGTGCAAAAAAGCGCAGCGGCTTCAGCGCCGGCATCACCGCACCGATGCCCTCGGTAGGCCTCGGCAAAACCGTGATGCCAAACGTGGGCCAGCGTGGCGCTTTGCCGTCCGGCCGGTCGAAGGTGTCGATCGGGAAGTTCGACAGCACGCCACCGTCAACGAGAGTGGATGTCGCTCCGCTGACGCCCTTCAGCTTGACCGGGCGGTAGAAGAACGGGATCGCCATTGAAGCGCGCACCGCGTGGGCGACCGGCTGCTCATCGGGATCCAGCCCATAGAGCCGCCGGTAATCCCACGGCAGCCTGACCAGCTGTGCCGCGGTCAGGTCGGCGACCGTCACCACCAGCCGAGAGCGCCGTGCTTCGGGGATCTGTTCCTCGTCGAGGAGTAGATCCCCGAAGGAGGTGACACCCAGGTTCTTCAGCTCGCCGCGGATCCAGTCGTGCGCCACATCGCCCCGATACAGGCTGGTTCCCCTCACCAGTCCCCAGGCTTCACCGAGTACGGGGACGGATCCCGCGTCACGCCACTTGTCCAGCGGTACCGAGAACGCGAGCTCCTTCACTTCCTGGCTGGTCAGCCGGTCAGCTCCGGCCGCCAAAATCGCGGCGACCACCGAGCCGGCCGAAACACCGGACACCCTCTTGATCGAATATCCGGCATCCATGATGGCCACGACGGCGCCCACCAGGCCGATGAATTTGACTCCGCCGCCGGAGAGCACGAGATCGACAGTGCTGCACTGGTCCGCTTTCGCCATCTAGTTCTCCGCCGAAACCCAGTCGTAGGCAAGGTATTTGCCGTCGAAAGTCACGACGACACGGTCACCCGAAGGGTGTGGTTTCTTCTGGAGGTCGACGCTGAAGTTGATCGCGCTCATGATGCCGTCGCCGAACTGCTCGTGGATCAGTTCCTTGATAGCGCCGCCGTACACCTGAAGTGCTTCGTAAAAGCGGTAAATGGTGGGGTCGGTCGGCACGCCCCCGTTTGAGAAGGTGGGCAGTCCCCCGCGCATCGGCGGTGCCGCCAGCACCGGTACCACCGACGGGTCGAGCCCCAGCATTTCGGCAAGCATTTTGCCGAGCTCCAACGGAATCGGATGTTGGCCGAGCAACGCCGATGTGGTCCACACCACCGGCCTTCCGATCGCGTCGGCCAGCTCCTGCCACGTCAGGCCGCGCGTCAGCCGGGCAACGACGATCTGTTCGGTGATCTCGTTTCTGTCCATGACTTCAGCATGCCCTAGCACTCGCTCGGCCACGACGGGCGTCGGAATCTGACAGCTGCGGCGATATCCTCCCAACCAGGCGAAAAGGTTTCGAAAACACCGCGATTGGCGTCTCGTTCGAGATGTACGCTGGCCAGACGTCGGATCTTCAACCGCGAGGATGAGGTCGCTGTGCGAATCGTTGTCGACCTGAACCGCTGCCTGGGGTATGCGCACTGCGTGCCGCTGGCGCCGGAGGTGCTCAAGCTGAGCGGTGAAGAGGCCCTCACCTACGACCCCAACCCCGACGACGGCCAACGGTTGCGGGTGCTGCGGGCCGCGGCGGCCTGTCCGGTGCAGGCGATCATCGTCGACAAGCTCGACGGCGAGTAGTGGATCGGCCGTGGGCGAGAACGGCTTCAAAGACAAGGGTCGCATCGTCATTGTCGGCGCTTCGCTGGCTGGGCTGCGGGCTGCCGAAGCGTTGCGGGAAGAGGGTTTTCGGGGGCAGCTGACCATCATCGGCGATGAGCAAGGCGAGCCATATGATCGGCCGCCACTGTCCAAGCAAGTCCTCAAAGGGTGGGTGGCCGCCGATCACACGAAGCTGCCGCGGCTGCGCGCGGTGGATGCGCAGTGGCGACTCGGAGTCGCCGCGACCGCCTTGGACCGAGCCAACCAACTGGTCCGGCTTTCCGACGGGAGCGAGGTGGTAGGCGATTGCCTGCTGATCGCCACGGGTGTGCGGTCGCGGCGATGGCCCAACCCCGAGGAGGCCGCGCTCGACGGCGTCTACACGCTGCGTACAAACACCGATGCCGCGCGATTGCAGGCCGCGCTCGGCGCCGGTCCGCGCCGGGTGCTGATCATCGGTTCCGGGTTCATCGGCTCGGAGGCTGCCTCGGTGTGCCGCGAACTCGGTCTGCAAGTCACCGTCACCGAACGGGGGCCGGCGCCGCTGTGCGGTCCGCTGGGCGGGGTTATCGGCGCGGTCGCCGCCGAGATGCAGCGCGCGGCCGGGGTGGATCTTCGCACCGGTGTCTCGGTGCTCGCGTTGGAGGGTGACGCCAGCGGGCACGCGCGACGCGCGCGGCTCTCTGATGGCAGCACGCTCGACGTCGACGTGGTGGTGACATCGCTGGGGTCAGTCCGCAACGTCGAGTGGCTCGAGGGGTCCGGGTTGGCTGCCGGGTTCTGGGGCGTGGGTTGCGACGCCGGATGCCGCGCATTCGACATCAACGGGGTGGTCACCAGCCGCGTCTTTGTGGCGGGTGACATCGCCCGTGCCCCGCACGTGCTCTACGACTACGAGTTCCTGGCGATGGAACATTGGGACAACGCGGTGCTGGGTGCCCAGGTCGCCGCGCACAACATGGTTTGCGAAGAGATCGATCGCTGGGCGCATCTGCTTATCCCGCAGTTCTGGTCGGCCCAATTCGGTGTCAACATCAAATCCGTTGGCGTGCCTTCATTCGGCGATGAGATCGTCTTCACCCAGGGTTCGGTCAAGGAACGCCGGTTTGCCGCGGCCTATGGTCGCCGCGGCCGCATCGTTGGCGCAGTCACCTTCAATCACGCCAAATGGATCGACTATTACCGCGACCAGATTGCGCGGTCCGGACCGTTTCCACCGCATCCGCCCGGTTTCGACTTCCCGGAAAACATGCGGGTGATGCCTGCTGACTTCCCGGCACGGGGCGTGCCGACCGAGGCCCCCGACGTGGTGTTGACCGGTCACGATCCCAGCGAAAGGCGCGCGGAATTCCGTCCGCGGCAGCTGCGACCAGTGACGGTATCTCCATGACCCGCGCTGGCGACGATGCAGTGGGGGCACCCCCAGCCGCGCAGCGGCGAGGGGGACGAAGCGATGAGGAGGAGCGGCGCCATTAACCCCGAGGAAGCCTTTGACGCCGCGATGCGGTACGAACACCGCGCGAATCCCTATCCGTTCTTCGACGAGCTGCGCAAGGTACCGGTCGCGCGAGTGACCAACGGTATCTATGCCGTCACCGGGTACGAGGAGCTGATGGCGCTGGCCCACGATCCGCGGGTGAGTTCTGACCTCCGCAAAGGACGCCCGCCGGGCCGCCGCGATCAGCAGATCGCCGACGAGTCCGTGCTCGGGATGGCCCCCGAAATTGCCGGGGCCTACGGCCAGGAGCCGAGCTTCATCGCGCAAGACCCGCCTGAACACGACCGGGCGCGCCGACAATGCATGCGCTTCTTCGGTCCACCGGATTCGCCGGATCTGATCCCCAGCCAGGAGCCGCTGTGTAAGCAGATCGTCAAGGAACTGCTGGACAAAGCGATGGGCAAAACCCGCATCGACGTGGTCGACGAATTCGCGTATTCATTGCCGGTCAACGTGATCTGCCGGATCATCGGTATACCCGTCGAAGCTGAGCCCCAATTTCACGCATGGATCGAAGACATCGCGGCGGGCATCTTCGATCTCGGCCCGGACATCCACACCGAGGAGGGCCAGGTCCGACGCGACAAAGGCGAAGCCGCCAACATAGAGCTTCACGAGTACATCGTCGGGTTAGCCGAGAAGGCTGCGAAATCCCCAGGGCCCGGGATGATTTCGCAGTTGGTTCACGATGAGGGATCCGACGGGCGGATGTCACCGAGCGCCATCGTCAACAACACGATTCTGCTGTTCGTCGCCGGCCATGACTCGACGGTCAATCTGATCTCGCATTGCCTGCTCACCGCGCTGCGCAACCCCTGGTCTATCGAATTACTAAGCAGCAGAACGGAATTGATCCCCGGCGCCATAGAGGAAGTGCTCCGGCTGCAATCGTCGGTGCAGTTCTTCCCGACACGATCGGCGCTGGCCGACATCGACATCGCCGGCACCACCATTCCCAAGGGGGCGCCGATCTATCTCATGTACGGCGCGGCCAATCGGGACCCGCGACGCTTCACCGACCCCGACACGTTCGACCCGCAGCGCGTCGACAACGAGCACGTGGGCTGGGGCCGCGGCATTCACATCTGCTTCGGTGGCCCACTGGCCCGGCTGGAAGTCAACACCGCGTTCGAGGCGTTCCTACGCCGGGTGGAAAACCCGCGGCTGGTACAGGATCCACCGCCCTACCGCATCAGCCAAGTATTCCGCGGGCCACGGCATCTGCTCATCGACTACGACGAGATCCGGCCCTGACCCGCCGCGAGTCCGATCCGTGCCGGCCTTCACCATCGACCGCGGTGGACAACTTCGTCGAACGGCCGCCGGTCCGGTTTGCGGATCGGGGTCAGCGGACGATCGGCGGGATACCCGATCCCGAGCATGAAGGCCACCAGGTAGTCGTTCGGGACACCCAGGATCGCGCGGGCTTTCTCCTGATCCCCCACCGACGAATGGCCGGTGCCGATTCCCAGGTCGGTGGCCGCGATCATCATCGCCATTGTCGCCTGACCGATGTCGTAGTTGTCGGTCACGAGCCGGCGATCGTCCGGCGGAACCGGCACAACCAAGACAATTGCGGCCGGGGCCGACGCGATATGACCGGCGCCACGCCAGACCGTGGAGAGCTCCTTCAGCTGAGCCGGGTCGGTGACGATCACAAAGTCCCAGGGCTGGCGGTTTTTCGCAGACGGTGCCCGCCAGCCTGCCTCGGCGATCCGGTTCAAGTCGTCATCTGTCACCGGTTCTGGTTTGTACTGCCGTACATTGCGCCGAGCACAGATCGCGTCCCAGGTTTCCATCTCGTTCCTCTCTCGTCTGCGCCGGCCAACGCCGCGAATGATGGTGTGCGTTGCCCTTTCTCAGGTTAGCCACACTGCATTGGTCAATGCGACCATCGTGCCGACCCGGCCCCGGCGCCCGTCCCGGACCTCTAGCCGGGCAAAGCGCGCCGACGCGGCGTCGAGCTCCCATTGCAGCCGGGTCCGCACCGAGGCTACCGGCGCTCGCCCCGCGCAGCCCGCCGCGGTGATCAGCGCGGCAGTTGTGCCGGGAGCTCCGCTGATCACTGCGGTAACCGTCACCGCCGCGTCGGACGTCACTTGCAGCTGCTGACCGGGCCCGGCCACCTCACCGCCGCTCGGGCAGGATGCGGTCAACTCACACGCGACATCGCGTGATCCCACGATGTAGGAGCGGCCGCTGTGCAACCCGTCGACGATTGCGGGGACCGACAACTCGGCCGCGTGCACGGCCGTCTGCGGCGCGCCGACCAGCTGGCGTTCGGCGTGGGAGTCGCTGCCGCCGACCGCGACGACGCGCCGGCCCCGGCGCAATAGCCGTTGCCAAATACGAAGGGCCAGTTCATCGTCGACATTCCACCGGCCGTTCCATACCTCCAGCGCGTCCACATCGTCGAAACCGAATTCCCACGCCGAGCCCGGCAGTGGCGCGGCGGGATGGGCGGCGACCACCAATCCGCCGGCCTGGCGCACTTCGGCGGCGAAGCGGCCGAACATGCCGTCGCGCGGCCC
>DASYJS010000244.1:0-14877 GCA_035996225.1 Mycobacterium sp. | reverse complement strand
GCCGTCGTCGCGAATATCGTCGAGGAGTTGATGCGCTACCTGACCATCGTGCACAGCCAGGTCGACCGCGTGGCGACTGAAGATCTGATGATCGGTGGTCAGCTGATTCGCGCCGGAGACTTCGTCATGATGAGTTTGCTCGCCGGGAACTGGGACGCCGAATTCGTCGACAATCCCGAATCCTTCGATTCCGGACGAAACACCCGCGGGCACTTGGGCTTCGGATACGGCGTGCATCAATGCATCGGAGCCAACCTGGCCCGCGTCGAGATGCAGGTCGCATTCGCCGCACTGGCGCGCCGCCTACCCGGACTCAAACTGGCGGTACCGCCGAACGAACTGAGGTTCAAAGACGCCAACATCTACGGCATGAAAGAACTTCCGGTGAGCTGGTGACGTCGTCGAATAGTGAGCTGAGATTCGACGGGCAGGTTGCCGTGATCACCGGCGCCGGCGGGGGTTTGGGCAGGGAGTATGCGTTGCTGCTCGCGTCACGGGGCGCGCGGGTCGTGGTCAACGACATCGGTGGGTCGGTGACGGGCGATGGTTCGGACACCAAGGCGGCCGATGCGGCCGCTGCTCAAATTCGCGAGCTCGGCGGCGACTGCGTCGCCGACAGTCACAGCGTGGCCACTCCGGAAGGGGGGCAGGCGATCATCGACGCCGCCCTTCAGGAGTGGGGACGAGTGGACATCGTGATCAACAACGCCGGCATTGTTCGTGACGCGCCGTTCGAGGAGATGACCGCCGATCGGTTCGAGCCGCTGCTGGATGTGCATTTGCGGGGCGCGTTCCACGTGACCAGGCCCGCCTGGAAAGTGATGCGCGAGCAGGGGTATGGACGCATTCTGAATACCACGTCGGCGGCCGGAATCCTGGGCAACGCCGGGATGAGCAACTACGGCTCCGCAAAAACCGGGTTGATCGGCTTCACCCGCGTCCTGGCCGCGGAGGGCGCCGACCGCAACATCAAGGTCAACGCCGTCGCCCCGATCGCCTACACGCGGATGCTGACGCACTCGATCGACAGCGCCGAACAGCCGGCCGACGCGGCGTCTCAGGCGGTACTGGACGACCTTGTCAACCAATACCTGAAGAAGCTGGACCCGGCGCTGGTGGCTCCGGTCGTGGCATTCCTGACGCACCGGGATTGCCCTGTGTCGGGTGAGATCTATACCGTTGGCGCAGGCCAAGTCTCGCGATTCTTCATCGGCAGAACGAAGGGCTTCTACAGCCCAGAACTATCTGTCGAGGACGTGCGTGACCATTTCGACGGGATCCGTGACGAGGCCAGCTACACCGTGCCTGGTGGACCGGCCGACGAGATGGCCGCGCTGTTCGCCCAACTTCTCTGACGCCCAACGTGGAGTTGTTGGGCCAAACAACCGCAAATTTGCTCAACAAGTCGACGCTGGGCTGCTTAAGATCCTCAGCAGCCGAACGCAATCCCGATGCCGTCGGGCGGCGGCACCGAACGCAGACATCCGAACTGCAGGATTCCGGCGGTGCCGAACCGTACCGCCGACTGGTGGGCGTAGTTCACGCAATACAGCCCGGCCGGGTCGGCGCGACACCGGTAGTCGTCATAAGACAACGTGTCCCCGCCCGCCAACTCGGGGCCGTTGCCGTTGACGAACGGACCCGGATCGGCGCGGGCCGCCCCGACTTGCAGGTTCGTTCCGTCGAAGTCGACCCAGCCGCCTTTCCATTCGCCGTAGGCCGTGTCGGGCCGGGGCGGGGGACTGGTCAGATCGACCAGGCAGGTCAGCGCGCCACCGGTGTGCTTGGAATCCGTCGTGCAGACAACTTTGGCGGCCGGGACGCCGAAGGCGATGTCGTTACCCAGCTGGGCGGTCACGCCGTCACGCGTGACGGCGTGATAGCGGGCCGGATCGGCGGGATGACCTGCCTCGATCCATGCGATGACGTCAGAGATCGGTGCGCCGGCGGATGGTGGGGGCGCCGTCGCCGGTGGTTTGCTCCCCGGCGAGACCGTGGACGCCGTCGCAGAACTCCCGGTTGTCTGGGTCTGCTGCGACTGCCCCCCGCCCGAGTGCGAGCAACCGGCAACCAGTATCGAGAGTGTGACCAGCGCGGCCATTCGCATGCCGACAGGCTAATCGTCACACCTTTGATTTAGGCGCTACGCGCGCCCTACATACGTAGTGTCGGCTACCGTCGGCGTATGCATGAGCGCACCATCCGCGCACGCACCGTCAACGGCACCGTCGAAGGCTTCACCCGCGACGGCGTTAACCGCTGGCGATCCATCCCCTATGCCCGGCCGCCGATCGGGCGGCTGCGATTCCGGGCACCGCAGCCGGCTCAGCCTTGGTCGGGTGTGCGCCATTGCCACGGCTTCACCGACTGCGCGCCCCAGCAGCGTCGCTACACGTTGCTCGGAGTCGGCAGATACCAGTCCATGAGCGAGGACTGCCTGACCCTCAACGTCGTCACGCCGGAATCCGCCTCCGAACAACCGCTGCCGGTCATGGTCTTTATTCACGGCGGGGGATACATCCTGGGCAGCTCGGCGACCCCGCTGTACGACGGCGGGGCGTTGGCCCGCCGCGGTTGCGTGTACGTATCGGTCAACTACCGCCTGGGCGCGCTGGGATGCCTTGACCTGTCGTCACTGTCCACCCCGGACATCGCCTTCGACAGCAACCTGTACCTGCGCGACCTGGTGCAGGCGTTGCAATGGGTTCGCGACAACATCGCGGGATTCGGTGGGGATCCGGACAATGTCACCATCTTTGGCGAAAGTGCGGGTGCGTGCATCACGGCCACGTTGCTGGCCGTGCCGGCCGCCGAGGGCCTGTTCGCCCGGGCGATCTCCGAAAGCCCGGCGTCGGGCCTGGTGCGGTCGAAGGAGATTTCGGCCCAGTTCGCCACGCGGTTCGCCGACTTGCTGGGCGCAGGCCCCGAGGATGCCGCCAACGCGCTGATGCAGGCGTCATCGGCCGAACTCGTGAAAACCCAACACCAGCTGATCGATCAGGGCATGGAGAGCAGGCTGGGCGCCTTCCCCATTGGCCCGGTGATCGGCGACGACTGCCTGCCCGAAGACCCGGTCGAGGCGATGCAGAGTGGTCGGGCGCATCGGGTCCCGCTGATCGTGGGCACCAATGCCGAGGAAGGCCGGTTGTTCACCCGCTTCCTGCGCATGCTGCCCACCAACGAGTCGATGATCGAGGATTTGTTGGCCGACGCGGAACCGGATGCGCGCGAACGCATTACGTCCGCCTACCCGGGTTACCCGTCGTCCTCGGCCTGCATCCAGCTCGGCGGTGACTTCGCCTTCAGTTCGGCGGCGTGGCAGATCGCCGAAGCGCACAGCAGTCATGCGCCCACCTACCTGTACCGATACGACTACGCACCGCGGATGCTGCGTTGGTCGGGTTTGGGAGCCACCCACGCCACCGAATTGCTTGCCGTCTTCGACTTCTATCGGACCCGGCTCGGCGCGTTTCTGACCGCTGCGGCCGATCAGCGCGCCGCGCTTCGAGTCAGCAACCAGGTGCAACGTCGTTGGCGAGCGTTCAGTCGCAGCGGGGTGCCGGGTGACGATTGGCCCGAATACACCGCGGACGACCGCGCCGTCATGGTCTTCGACAAAAAGTGGCGTATCGAGTTCGATCCGCATCCGCATCGCAGGACGGCGTGGGCCGGCTTCTCATTGGCACGTTGACCTGGCACGCTGACGTGGCACCGAAAACCGTCAGCGAAATCTCGGCAGAGGACGTCAATGAAGACCCAGCCCGTCGAACGACCCAGTGATCTCACAGCTTCGTGGTTGACCGCAGCGATCGGCGCCGGAGACGTCGCCGACTTCGAAGTGGAGCGCATCGGCACCGGCCAAATGAGCGAGTGCTACCGCGTCCGGCTCAGCTACGCGGATGGGACCGCGGGACCCGATAGGCCGGAGTCGGTGGTGCTGAAGGTTGCGGCCAGCGATCCGGTGAGTCGGCAAACCGGGTCGGCGCTGGGTCTCTACGAGCGCGAAGTTCGCTTTTACGGTGATATCGCGCCCCGCCTGGGCGGTCCGATAGCGCCTTGTTATCACGCCGCGGTCGACACCACGACGGGGGTCTTCGATCTGCTACTCGGCGATGCAGGGCCTGCGGTCGTCGGTGACGAAATCGCCGGCGCCACAATCGAACAGGCAACACTCGGTGTTGTCGAGCTGGGGCGGCTGCACGGCCCGTTGCTCGGCGACACATCGCTGGCCGATGCGCCGTGGCTCAACCGTGGGGCCCCGCTCAACCAGGCGATGATCGCTGGACTCTACGCCGGCTTCCTCGACCGTTACGGCGACCAGGTCGCGCCGGCGCATCGCATGGTGTGCGAACGGCTGGTCGGCGCGTTCGACGCCTACCTGGCCGCCGAAGGGGAGCGGGGCGGGGTGCAGGGTCTGGTCCATGGCGACTATCGACTGGACAACATGTTGTTCGGCGTCGACGGAGCCGACCACGCGCTGACGGTCGTCGATTGGCAGACCGTCTCCTGGGGCCCGGCACTGACCGACCTTGCTTACTTCCTCGGCTGCGCACTACCGACCGACGATCGTCGGTCGCACTACGACACTTTGCTGCGGGCCTACCACGAGGCCCTCGGTCCGGACGCGCCCATCACACTCGCCGATGTCGCCGAAGGTGTTCGCCGGCAAGGCTTTTTCGGCGTGACGATGGCGATCGTCTCGTCGATACTGGTGGAACGCACCGAGCGAGGCGACCGAATGTTCATGACGATGCTGCAGCGGCACTGCGATCACGTGCTGGATACCGACGCGTTGGCGACGCTGCCCACTGCGGTGGCGCCGGAGCCGCTGCGGCCATCGGACGAGGACGAACTCGCGCATGTCCCGACCGGCGAACCGCTCTGGAGTGAGAGCTGGTATGCCGACTTCGTCGATCCCGCACAAGGATTCGGCGGCTGGTTCCGCATCGGTCTGGTCGCCAACCAGCAGGCCGCGTGGGTTCAGGTTCTGCTGTGCGGACCAAACATCCCGACCGTGGCCGTTCTCGATTACGAAATGCCGTTGCCGGCGGACCCGTGGACGTTGCGCACCGATGCCTTGGACATCGGCCACTGCGCCAGCGCGCCGCTGCAGACCTATCGTGTCGACGTTCGGGCGCAGGGTCAGTCCTATTCGGACCCGTCGGCCTTATTGCGCGGAGAGCCGGGAAATCCAGTCGACATGACGATGAATTTGGTGTGGACCACCGACGGCACCCCGTACAAGTACCGGGTGACGACGCGCTACGAAATTCCGTGCACCGTAACGGGGACCGTCACCGTCGACGACACCGGTTACCGCATGGATTCCGTTCCGGGACAACGTGACCACTCGTGGGGTGTGCGGGACTGGTGGAGCATGGACTGGATGTGGAGCGCGCTGCACCTCAACGACGGCACCCACCTGCACGGGTTGGACATCAACATTCCGAATGTTCCCGCGGTCGGTATCGGCTACATCCAGGATCCCGACCGAAACGTCACCGAAGTTCACACCGTGACAAATCCGCGAGCGTTCGGCGCCAACGGGTTACCGCTCAAGATGACCTTGAGCCTCGATCCCGGTGAGATCACCGGTGAGGTGGATATCCATGGCCACGCACCGGTACGGCTGACCGCCCCCGACGGACGAGTAAGCGAGTTCGCGCGCGCCTGGGTCAGCATCGACACCGCGGACGGCCGCAACGGCGTCGGCTGGATGGAATGGAACCGCAACGTCGCGCAACAGGCATAGGCACGGTGCCGGACGACGCGGCGCCACCCATCGTGGTGATGGGTGTCTCCGGATCGGGCAAGTCGACGGTGGGTTCCGCACTGGCACAACGGTTGCGAGTGCCCTTCGTGGACGCCGACAGTTTGCATCCACCGGACAACATCGCCAAGATGAGCGCCGGCCAACCGCTCGATGACGACGATCGCTATCCCTGGCTGGAAAGAGTCGGGGAGTGGCTGGCCGGCCACCGTGACGGCGGTGTAGTGAGTTGTTCGGCGCTCAAACGCAAATACCGTGACCAGCTGCGCACGCACTGTCCGCGCGTCGAGTTCTTACACCTGCGCGGCTCACCGGAGATGATCCGCGCTCGGCTGGACACCAGGTCGGGCCATTTCATGCCGGCCGCGCTGCTGCGGTCGCAATTCGATGCGTTGGAATCGCTGGGCGCCGACGAGGCCGGTGTCACCGTCGATATCGGTCACGATGTCGACGCCATCATCGATACCTTCGTGGCAGGCTCGGGGATTACCAGGGGAGCCTGCGACGACGAGTCTTGACCTGCCCGCCGACTCGCTCCCGCGCGGCGTCGGCCAATTCGCTCCCGTGCGTACGGGCGGTTTCGGCCAATTCCTCCCCGCGAGCTCGGGCGGTGCTGGCCAGCTTTTCGCCGCGCTTGCGGGCCTTTTTCGCCAGTGGTGCGGCCTTCTCGGCCGCCTCGTCTGCTAGCTTCTCGCTGCGTTCGCGGGCTTTTTCGGCCCTTTCGGCCACCTCGTTGGCCAGCTTCTCGCCGCGCTTGCGTGCCTTCTCGGCCAATGGCGCGCTTCGTTCGGCCGCGGTGTTGGCCCAATCGCGGCCGCGGTCGAGGGCCACCTCGGCGTACGGTGCGCTGCGCTCGGCTGCGGTGTTGGCCCATTCGCGGCCGCGGTCGAGGGCGGCTTCCGCGTACGGTGCGCTGCGTTCAGCGGCCGTGTTGGCCAGTTCGCGACCCCGTTCGGCGCCGACGTGGAATCCGTGCGCGATCCTTTCGCCAAACTCACCCAAGTCGGTGTCGTCGGATCCCGGTAGCGCCGAGGACACCCGCTCAGAGAGACGCTCGGCTGCCCGCCGGCCGCGCCACCCCAGCGACGGCTTGCCCGCGGTATCGGCGGAGGCGATCATCAATCCGCCCACCAGGCTCAGGTCCTTCAGGAACCCTCGACGAAGCTCGGCTTTGCGCTCCGGGTCGGTTTCCTTCCAGAACGCGTACGTTCCGAAATTGGCCGGTAGCACGGTGACCGCCAGTACGGCGGACGCGACGCGGGGCAATTTGCCGGTCGCGAGCAGCAAACCGCCCCCGATCTGAACAGCCGCGGTTACCTGCGCGAACGTCTGGGGGTCGTCCGGCAGGCTGCGGGCCACCGAATCCGGCAGCGCCTGCAGACCGTCCACCGCGGGCGCTGCGGCTTCCGCAGCTGACTTGGGATTAAGTAAGGACTCGACTCCTTGGCCGATAAATGCAACCGACAACAGTGGCCGTGCGATTCTGCGGATCAACATGGCAGGTGGATTACCCGACGAGTCGGCAAACAAACCGCCGGCCCATCGCCGCAGTTGACGGGGATATGGTGGAGCGCGTGCGAGCGTTGATCATCGTCGACGTGCAAAACGACTTTTGCGCGGGTGGCTCGCTGGCCGTCACCGGCGGCGCCGCGATGGCCGGAGCGATCAGCGACTATCTGGCCGGCGAGCCCGGCTACCAACACGTCGTGGCCACCAAGGACTTCCACATCCAGCCGGGTGACCATTTCTCCGACCACCCCGACTACTCTTCGTCCTGGCCGCCGCACTGCATCGCTGGAAGCCCCGGAGCCGATTTTCGTCCCGACCTCGACACCAGTCCGATCGAGGCGGTATTCCGCAAGGGTGCCTACGGCGCGGCGTACAGCGGCTTCGAGGGCGCCGACGAGAACGGGACGTCGCTGCTCGAGTGGTTGCAGCAGCGAGGCGTCGACGAGGTCGACATCGTCGGCATTGCCACCGACCAGTGCGTCCGGCGAACGGCCGAGGACGCGGCACGAAACGGCTTGACCACCAGGGTGTTGGTTGACCTCACGGCGGCTGTGACGCCAAGTTCGGGCGCCGAAGCCTTGGCCCAGATGCGAAGTGCCGGTGTCGAATTGATTGAGGCCATCTGATGGTGGTGCCACTGGATCGCGAGTCACTGCTGGCCGCGGTGGAGCGGTCGCCGCAGGCGGCCGCCGCGCATGACCGCCAAGCTTGGGTGGGCCTGTTTACCGGCGACGGCCGAATCGAAGACCCGGTGGGCGCACGCCCGCACCTGGGCCGTGTGCAGATCGGGAACTTCTACGACACCTTCATCGGTCCGCGGGAGATCAAATTCCATCGCGATCTCGACATCGTCTTCGGGACCGTCGTGCTGCGCGACCTCGAGCTCGAGGTGACGATGGGTTCGGCCATCACGATGTACATCCCGGCGTTCCTGCGCTACGACCTTCGAGAAGCGAACGGGGAGTGGCAGATTGCTCATCTGCAGGCGTACTGGGAGCTGCCCGCGATGATGCTGCAATTCCTGCGAACCGGATCACGAGCGGTGTCGCCTGCCCTGCAACTGTCGCGAGACCTGCTCGGCAATCAAGGGCTGCCGGGAACCGCGGGCTTCATGACCGGCTTTCGCCGGGCGGGTGTGCGGCACAAGAGGCTGGTGCAGACTTTCCTCGGTGCCGTTTCGCGTGGCGACACGTCGGTCGCCGCAGGCGCGTTATCACATTCCGCCGCAATCACTTTAGGTGACAAAGACCCGCTCGACATCGCCGAACTCGCGGAAGAACTCAGCGGGGCGAATTGGACCAAGATGAATGGTGCGGGATCCACGGTCACCCTCTCACTCAATTCAAGTCATGGGCGCGGCATCATGTTCGCCGACGTGGCCTGGCGGGGCAAAGTGATCAACCAGATCCGCTATTTTCCTGCCTGACCGCGCGCCCCGATTCGGTCTCTACCAGCACCGCCCGCGATTAAAGCTGAGCTTGCAGGTCACCGCTGCTCGCCCGACGACGCGCATCGCATGGTTGCACGTATTGCCGTGGGGGTGATGGGTGCCGTAGAAATAGCTGTCATGGAGCGTAGGCAAACGATGAGTGTGGTACGAACCGTCGGGGTTGGGGTGGCGATCACCGCCATGCTGACCGTTACGACAGGCTGCGGCAAAGACGGAAAACCAGCTTCCTCGTCATCGTCGTCGTCGACATCATCGTCGACTTCAGCGTCGTCGTCGAGCTCAGCAGCATCCTCGTCCGCATCGAGCGCGGCGCCGTCGGGGACGGCCCCACTGGGCGACTACTCGAACTTGCTGATCCAGGCCAGCGACATCGGCGCTGACACGACATTGGGTCCGCCGCAACAGAACCCCGGCGGCGTGGCCGGGGTGGCGGTGACCTTCAGCAACAACGCCAAGACCCACACGATCGACGACCTCCTCGTGGTCTTTACCGATCCGGCTTCGGCCACGCAAGGGGCCAAAGACCGCCCGTCGTCGCTGAGCAAATACGTCACCGGTACCCCCCAGCCGTTCGCGGTCGGGACGAACGGGATCATCGTCGTCGGCCCGTCGCCCGATAACACCAAATCGGTGACCTACGTGGTGTTCGCCGAGGGCAAGGTCGTTGTCGACCTGGAGTTCGACAGCGGACCCAACGACGCCGCTCCGCAGGACTTCGTGCTTGACGTCGCCAAGAAGCAGGACGACGCCGTCAAGACCCGAATGACCAGCTAGTAGCGCTCTCCGATCAGCAGCGTCAACGACGCTGCCGACAGGCACAGGAACGCGCCGGGAAAGGCGATGTTGTACAGGACGTGTGCCCTGAGGTGAGTCAGCACCGCGCCGACGAAGAACAGGACCAGGCCGGCCGCGGCCGCGATACCTACAGCCGGTAGACCCACCAGGCCGACAACCAGTCCGACGGCTCCGGCTAGCTTTGTCGCTCCCAGCGCGGGCAACCACGAGCGAGGTACACCGACCTCGGCCGAGTTTGCCAGGACGAATCCTGCGGGAATAAAGTCGGCGACGGCGATCCCGCCGATGATGATCGCGGAAATCAGCGTGATCACAAGATATGCGGTGTGCATTCGAATCAGGTCCTTTTCCTTCGTTCAATCCGTTGCGGTGCAGCTATTTCCGCACCGGCGAGCCGCGTGGCTGCTGTACGCGCTGCGGCGCACAATCGGTAGGGTCATGGTGCTGGTCGCCTTGGGACGGAGAGTTCGATCGATGCGGTCATCTTCTTGACGACTCCCGTGCGGAGAAGGTGACCCATGAGCGCAACCAAAAATCTGCTGGACCTCACCGATCTGGCACAGCGGTTTGACGCGGACCGTCAGCACTTGCGGGCGGTGGCGTTTCGGCTGCTCGGTTCGATCGCGGATGCCGACGATGCGGTGCAATCGGCGTGGCTGAAGGCCAGTCGTGTGGATTTCGACAGCATCGGCGACATTGCCAACCTGACTGGTTGGTTCACGACGATCACCGCGCACGAGGCGTTCGACCAGCTTCGAGTGCGCAAACGCCGTGCCGAGCAGCCGCTAGCCGACGCGGGAGAATTCGAGCGGCTGGCGGCCACGGCGTCAGCGCCGGCGGACGAGGATGCGCTGTTGGCTGACTCGGTCAGCAGCGCCATGCTGGTCGTGCTCGACCGCCTCTCACCCGCGCAGCGTGTCGCTTTCGTCCTGCACGACGTTTTCGCCGTGCCCTTCGATGCGATCGGGGACGTCTTGGACCGGTCCCCGTCGGCGGCGAAGAAACTGGCGAGTCGGGCTCGATCGCGACTCCACGACAACTCGCCCGCACAACCCGGCCGCGTGGCCCAGCACCTCGAGATCGTGGAAGCTTTTCTGGCGGCCTCCCGCGGCGGCGATATCGCCAGTTTGCTCGAGCTGCTCGCTCCCAACGTGGTGCGCAGGGTCGACCGGGTGCTGGTCCCCGATGACGTGCCGGCCGAGTTGCGTGGAGCACGTGAGGTCGCCGAGGAGACCCGTCGATTCGCCCAGCGCGCGCGGGCCGGTGTCGTCATGCTGGTCGACGGGGTGCCCGGCATCGTCATCGCGCCGCACGGACGTGCGCAGATCCTGTTGCACATCGGCATCGGGGCGGACAACCACATTCACACGATTGACATCACCGCCGACCACCTGCGCGGAGCCATTCTCGCGCTGCCGCGGTGGCCGTCTCAGGCACCTTTCAGCCCCTTCGGGTACCAAGGACATGAGACACGGCCGGCGGAGTCGTCGGCGATGGGGCGAGAACGGGAGCACGATGCTCGGTAAGCCGTTCGGACGGCGGAACCTGTTGCGGGGCACTGGCGCGCTGACCGCCGCGGCGTTGGCGCCGTGGGCCGGCGGCTGTGCTTCCGAAGACGACTCCGTGACGTTCTTCTTCGCCGCCAATCCGGACGAGGCCGCGGCCCGGATGCGCGTCGTCCACGAATTTCACCGCCGCCATCCGGACATCAAGATTCGCCCGGTACTTTCCGGGCCGGGCGTGATGCAGCAGCTATCGACCTTTTGCGCCGGCGGCAAGTGTCCGGATGTCCTGCAAACGTGGGATTTGACCTATGCCGAGCTGGCCAACCGGGGTGTGCTGCTGGACCTCAACGACTATTTGGCGCGCGACCAGGTGTTCGCTGCGCAGTTGAGAGCGGACAGCGTTGGGCCGTTGTATGACACATTCACCTTCAACGGAGGCCAATACGCTTTTCCGGAGCAATGGTCCGGAAACTACTTGTTCTACAACAGGCAGCTCTTCGCCGACGCCGGAGTGCCGGCTCCGCCGACGGCCTGGGATAAGACCTGGACTTTCGGTCAATTCCGGGACGCGGCTACCGCGTTGACCAAGCGCGATGGGTCGGGCCGAGTTACGCAATGGGGCTTCGTCAACACCTGGGTCTCGTACTACTCGGCCGGATTGTTCGCCATGAACAACGGCGTGTCATGGTCTACCCCGCGGAAGAATCCGACCCACTTCAATTTCGACAACGACGCGTTCGTGGAGGCGGTGCAGTTTTACGCCGACCTGGCCAACAAGTACAAGGCGGCGCCCAACGCATCCGAGGTGCAGTCGATGTCCACGCCTGATCTGTTCGCGTCCGGCAAGGCGGCGATGGCGCTGGGCGGCCACTGGCGATACCAGACGTTCATGCGTGCTGCCAACTTGGATTTCGATGTCGCCCCGTTGCCGGTAGGACCGTCGTTGCCCAAGGGGCATAGCGCCCGTTCCAACATCGGCACTACCGGCCTGTCCATCTCGGCCAGCAGCCAACGCAAGGATCAGGCATGGCAGTTCGTCAAGTTCGCCACCGGCCCCGTCGGTCAGGCGATCATCGCTGAATCCTGCCTCTTCGTGCCGGTGTTACGGTCTGTGCTGAAGTCGGACGGATTCGCAAAGGCCCACAACAGGATTCGCAATCTCTCCGTGCTCACTGAAGGGCCGTCCCACTCCGAAGGCCTGCCTATCACACTGGCATGGGAAAAAATCGTCGCGCTGATGGACCGGAACATGGGACCCGTATTGCGAGGAGCCCGCGCGGCGACGTCGCTGACCGGGTTATCCCAGGCCGTGGACGAGGTTCTGCAAAACCCATGACATCATCGATCAACACCTCTGCTGAGTCCGCGCCGGCCGGCGCGCAACGACGAGTCAAAAGACCTCGTCCCTCGCTCCGGCGCGAATGGGCTGGTCGCTTGTTCGTCGCACCGAATCTGCTCGCGGTCACAGTGTTCATGCTCTTTCCGCTCGGCTTCTCGTTGTACATGAGCTTTCATCGCTGGGATGTGTTCAACCCGCCAAAGTTTGTCGGGTGGGCGAACTTCGAACAGCTTTTCACCTCTGATCCGCTGTTTCTCATCGCCATCCGCAACACCGTGGTCTTCACCGTCGGAACGGTTGTACCGACGATCTTCATCAGCCTCGTCGTTGCCGCTGTGCTGAACCAGAAAGTCAAGGGCATTGGGGTTTTCCGGACAATCGTCTTCATGCCCTTGGCCATCTCGTCGGTGGTGATGGCAGTCGTGTGGCAGTTCGTCTTCAACACCGACAACGGGCTGCTCAACATCATGCTCGGATGGATCGGAATCGGTCCGATCCCGTGGCTGGTCGACCCCAATTGGGCGATGGCCTCGTTGTGCATCGTCAGTGTGTGGCGAAGCGTTCCGTTCGCCACGGTCATCTTGTTGGCCGCGATGCAGGGAGTACCGGAGACCCTCTATGAGGCAGCCAAGATCGACGGCGCCGGCGAGATACGGCAGTTCGCCTCCATCACGGTGCCGCTTATCCGCGGAGCGATATCGTTCGTGGTGGTCATTTCAATCATCCACGCGTTCCAAGCCTTTGATGTGGTCTATGTCCTCAACGGCTCCAACGGCGGCCCGGAGACCTCAACCTATGTTCTGGGCATCATGCTGTTCCAGCACGCATTCTCGTTCCTGGAGTTCGGCTATGCTTCGGCCCTGGCATGGGTGATGTTCGCGATCCTGCTGGTGCTGACCGTGCTGCAGTTGCGGATCACCCGCAGGCGTTCCTGGGAGGCTTCCCATGGCCTTAGCTGAGCACGTGGTCAAGCGCAGCGTTCTTCGTGCTGTTCCGGCCTACGCCGCGCTGGTCGGAATCGCATGGTGCTGGCTGTTCCCGGTCGCCTGGGCGGTTTCGGGCTCGTTGAAAAGGGAGGGCGAGATCAGCGAGGCGACGTTGTTCCCCGCCCACCCGCAGTGGTCGAACTACACCGAGGTGTTCAAGCTGATGCCGTTCTGGCGGATGTTCTTCAACACCGTGCTGTATGCCGGCTGCGTCACTGCCGGTCAGGTCTTCTTCTGCTCACTGGCCGGATACGCCTTTGCGCGCCTGCGGTTTCGCGGCCGTGACACGTTGTTCGTCTTGTACCTCGGCACGCTGATGGTTCCGTTGACCGTCACCGTGATCCCGCAGTTCATTCTGATGCGGATCGCGGGGTGGGTCGACACTCCGTGGTCGATGATCGTGCCGGGCTTGTTCGGTGGCGCGTTCGGCACCTATCTGATGCGACAGTTTTTCCAAACGCTTCCCACCGATCTCGAGGAAGCCGCAATTCTCGACGGTTGCTCGCCGTGGCAGATCTACTGGCGGATTCTGCTGCCCCATGCCCGGCCCGCGGTGATGGTGCTCGCGGTGCTCACCTGGGTCAACGTCTGGAATGACTTTTTGTGGCCGTTGTTGATGCTTCAGCGCAATAGCCTGGCCACGCTGACTCTTGGCCTGGTCCGGCTGCGGGGGGAGTACGTCGCGCGCTGGCCGATCATCATGGCGGCCTCGATGCTCATCATGGTGCCGCTGGTCGTCCTCTATGCGATCTCGCAGCGTTCCTTTGTTCGTGGTATCGCGGTGACGGGAATGGGTGGGTGACAGTGGCTTCGGTGAGTTTCGAGCAAGCAACGCGGTGCTATCCGGGCACCGATCGGCCGGCCCTGGATGGTCTCGACCTTTCTGTCAGCGACGGTGAGTTCGTCGTTCTTGTCGGACCATCGGGATGCGGTAAGACGACGTCGCTGCGGATGGTGGCCGGATTGGAAACGCTGGACGCCGGATGCGTCCGCATTGGCGAGCGCGACGTGACCAACGTCGATCCCAAAGATCGCGACGTGGCGATGGTGTTCCAGAACTACGCTCTCTACCCGCATATGACGGTCGCGCAGAACATGGGTTTCGCGTTGAAAATCGCGAAACTCCCGAAGGCCGAGATCAGCGACCGGGTGCTGGCCGCGGCGAAATTGCTTGATCTGGAACCGTATCTGGGTCGTAAACCCAAAGACCTCTCCGGCGGGCAACGCCAGCGGGTGGCGATGGGACGCGCGATCGTGCGGCGCCCGCAGGTGTTCCTGATGGACGAGCCGCTGTCCAATCTCGACGCCAAGCTGCGCGTCCATATGCGCACCGAGCTCGCCGAACTGCACGCGCGCCTCGGCGCGACCATCGTTTACGTGACGCACGACCAGGTCGAGGCAATGACCATGGGCGACCGCGTGGCGGTGCTGAAGGACGGAATCCTCCAGCAGTGCGACGCGCCGGGCACGCTGTATCACCAGCCGACCAACCTGTTCGTGGCCGGCTTCATAGGCTCGCCGGC
>DASYJS010000243.1:0-2386 GCA_035996225.1 Mycobacterium sp. | reverse complement strand
CTCCAACGCGCGCTTGCTCAAATCCGACGCAGCGCCCGGATCGCTATTCGCCACCGACTGTGCAGCCTGGCGGAGCGCGTCGATCGCCTCTTTGTCACCCGGCTCGGCGCTGCGGGCGAGCTGGGTTGCGACCTCCTCCGGCGCAGCTCCCATGTCCAGCATGACGGTTGCCGATTGCCGCTCCATCGCTCGGCGCAGTGACTGCGGCAAAGATTGCCGCGTTGCTTCGCGCAGCAGATCATGTCGAAACCTCAGCCGCTCACCGTCTTCGATGAGTAGGTCGGCGCGGACGGCCTCTTCTACCGCCGATGCCAGGGCGGCCGGTCGCCGTTCTAGCATCGCGGCCAGCAAGCCAGCCGAGAATCGGTCGGGCAGCACTGCGGCTACCCGCACGACTTGGCTGGCAGCGTTGGAAAGCTGGTCGAGTCGTTGCTGCATACCGGCGCCCAGCCGTCGCGGCAGCTCGTCTCCGGCGGCCGCCGCCCGGCCGCCGCTGACATTGAGTCGGCCCTCCTCGCCCAGACCCCCGATGAGCTCGCTGACCAGGAACGGATTTCCATGCGCCTTGGCGGCCAGATTCAGCAGTGACGCATCCGCCCTCGCCCGCACCGCGTCTTGGACCATGTCGGCGACCGCGTCCGGCATCATGGCGGCCAGGCGCACGAAAGTGGCATTCGCGCGATGCAACGCCGACAGGGTCTCCTGCGCGGCCGGACCGCCGGCCCCGGTACGCGCGGTCAGCACCCACAAGACCGCCACATCCGGCCCCACTGTGGCCAGCGAGCGCAGCGCCAGCAGCGTGCCATTATCGGCCCAGTGGATATCTTCCAACACGATCACTAGCGGGGTTTCGGCGGCCGCGGCATTGATCGCATCGTGCAGGTCGTTGATCACCCAGTAGCCCAGATCGACCGAGCCGCCCAGTTCGCGCAGCGCCTGAGCGTCTCCGACCGGGGGTTCGGCGCGCAGCGTGGCCATGAACAGCGAGAAGAACGGCACCGTCTGCTGATACTCGAAGGCCTCGCCGAATAGTGCCCGAACACCGGTTTTCTCGGCGAGTGCCAAGACCTCGGTCAACAGGCGGCTCTTCCCGATGCCCGGTGGCCCCTCGATGACCAGTACGCCCCCGCGCCCCTGAGCGACCGCCGCGATCAGCGCGCCGATCACCTTCAGCTCGTCCGCCCGCCCCCGAATCGTCGGTATGCGCACCTTCCCCGACGCCTTCGCGGTGCTCACGCGAATCGCCACCCGCCGACGTTAAGTAGGCGGGCGGAAGATCTCTCCGTTGTGTCGTCCACAGTTCTCGCCACCGCTGGTGGTCAGTCTAGGCATAGTGCTCCGCCATCCAAGGTGCTTCCCTCAGGCCGGCCCGCGATCACCAAAACCGCTAGTGGCGGCCCACCCCTGATGCCTCTCGATCCGCCCAGTGACGCCTGAGTACTCACCCGGGTGAATTAGCTCGCCGGGTGATGACGACTCACCCCGCGTCGATGAACGCTAAACCGCAGTTGGCGAGCGGAGGACACATGCAGTCGACGATGTACCGGATCTGCATTCGAGGACGCGTGACCGATCGGCTCGGGTCCGCATTGGAAGGCATGCGCCTTGAGGCCGGCGCGACCGAGACCGCGTTCACCGGTGAAATTCGCGACCAGTCCCAGCTTTACGGACTCCTCGACCGGGTCCGTGATCTAGGCCTTGAGCTCGTCAGCGTACAACCGCAGCCCGCGGCTGACCTGACAACAACAACCCACATCAGGAAGGACCTGTAATGCGAGCCATCACCGTTTCGGATCGTGACGCCGGTGTCGCCGGTATGTCGCTGACGGACCTGCCCTACCCCCAGCCGGCCGACAACGAAGTTGTCGTGCGGGTACACGCCGCGGGCTTCACACCCGGGGAACTTGACTGGCCGCATACCTGGATCGACAGGGCAGGCCGTGATCGCACACCGAGCGTGCCCGGCCACGAGCTGTCGGGTGTCGTGGTTGAGCTGGGTTACGGCACTACCCTTTTGAGCGTCGGTCAGCGGGTGTTCGGGCTCGCCGAGTGGGCCCGCAACGGCTCGCTGGCGGAGTACACCGCGATGGAAGCCCGTAATCTCGCACCGCTGCCGATGGACATCGACCATACTGTCGCCGCGGCGCTGCCGATCTCCGGATTGGCCGCCTGGCAGGGCCTGTTCGACCACGGCCGCCTTTGCGCCGGACAAACGGTTCTGATCCATGGTGCCGCGGGTGGGGTTGGGTCGATCGCAGTACAGCTGGCTCGGGGGGTTGGTGCACGCGTCATCGGTACCGGCCGGACGGCAGACCGAGACCGTGCGGCGGAGCTCGGCGTCCACACCTTCCTCGACCTGGAGACCGGAAAGCTAGAGGACGCCGGC
>DASYJS010000242.1:0-5518 GCA_035996225.1 Mycobacterium sp. | reverse complement strand
GTTCGAACGTGATGAGGACTTAAAGGCTTTCGCCAATTCACCTTGCAGCACCGCTTTGAGCTGAGCGGTTTCTTCGGCTGTGTACTGTATGCCCAAGCTGGCAAAGATTGTTTCGCACATCGTGACGTACTCGTCGAGCATGCTCGGAACAGCGGGCAAGTGGATCTGCCCCTCGGCCATCGATCGTCGGAGCAACCGCCGGGTCATCGCTTCGCGCAGCGTCGATGGATCGAAAGATCTGCGGCCCGGATCCTCCATCAGACTCTTGTACACGACCTAGCCGGTGACCGCACAAGGGGGCGGGATCGACGATGGGGAAGTGCATGCCATGCGCGCCAGAGAGGGAAGACCATGAGCGACTCCCCGTGTCACGCTCGCGGCCTGCGGGCGGGACCGGGAAAGTGCCGACCGGTAAGCCCGTCGTTGCGGGGACTGCCGAGGTGATCACCGACGCGGCGGAGGTCGCGCGCGTCGAGTCGCTCGTCAAGCGCACATTGAGTTTCGGGGTCGTGACACTCATCGAAACCATTGCCGCCCGCGGCCGTAAGCCACGGTTCATCCTGCGTATCACGCTCTCGGGCTCATCTGGTGGAAGATAATCGGGCAACGGGTTGTGCACTGTCGCGTAATGAGGATGTTCATATGCGGGTCGAGAGTTTGCGCCGTTATCCGGTGAAATCGATGCTCGGGGAAGCAGTCGAGAGCTTATTCGTCGACGAACGCGGCGCCGAAGGAGACCGGCGGCTGGCACTTGTCGACACCGCTACCGGGCACGTGGCCAGTGCCAAACAGGCACGCCTATGGCGTGGGCTACTCAAGTGCACCGCCAACGGAGATACCGGGCGCGTAAGCATTGGGCTGCCCGACGGTACGACGGTCGCGGCCGATGACCCTGGCGTCAACGAGCTGCTCTCGCGGCTGCTGGGACGTGCGGTCCGACTGGTCAGCAAGCGGCCGGACGGCGCGACGGTGGAGCGCCCGGACCCGGACAAGCTGCTCGAGCTTGGGTTGGACGCCGAGGTCGCCGGCCGCATCTTGCAGATTGGCCTGGCGACACCGGGAGATTCGTTTACCGACGACGCTCCACTGCATGCGATCACCACGGCCACCCTGGAGCACATCGGCGTCGAGGCCCTGCGCTACCGACCGAATCTCGTGATCGCGACACCGGCCGGTTATCCCCCTTATGCCGAAAATGATTGGGTCGGCAGGGAATTTGGCATCGGCGGGGTGCGGCTGCGCGGCCTGGAACTTACGCCACGCTGCGTGGTGCCGACGCTAGAGCACGGGCCGCTGCCGAGATCTCCGCAGGCGCTACGCACACCCGCCGCCGAGAATCGTCGGGAAGCAGGCAGCTGCGGAGTGGCAGCGTGCGCAGGGCTCTACCTGAGGGCAACGACGGAAGGCGTTATCCGCGTTGGCGACCGGGTCACCCTCGACCCTTAGTTTCCGAAGCTGCCACCGCTGGGGGAGCGAACGACTGAGGCCGGTCCGGCGATGTGGCTGGCGGCGAAGGCGGCGCCTTTGTCGATCATGGTGCCGTCATCGGCGTAGGTGCTGTGCGCGGCGAAGTTCATGCCGTCCGAACACACGGGGTCGTCGGTGGCGCAGACCTTGATGGTCTTGGCTACGTAGGTCGGTCCGATGACCACCGGCGGTTCGCCCAGGAAGTTCATCGCCCGCACGTTCGGCGCGCCGAAGAGCACCACGGCCGCGACATGGTCGGCGACCTCGGGTGCCAGTGGCTTGGGCACGGTCGCGGGGTCAACGCCATCGGGCACGGCCGCCGAGGTGACGAAGCCCATCACGGCCGCGCCCTGGGAGAAGCCGCCGAGCACCATCTTGGTCTTGGGGCAGCTGCCGGCCATCGAGATGACGTGAGCACTCGCGTCGCGGATGCCGTCCAGGCCGGTTTCCCAGTCATTGCTGGCGGGGTAGTTGACGGCATAGACATCGACGGACTTTCCGACCTCGCGCCCACGCAGGTTGTCGATGAATGCCTGTCCGGTCGGTCCGGGCCCCGGATCCTCACCAGTGCCGCGGGCGAACACCACTTGAGCGTCTGGGCACGGCTCGGCCGAAGCCGTCGGGGCGGGGGAGACAAGGAGAGAAGTACCAAGGCCCAAGGCGGCCACTGCCGCGGGACCAACAAAACGAATTACATCACCGGCAATCATGACCAAGTAAGTGCCCATCTAAACCTCTCACCAAACGAGTGATATTCGACACGCGTTCGTAGTGAACGCGCCGGCCACGAATCGACCGCGACCAACGTTGGCGAGCAGCTGATGAGCGCGCCGGACGGGGCACGCTGGATCGTGAGCAGTGCAGCCCCACAGTCGATTTCATACTGCGACAACACTGAGAGCCTGCGCCTACCAGAGCAGCCGGACCCTATCGCGTGCCATCGCGGTGATGCGGCTCAACGCCATTTGATGCCGCACCCTATTGACGGCCGCTGGTCGGGGTCGACCGGCCGCCCGGACAGCACGGCGTCGACGGCCGTCCGAACGTCAGCCGCCGTCACCGGCAGGTCGTTTTTGGGGCGGGAGTCGTCGAGCTGGCCGCGGTAGACGAGACGGCGTTCGCCGTCGAACACAAAAGTGTCCGGCGTGCATGCCGCCGAGTAGGCGCGGGCAATGTCTTGCGTCTCGTCGTACAGGTACGGGAATGTCCAACCATGGCGGCGGGCCTCGGCGACCATCTGATCGGGGCCGTCCTGCGGGTAGGTGGCGACGTCATTGCTGGAGATGCCGACCATTGCGACACCTTGATCACCGAGGTCTCGGCCCAGCGCAGCCAGCCCTGCCGCGACATGCTGGACATACGGGCAGTGGTTGCAGATGAAGGTAACGACCAGGGCGGGACCGGTGAGGTCGTCGAGGCTGACCATCGCGCCGGTTGCCGGGTCGGGCAACGTGAATGGCGGCGCGGTCGTGCCGAGGGCGAGCATCGTTGACTCGATAGCCATGCCCGCAAGTCTAGTCCGCGGCGCTCCGGACACGACCGCCGATCGCGGGTGCGCGAGGCCGCATCGGGTAGTGCCAAAGTTAGCCGCGTTGCAATCCGGGGTATCAGTCCGAACCATGGGGTGGGTGATATCGCACGCCGTCGCGATCTTCTTGGGGCTGCTCGCCGCGTTCTGGGCAGCGGTCGGCATTGTCGTTCGGCAACGCGTCGCTCAAGGCGTTCCGGCTGGTGAGGACCTGTCTGGAGCGACGGTGACCGGCGTGGTTCGCCAACCGTTGTGGTGGGCTGGGATTCTCGCCGCCGTCGCCGGTTACGTGTTTCAGGCGCTGGCGCTGGCTCAGGGATCGCTGCTGCTAGTGCAACCGCTGCTGGTTTCGTCGCTGCTGTTTGCGCTGCCGATGAGCGCCAGGTTGTGCCATCAACACATCACCCGGGCCGAGTGGAGTTGGGCGATCGTGTTGACCGCCGCATTGGGGGCGTTCGTACTCGTCGGCCAGCCCCGCGAGGGCCATAACCGTCCGCCGATACCGTCATGGACCCTGGCTCTGGTACTCACGGCGTCGCTGGTCATCGCTTGCCTCATCGCGGCCAGGCGCGCCTTCGGCCGCCCCCGCGCCATGCTGCTGGCGGTCGCGGTGGCGGTCCTGCTCGGCGTGGTCGCCGTCTTGACGAAGATCTGCACGCACCGCTTCGCCGTCGGCGGATGGTACGGCCTTCTCACCGTCCCGGCTCCGTACTTGCTGGTCGTGCTGGCGGTCGCGGTAACCATGGTGCAGAGTTCCGCCTTTCACGCCGGCGCATTGAAGGCATCGGTACCGATCATGCTGGTGGGTGAACCCGTCGTCGCGGTGGTGCTGGGCGTTGTCGTACTCGGTGAACATCTCGCGGTGCGGGGCTCAGCAGTGCTGGGCCTGCTCGTCGCCGTCGTCGCAATGGTGGCATCCACTGTCGCGCTGGGCCGCGATCAGGCGCCCGAGTCGGCCAATGACGCCGCGAAACACGTTGGCGCACTGCCCGCTAACGAAGACGGCGTGGTCTGCAAGTAGGCGGTGAGGTTCGCAGTCATCGCGGCTGCTTGAGCGCGGCCTCTTCCAGGAAATCAGCAGCGCGCGTGACACTTTCGGCAGCGTTAGTCATCGAGAGGGCAACCTCACGGGCCCGAGCCGCGCATTCCGGAGTGAGAATGCCGCGGAGGTCCTCGACCACTGAATCCAGGGTGCTTTCCATAAAGGCCCGTCCAGAGCCAACTTTCAGCTGCGCGACCGCGGCTGCCCAAACGGGCTGATCAAGCCAGAACCACAGGATCAGCGTGGGGATTCCGGCTCGCATCCCTGCGGCCGTAGCGCCGGCGCCCCCATGATGGACGACGGCGCGGCAAACCGGAAAAACGGCGCCGTGGTTCACTTCGGCCACGATCCTCACGTGGTCAGCTTGCGGAACGCCGGTGACGTCGTTGGGGCCGCTGCAGATCAACGCCCGCTCGCCCAACCGCGCGCAGGCCGCGCTAATCACCGCGATGGTCTCAGCGGGGGACGCAATCGGCGTGCTGCCAAAACCGAAGTAGACCGGTGGCGTGCCGGCGGCGATCCAGGACAAGACCTCGTCGTCGGCGTTGCTCGGCAACCCCAGCGTCAGCGCGCCGACGAACAGCGGCGCAGCGTCGGATTCCAGCCATTCGGCGGCCGGTCCCGGCAAGCAGATCTCGTCATAGGCCTGGATCTCTACCGTCGGTCGGGTCGAATCGCCGGCGGCCTCCGGCAAGCCGAGCGCGCGGCGTTGAGCGTCGTCGGTCTCCTTGGCTATTTGCGGTCCAAATGCACCAGACGCCAAAATCCGTGCCGGGAAGTAGTGCAGCGAACCGAGCGGAATGCCGTAGTACTCAGCGACATTGACGGCCAGGCCCTGCTCGTTGAAGGCCGCCACCAGCAGGTCCGCCCCGTCCGCCAGAGGTGTCAGCACCGCACTCTTTTCGGCCTTGACCTCGTTGACATGCTGGGCGATCTCTGCCCACATGGTGACCGGATTCGAGATCTTGCCGAGGAAAGCCGCGGCGAAATCCATTTGCTCCCGCGAGTCCCGGCCATACGCGACCGCGGCCAGCCCCGCGGATTCGACGAAGGCGACCATGTCCGGCGCGACGGCCATCAGCACGTCGTGGCCGCGTCGCATCAGCTCCCGACCAACGGCGGCCAGGGGCTCTACGTCGCCGCGACTTCCGTAGCCGGCCAGCACACACTTCATCGGCGGAACCTCACTCGCAGTGCTGCTTGTCCCGTGCACGAGATTCGTTGCAGCCCGCCGCGCAGCTCTGCGCGACGACGCGGTTAACGGAGCCGGTCGGCCGCGTAACTCGCGGCCTGGTCCGTCATCCCGGCCTGAATATACGAGACATGCGCCATGATGTTCCCGCCGCCGGAGCAGATCGGATCGTCGGAAGCACACAAGCTGATGGTCTTGCCGCTGTACACCGGGTTGATCGTCGGCAGCGGCTGGCCACCCCACAACATGCTCGAGAATTGACTGGTCGGCTCGCCGAACAAGGCAACTG
>DASYJS010000241.1:0-6228 GCA_035996225.1 Mycobacterium sp. | reverse complement strand
GGTTGGGCTGTTCGCCCATTAAAGCGGCACGCGAGCTGGGTTTAGAACGTCGTGAGACAGTTCGGTCTCTATCCGCCGCGCGCGTCAGAAGCTTGAGGAAACCTGTCCCTAGTACGAGAGGACCGGGACGGACGAACCTCTAGTGCACCAGTTGTCCCACCAGGGGCACCGCTGGATAGCTACGTTCGGAAAGGATAACCGCTGAAAGCATCTAAGCGGGAAACCTTCTCCAAGATCAGGTTTCTCACCCTTTTAGAGGGATAAGGCCCCCCGCAGACTACGGGATTGATAGGTCAGACCTAGAAGCTCAGCAATGAGTGCAGGGAACTGGCACTAACCGGCCGAAAACTTACCAACACAACTCGCAACCACTATTCATTTCGCGGCATATTTGTCGCGCCAAATACCACACCCCCCATCAATACACTTGAATGAAAAATAAATAGAGTTACGGCGGCCACAGCGACAGGGAAACGCCCGGTCCCATTCCGAACCCGGAAGCTAAGCCTGTCAGCGCCAATGATACTGCCCGATCGGGTGGAAAAGTAGGACACCGCCGAACATACACAAAAATGCCCCCTGCAAAGGGGGCATTTTTGCATTCGGATTTAATCGAATAGCGTCAAATTCGCGCGTTGGTTCTCCAATTCGAGCAGCGTCCGCTTTCGGTCGAGTCCGCCGCCGAAGCCGGTGAGGCTGCCGTTGGCACCGATGACGCGATGGCAGGGTACAACGATGGCAATTGGGTTATGGCCGTTGGCCAATCCGACCGCGCGTGCGGCGCCGGGGGCCCCGATCTGTTCGGCGATTTCTCCGTAGGACCGGGTTTCACCAAACGGAATTGTCAGCAGCGCCTTCCACACTCGCCGCTGGAATTCGGTGCCCTGCAGATCGAGTTCGACATCGAAGTCGGTGAGTTCGCCGGCGAAATACGCGTCGAGTTGGTCCACAGCCGCACCGAATGCGCCCGGATCGGGCGACCAGTCGGCGCGGCTCGGCTCGTAGGTCTGATCGACCATCCGCAGGTTGGTCAAAACCGAGCCGCAGCCGGCCAGGGTCAGCAGCCCGATCGGGCTGTCGACGGTGCGGTACTGGATCATGCAACCTCCTGAGGCGGCCAATGGTTTACCGGGTGCTCGAGAGTGGTCCACAAATGTTGAGTGGCGTAGGAGCGCCAGGGCCGCCAATGCGCGCTGTGCTCAATGAGTATTCGTTGATTCGTCGGCAAGCCCAGCTGCTTGGCAGCGAGTTGCAGCCCAAGGTCACTGGCGGGAAAGGCGTCCGGATCGCCAAGGCCGCGCATTGCGATCACCTCTGCGGTCCAGGGACCGACTCCCGGCAGGGCCAGCAATTGTGTTCGCGCGCTATCCCAGTCGCTTCCGGCGTCCAGGACCACGGTTCCGTCGATGAGGCCGTCGATGAGGGCGCTCAGCGTCCGTTGCCGGGCCTTGGGCACCGCCAGATGGAGGGGATCGATCTCGGCGAGCTGCTCGACGGACGGGAAGGTATGCGTCAGTGCGCCTTCGGGGTCGTGGACCGGTTGCCCGTATGCAGTAACCAATCGGCCCGCGTGGGTTCGTGCGGCCTTGGTCGATACCTGTTGACCCAGTACTGCGCGCACCGCGAGTTCGGCCTCGTCGACCGCGCGGGGAATGCGTTGTCCCGGCGCCTTGGTCACGACCGGGGCCAACAGCGGATCGCGGCTGAGGGTGTCCACGACCGCTTCCGGGTCGGCGTCGAGGTCGAGGAGCCGCCGGCAGCGGGCGATCGCGGTGGTGAGGTCGCGGAAGTCGTCGAGCACGAGTCGGCAGCAGACGTGATCGACAGCCGGTGTCAGCGTGACCACGGCGTTGCCGGCCGGAAGCCGCAGACTGCGTCGATACGCGCCGTCGCGCACTTCCTCGCAACCGGGAACGGCGCCCGCCGCCAGATGACCGAAGACGCCCTCATAGGCGAACGGGGTGCGCACCGGCAGTCGAAGGCACACTGTCCCAGGCGAAGTCACGTCGGAGCCGAATCGGGCCGCCGCGCGGTTGCGCAAATCGGTCGGCGTGCTTTCGAACACCAGGCGCACGGTGTCGTTGAACTGGCGGATGCTGGAAAAGCCGGCGGCGAACGCGACGTCGCCGAACGGCAGGTCTGTCGTCTCGATCAACAGCCGGGCGGTCTGGCCTCTTTGCGCGCGAGCTAGCGCGAGCGGGCCGGCACCGACCTCGGCCTGCAAGACTCGCTCCAGCTGCCGGGTGGTGTAGCCGAGGTGGGCGGCCAGTCCGCCGACGCCGTCACGGTCTACCGTGCCGTCGGCGATGAGCCGCATGGCCCGTGCAACGACGTCGCCCCGCACGTTCCACTCGGGCGAACCCGGTGAAGCGTCGGGACGGCATCGCTTGCACGCCCGGAAACCCGCCCGTTGCGCGGCCGCCGCCGTCGGTAAGAACAGCACGTTACGGGCGAACGGCGGGCGCACGGGGCAGCTTGGCCGGCAGTAGATCCCGGTCGTGCGCACCGCGGTGACGAACCAGCCGTCGAACCGGGCGTCCTTGGATTGGACCGCTCGGTAGCAGCGTTCGAAATCATCGTGCACCTTTCCACAGTTACACCTACCCGCCGACAAAACTGGCGGAAAAGCGACATGATGGTGGGTGGGCGATGCAAGTATTAGGACGACTGCGCTCCGGGTCGAATCCGGCGGCGCCAGCTGCTCCCAGATTCGTCGTGCTACAACGGTTTCTGCGACATTTTGCTGGTGCGCCGCGCCAGCGTGTGCCACGTCGCCACTAGATTCCGCCCAAGCCCGATGAACCGCGTGACAGTTCGCTATCGCGATGGGTGTTGGCGGGCAGACCCATAATTCATCGATACGAACGTTATCCATAACTTCCGATGTGTCGCTCGAGCGGCTTCGGCAGGCTTTCGTTGTCATCGCCCCGAGCATCCCACCGTTGAGGTGTTCAGCCCCGACAGCTCGGGGGAGGGCTCCGCGACGACGGGATTCTCGATGGCGCCGATTGCCTCGATCTCGACTCGTACCCGCTGACCGGGCTGCAGAAGTCGTCCGGAGAACACACCGGCGCCGCTGGGCGTGCCGGTGGCGATGAGTCGCCGGGCTCCAGCGTGCAAACGCGGACCGAGCCCCGATCATGTCGCCGATCCCGGTAACCATCTTGTTGGCCGATGACCGTCCGTCGGAGTTGAAGCATATTCATTCAAGTGATACTCTTGTCAATATGAACCGCACCTACTCCTCACCGCTGCGGGCCGAGCAGGCCCAGGCCACCCGTCGACGGATCCTGGACGCGGCGCGGGCGCAGTTCCTCGACGCTGGGTGGACGGCGACCACGGTGAAGGTGATCGCCGATGCGGCCGCGGTGGCGCCGGCCACGGTCTACGCGGTCTTTGGAACGAAGCGGGCGGTGCTCTCCGCGCTCATCGACGAGGCCATCGCCGGTGTCATTCCGGAGCCCGAGGACCCGGACGTCTGGTCCGCGATCATCGGTCATCCCGATCCAAGGCAGCGGGTCCGGCGACTGGTGCCGCTGCTGGCGGCGGCCCTGCCGCGGGTGGAGCCGTTCGAGCGTGTGGTGCGTGAAGGGGCCCGCGCCGACGAGGAGATCGCCGGTCTGGCCCGCGACCTGCTGCAATGGCGTCGAGCCAACGCGATGCGGATCGTGGACGTTCTCGCCGGCCAGGACGGCCTTCCTCCCGGGCTTTCCCGGGAGGAAGCCGCGGACCTCGTGTTCGCCCTGGGCGGCCCGGAGGTTTACCACCTCTTGGTGGGAATCCGGGGCTGGTCACCAGAACAGTTCGACACCCACCTGGCCGACCTGTTGGGCCGACTGATCGGTTCCCCTGGGCTAGCCACAAGAAACGACCCCCACCGGAGCCGTGTGGCACCCCCAGACCTGCTCGCCTAGGCGAGACCAGGACTTCGATTCATCGGAGCAATCCCAAGCAGTATCCAAAAATCACAGGAGCAGATGATGACCGACAAAAAAATCATTGCCGTAGTGGGAGGGACCGGCGCGCAAGGCGGCGGCCTGGTCCGCGCGATCCTCGCCGACGCGGCGGGTCCGTTCACCGCGCGGGCCCTAACCCGCAACGCCGACTCGGACCCGGCGCGTGAACTCGCCTCCCAAGGGGCTGAGGTCATCGAGGCAGACCTTGACGACGAGACCAGCCTGCGCAACGCCTTCGACGGCGCCTACGGCGCCTTTGTGGTCACCAACTTCTGGGCCCAGCGCACCCCCGAACAGGAGCAGGCCCGCACCCGCGCCGAGATGGAACTCGACCAGGCGGCCGCGGCAGCCCGCGCTGCCAAGGACGCCGAACTGCGCCACGTGGTGTGGTCCACCCTCGAGGACACCCGGCCCCACTTTCAGCGACTCGGCATCGACGTCCCGAATGCACTGGGCAACTACAAGGTCCCCCATTTCGACGCCAAGGGCGAGGCGAACGCGTCGTTCACCGCGCTCGGCGTGCCGACCACCTTTCTGCAGACCACCTTCTACTACGAGGCCTTCCTGCAAGGGCAAGGCCCGCACCACAAGGGCGACGGCGAGCTGGTCCTGACGCTCCCGATGGCCGATAACACGATGGCGCTCATCGCCGCCGACGACATCGGCAAGACCGCGCTCGGCGTCTTTCGCCGCGGTGATGAATTCATCGGCAAGACGGTCAGCATCGCGGGCACCCTCGCCACCGGAGAGGAACTCGCCGCGATGTTCACCGCGGCGCTGAGCGAGAAGGTCGTCTACCGACCGTTGACCACCGATCAGTTGCGGGCCTCCGGGCAGCCCGGCGCCGTCGAATTCGCCAACATGTTCCAGTTCTATTCCGATGCGTCGGAATACTTCACCGGAGTGCGCAACCTCGACCTGGTGCGTGAGCTCAACCCCGATCTCCAACCGCTCGACTCCTGGCTGACCCAGCACAAGAACGAGATCCCGCTCGACTGAATTCCTTTGCGAGTTCCCCGAATTGATACCGGCACGATTCGCGCCGCGCGATGCGCGGCGCGAATCAACGGAGGTTAATGATGAGTTCCTTGGCGAAGCCCGACGAGCAACCGCACTTCGACGGCAGCGACATGCGGATGATGCACAACATGTTCCGCCGCGAGTTCGCGCTAATGCCCGGACTCGTCGGTGGTGTCGCGGCGGGCGACCACGACCGCGCACAGATCATCGGTGATCACATGGAAGCGGTGATCGCCGTCTTGCACGGTCACCATACCCACGAAGACGAGAACATCTGGCCGCTGCTGCTCGACCGCTGCGGCGAGTCAGTGGCTTCGCTGGTGGAGCTGATGCAAGGCCAACACCGCCAGGTCGCCACGCTGCTACACCAGGTCGACGAGGATCTGAGCATCTGGCGCGAGGGCGTCACCGTCGAGTCCGGCGAGGCCCTGGCGGACATTCTCGACCGGCTGATCCCGGCGTTGAAGGAGCACCTGAGTGGGGAGGAGGACCGCGTCGTTCCCCGCATGGAGCAGCACATCACGGTCGCCGAGTGGCACGCGCCGATGGGGGGCGAATTGGCCGCCTTCTCAGCACAACTCCCACTCGCGATCGGCCTGCTGATGTATGAGGGCGATCCTCACAGCATCGACCAAGCCATCGCCAGCATGCCCGCCGACGCCCGCCCCGTCATCCGGCAGCAGGCCGCAAAGACGTTCGCCGACCACTCCCAACGGGTCCACGGCACCGCCACTCCACCGCGCAGCACCCAACTCTGATCAGGAGTCGACGCGACTGACCAAGGCCACGACCTGATGTTCGGCACCCTCCTGGAACAGCCCCCGAGCGTGGGCACGTAGTTCGCGGTGCGAAACACCCTCCGCAAGGTCGGCGAAACCTGGGTCAGGAGGCAGGGTCATCCTTCGGGTGCTTGTATTCCCAAAGTGAGCTCGACCCAACGGATCCGACGTAGGTTGCGCGTACTTGGCGACCCTCCCGTCTTCGAGAATCATCGGACTTGCCGACGCTAAAGATGAACGGTTGTTGTGCTCTACCGTCGACGGAACCATCGGTGACGTACATGTACGTGCCCGACGGGAGCTTCTGCTGCACGGCTAGGTGACAGTTTCGGTCATGCAGCAGACCCGGTCAGAGGATCGTGAGATGACACCGAATGTGAGAACCTACGTTACTTACACCGATTCACCCGGGCTCCATGGTCGCGGCGCCCGCGATGAAATCGCGGGCCGCGCGCGACAATGGCCGACCGGAA
>DASYJS010000240.1:0-4894 GCA_035996225.1 Mycobacterium sp. | reverse complement strand
TGACGCGGACGCGGGAATTCTGTTCGAGGTTTTGAACGTCGGGCATCTGCGCTTTGACCGTGTATGAGCCCGCGCCGCCGCCCTTGGTGCCCGGCAATTTGAACGAGTTCGCGCCGTGGAAACCACACCCGCACAACACGGAAACGACCAGCAGCACCACGAGACCCGTGACAACGCGAATCCGGTGTGGCAAGGGAATCATTGTCCACCTCCGGGTGGCGTCATCATCCCGCGCAGGCCCGCGGCTGGATCGGTCGGCACCGGTTGGGCACCCGGCGTTTCCGCCGCCAGTGGTGAGTTCCCGGCCGCCGGTGGTGCGTTCGCCGGAGGTGGGGGGTTGACCTGGTCGGACGCCGGCGGCGGCGGGGGAACATAGTCGGGTCGCAGCCAATCTTCGCTGTAGCTGAGTTCATTGGGACGGGCTGAGGCTCCGACGAAAAGATTCTCGCCCAGCGGCGGGAAGTTGTACTGGCGGTTTTTGAAGATCGGCGCCAGATACTGCACACAGAGCTTCGCCGACTCCGCAGCGCCCCGACGCGAAGCGGCCTGCACCGCCGAACAGAGAAACTGAATCGGATTGGCGAAGTTGTTGAACGCCAGCGCCCCACTCAGCGTGGCCTGCGCGGGCTGGTAGATGTTCAGGAAGTTCTGAAAGGCCGTCGGCGCGACATGCAAAAGTTGTTTGACGTCGCCGAGGCTCTCGTTCACTGCCTGAGTCACCGACGCCAATTTGTCCGAGGTCGTACCCAGCGACTCCTGATTGTCGGCCACAAAGTTTCGGGCGTCATCGACCACGTCGTGGAGGTCCCGAACCGCGTTTCCGACCTCGTTCGGATCGTCGGCCAACAGGTTCGTCACCGCAGCCAGATTTTGGTTGAGCTGTCGCAGCAGATCGCCGCTGTCCTGCAACGCGGAGACGAGAATCGACAGATTTTTGACAGTGCTGAACAGGTCACTGCTGTGATCGCCCAGCGCCGAAATCGCCTGAGACAGCTTGATAATGGTGTCACGGATGTCTGGGCCCTGGCCGCGCAAGTTGTCGGCCGCAGTGTTGATGAACGCCCCCAATGTGCTGGTCCCGCCTGCTGTGGTGGGCTGCAGCACCTGCGTTAGCTTCTCGAGCTGCTGGCGGAACTCGTCCCATTCCACCGGGACCGCGGTGCGGTCCTGCGGGATCACCGCGTCCGTCCGCATCTCCGGCCCACCCGTATAGGCCGGCGTCAACTGGATGGATCGAGGCGTCACCAATGACGGCGACAGGACCACAGCTTTGGCGTCAGCAGGCACCTTGTACTTGTCGTTGTACCAGAACGTGATCTTGACGCGGTCGGGCTCCGGCTCGATCTTTTCGACCTTGCCGACGGGCACGCCGAGAATAACGACGTCGTCCCCGTTGTAGATGCCAGTGCTATTGGCGAAGTAGCCGACGACATTCGTGCGGCCGACGCCGCTGGCTATCCCCGCCACCGTGACGATGCCCCCGATCAGCACCAGCACCAGCGTGACGGCTAGGCCGATCTTGGCGTTCCGAGACTTCACCGTCCACCACCTTCGTCCGGCGGGCTGATGGGCCCCGGCCCGTTCAGCACGGGCGCTTGGGCCGGAGGCAACTGCCCGGGCGCCGGTTGCTCGATCGGTCCCGACGGCGGAGGCAGGGATTGTCCTTGGCCGGGCCTTGCCGGCGCGGGCGGCCCCGGCGGCGGTCCCCCCGGTGGTGGCGCAGGCCCCGGCTCGCGATACGGGTAGCAGCCAGGACCAGGCAGCGCCACACCGGGCACACCGCACTGATGGTCGTTCGGGTTACCGGTGATGGCATCAGGGATGGTCATCCGCGGTGGTCCGTCCTGGCCGGTACGCGGGTACGGAATCGGTAGCGGCGGCGTCCCCGGCTGGCCGATTTGCGGGTCAGTCCGCTGCGAGGGCAACAGCACATTCCGATCGAGGCCAAGGTCAGAGAAGGCCGCATCGATGAACGGCTGCATCCACTGCCCGGGTAGCAGGTTGACGACATAGGCCTTGAAGAACGGCCCCGATCCCACCGATTCACCCAGCCCCAAGGCGTATCTGTTAAGCCCCACGAGCGCCTTCTGCACGCGGTCTTTGCGGTTGTCGACGATCGTCAACACGCCGTTGAGCTTGTCCAGTGCTGGTTTCAACGTGTCGCGGTTCTCGGCGATGAAGCCTTTCAGCTGCTGGGCCAGCGCGGAGAGGTTGTGGGCGATCTGGTCCAGCGCGGCGCTTTGGCTCTTGAGCTGAACCAAGAGCGAGTTGGTGTTGGCGACGAGGCTGACGATTTCGTCGCTGCGTTGAGACAGCACCTTGGTTGCTTTGTTGGCGTTACTCAACAGGTTTCGCAGCTGCGCGTCGCGCTCGTCGAGGGTCTGCGAAAATCGCGCCACCCCCTGTACCGCGGCCTTCAGGTCGGGCGGGGTATTGGAGAATGTGTCGGCCAGCACGGCGAGCGAGTTGGACAGTCGTTTGGTGTCCAGCCCGCTGATGGTTGTCGTGAGATCACCCAGCGCGTCGGGTAGTTGATAGGCCGGTGTAGTCCGGTCGAGGGGTATAGGACCGCTCAGCTTCCCGTCCCCGCGGGGGGTGACCTCGAGGATCTTGGTCCCGAGCAGAGTCTTTAACTTGATTGCCGCCTCGGTGCGGTCTCCGAGGCGGATGTTGTTGGCGACGTCGAATTTCACTAGCACCCGGGGTCCGTCCAATTCGACGCTGGAGACCTGCCCGACCCGGAAACCCGAGACTTGTACGACGTTGCCGGACATCAGCCCGCCCGCTTCGGCGAAGTATGCGGAGTAGGTAACACCTTTGCTGAAGAACGGCAACTTGTCGTAGTTCACCGACAACATGATCAGAGCAGCGATGAGGCCGGCGCCGATGGCGCCGATGCGAAGCGGGTTGCGTTCGGAGAAGGGTTTCATCGCGGTGTGCACCTCCCCGTGGGCTGGCCGGCCAGCTTGACGTACACCGGTTGGCCGCCCTTGCCGTTGACCTTCAACACGATTTCGCAAAAGTAGAAGCTGAAGAAGTCGCCGTACATGCCCTGCCTGTTGAGTATTTGAGTCGCGTCGGGCCAGGTGTTGAGAAAGTTGTCGAAGTAATCGTGATCGGCCAATATGGTGCCGGCCGTTCGATCCGCCTCGTGCACAACCTTTTTCAGTGGCGGGCGAGCCTGCGCCAGCAGGCCGGCGATTGACCCGGCAGCTGCGTTGGCGTACGCCACACCGTTGCTGATGTCTTGCTTGCGGGCGTTCAGGCCGTCCACGAGTTCAGACAGCGAGTCGACCGCCTTGGCGAACTGACTGCTCTGGCCACTGAGCGAACCGAGCACGGAATTCAGGTTGATGATCACTTGACCGATCAGTTGGTCCCGGTCGGCCAGGGTGTTGGTCAGGGCCGCGGCCTGGCTGAGAAATGAGCCGATCGTGGCGCCCTGACCCTGGAAGGCTGCGATCAGTTGACCGGTCAGCTTGTTGACCTGGTCTGGATCCAGTGCGCGAAACAGGGGCCGAAAACCGCCGATCAACGCGTCCAAGTCCAGTGCAGGCTCGGTCCGGCTCAGCGGGATAGTCCCGCCCGGCTGAAGTCTCTTGACTCCCCCGGCCCCCTCCTCGAGTGCGACATACCGGCCGCCCACGAGATCGGCGAAACGGATAGCGGCCCTGGTGCCCTCGGTGAGCACCACCGAGTCGGCCGTGGTGAACTCGACGAGCACCGTCGAGTTGGGCTGGATAGTGATGTTCTTGACCTTGCCGACCTCGACACCGGCAATGCGGACGAAGTTGCCGCCCTCCAGCCCCGACACGTTCGCGAACTGAGCCGTGTAGGTCTTCTCCGACTGGAAACGCAACTGGGCAAAGACGGCGATCAGCGCAAACGCACCGATCACGCAGACGATCGCGTAGATGGCAAGACGCCACAGCGCGCCTACCAAATTCTCTCGCATCTCTGCCTTCCTCTAGAGCTTCCGGGCGTCAGGGCGCTGGGGCATACGGCAACGGTGGCGGCGGCACACATTGCTGGGTGACCACTCCGCAACTTGGTTGCGGCCCGCCGCCCGGCGCTACCGGGACGAACGGTTCGGATCCGGCCACCGGCGGCCCGGGTTCGCGCGGCCTGCCCGGCGGAGGCGCCGGCGGCAGGCCGGGATAGAGCGGCGTTCCGTCCGGGGCGTACATCTGCGCACCGTAGGGTGGGGCACCCGGATACGGGATCGGACCGGGCGCCGGCCCTCCCGGGTGGCGGAGACTGGGCGGTTCCGGTGTTCCGCGGGTAACGGGGAAGTAGTCGACGTAGCCCGGGAAGCCGATACCGGGGTTGGGCCGCACGTCCATCCCGGTGCCCCACCCGGAGTTGGTGACCAGGTAGCGCTGTGGGAAGTTCTTCGATACGTCTGGCAACGATCCACACCCGGGCTGACCACCGGGACCGCCCTTGATGCCGTTGATCGGCAGATTGTCGGGGAATTTGTACGTGTCGTCGCCCAGGAGCAATCCGGCGTCCAGGATCACGGAAAAGCCGTTGCGGCCACCGGCAACATCCAGGAAGCCAAAATCGACGACGTTCTGCCCGCCGACGAGCAAGCAGGTGAGTTCCGGGTTGTATTTCATGAGCAGGCTAGTGGTGGACTCGAGCAGGTTGATGCCGTGCACCAGGTTGTCTTTATTCGGGCCGAGCAGATTGACCCCGCTGCGGGAAAGCCCGATGACATCGAGCAGCAGGGAGTCAAGCTGTTTGGCGTTGTTGGTGATCGTGGAGCTTGTCGTGCTGACAGCGTCGAGTACCGTCACGATGTCGCGTGCGGCGGCGCCGTAGGTATCGCTGAACCCCTTGAGCGCACGGAAATCGGCCCGGATGGTCTCGCTGCGGGGATTGATCGCCATCA
>DASYJS010000239.1:0-5361 GCA_035996225.1 Mycobacterium sp. | reverse complement strand
CTGGACAAAGCTATGCGTAACTGCGGTATCACTGCGGTACCGGAAACCAATGGTTGACACATAAGCGCTGGTGGCGTGGTGCCCTCGGTGAGATTCGAACTCACACTGGACGGGTTTTGAATCCGTTTCCTCTGCCAGTTGGGATACGAGGGCTTGCTACTACTCCGAGTCCGGCCTATTACCTTAAAGGAGCCTCCCACCATAGAGGATCGGTGTGGTCATGTGGTCTCACTGCCCCCGACGTGGCTGATCGCTGCAATGCACGAGACAATGTCTGTCATGACAGCTTCCACGACCGACACCAACGTCGCTGTGCCGCGCCGGGTCCTGATCGCGGAAGACGAAGCGCTGATCCGTATGGACCTGGCCGAGATGCTGCGAGAGGAGGGGTACGACATCGTCGGCGAGGCTGGGGACGGTCAGGAAGCCGTCGAGCTGGCCGAGCTCCATAAACCCGACCTGGTCATCATGGATGTGAAGATGCCGCGCCGTGACGGCATCGACGCAGCCTCCGAAATCGCCAGCAAGCGCATCGCGCCGATCGTGGTGCTGACCGCGTTCAGCCAGCGCGACCTCGTCGAACGGGCGCGCGATGCCGGGGCGATGGCTTACCTGGTCAAGCCCTTCACGATCAGCGACCTGATCCCGGCCATTGAATTGGCCGTCAGCCGGTTCGGCGAAATCAGAGCGCTGGAACGCGAAGTGGAGACATTGGGCGACCGGCTGGAGACCCGCAAAGTAGTCGAGCGCGCCAAGGGCCTGCTGCAGGCCAAACAGGGCATGACCGAGCCCGAGGCGTTCAAGTGGATTCAGCGTGCCGCGATGGATCGGCGCACCACGATGAAGCGGGTGGCCGAAGTCGTGCTGGAAACCCTCGGGGACGCGGCCGACGAGGAGTCCGGCTAGCCGTTCAGGGCCTCGAGCGTGCGGCGACGGCCTCGAGTGTGCGTTCAGGGCGTCATATCCGCGGAGATCGCGCCCTCAGTGCACACCCAAAGCCCTGAGTGCACACACGACGGGGTGAAGCGGTTGGCGACGGGGCCGGCCGCTAGCGGGCTGAACCGCTTACCGCGCCACGATTACCGACGAACCATGGCCGAACAGGCCCTGATTGGCGGTGACGCCGACCTTGGCGTTCTCCACCTGCCGGCCGGTGGCCTGGCCACGCAGCTGCCAGGTCAGCTCGCAGACCTGAGCGACCGCCTGAGCGGGGATGGCCTCGCCGAAGCACGCCAGCCCGCCCGACGGGTTGACCGGAACCTTGCCGCCGATCGTCGTCGCCCCGCTGCGTAGCAGCTCCTCGGCTTCGCCCTTGGCGCACAGCCCCAGGTGCTCGTACCAGTCGAGTTCCAGCGCGGTGGACAAGTCGTAGACCTCCGCGAGGCTCACGTCCTCGGGTCCAATGCCGGCTTCGGCGTAGGCCGCGTCGAGGATCTGATCCTTGAACACCCGGTCCGGTGCGGCCACTACAGCGGTGGAATCCGTTGCGATGTCCGGCAATTCGGGCAGATGCTGCGGGTAGCGCGGGGTGACCGTGCTGACCGCTCGCACCGAGGGCACCCCATCGAGCGAGCCGAGGTGCTTGCGGGCGAACTCAGCGCTGGCGACGATCAACGCCGCGGCGCCGTCGGAGGTGGCGCAGATGTCGAGCTGGCGCAACGGGTCGCTGACCACCGGGCTGGCCAGCACGTCTTCGACCGAGGACTCCTTGCGGTAGCGGGCATTTGGGTTCTGCAGGCCGTGCTGGGAGTTCTTGACCTTGACTTGTGCGAAGTCCTCGGACGTCGCCCCGTAGAGGTCCATCCGGCGCCGCGCGAGCAGCGCGAAGTACACCGGGTTCATCGCACCGATCAGGTGGAAGCGCTGCCAGTCGGGGTCGTTCTTGCGCTCCCCGCCGACTGGGGCGAAGGCGCCCTTCGGGGTGGTGTCGGCGCCGATCACCAGCGCGACGTCGCAGAAGCCGGCCAGGATCTGCGCCCGTGCGCTCTGCAGCGCCTGGGAACCGCTGGCACAGGCCGCATAGCTGGAGCTGACCGGCACGCCGTTCCAACCGAGTTTCTGCGCGAAGGTCGACCCCGCGATGAAGCCCGGATACCCGTTGCGGATGGTGTCGGCCCCGGCGACCAACTGGATCTGTTGCCAGTCCAGGCCGGCTTCGGCCAATGCGGCGCGCGCGGCGACCACACCGTATTCGGTGAAGTCGCGGCCCCATTTGCCCCAGGGGTGCATTCCGGCGCCGAGGATGTAGAGCGGTTCGGGCGTGCTCATGAGCCAACCTTCCAGGCATGCACGGTGCGCTCGACGCCGTCGTCGTCGGTGAACAGCGGCATCGTGGTCAGCTCCATCTCCATCCCGACCTTCAAGTCCGCGGCCAGCGTGCCCTCGACCACCTTGCCCAGCACGATGATCCCCTCGTCGGCCAGCTGCACCGCGGCGATGGCGAACGGTTCAAACGGGTCCGCAGCAGGGTAGGGCGCCGGCGGGGGGTACCGGTTTTCGGTGTAACTCCACAGCGTCCCCCGGGTCGACAGCGCGACGGACTCTAGTGAGTCGCTGGCGCAGGCCGGGTTGGGGCAGTTGTTCTCCCTGGGCGGGAAGACATAGGTGCCGCACTCGGGGCACTTGCTGCCGATCAGATGGGCAATTCCGGTTTCGTCGGTGGTGAACCATCCGTCGATCGCGGGTTCTTGACTGGTGACCTCTGGCACTCGGTCAGACTACCCAGCTCAAACACAAAACTGAAACGTGTTGCAGTTCTGGCCCGGGGTTGGTCGGGGACGCGGGGCCGTCACGCCCGGTGCCTAGAGTGAGAGCCGTGCCTGCCGCCACCACTACTCCCAGCGAGGAACAACCCAAACCGACACTGATGTTGCTGGACGGCAATTCGCTGGCCTTTCGGGCGTTCTACGCACTGCCCGCGGAGAACTTCAAGACCCGCGGCGGCCTGACCACCAACGCGGTGTACGGCTTCACCGCGATGCTGATCAACCTGCTCCGGGACGAGACTCCGACGCACATCGCCGCGGCTTTCGACGTGTCGCGCCAGACGTTCCGGTTGGAGCGTTACCCGGAATACAAGGCCAACCGATCGGAAACTCCCGACGAGTTCCGCGGACAGATCGACATCACCAAGGAAGTGCTGGGCGCGCTGGGCATCACGGTGCTCGCGGAGCCGGGATTCGAAGCCGACGATCTGATCGCGACGCTGGCGACGCAGGCCGAAAACGAGGGGTACCGGGTGCTGGTGGTCACCGGCGACCGTGACTCCCTGCAATTGGTCAGCGACGACGTGACCGTGCTCTACCCCATCAAGGGTGTCAGCGAACTCACCCGCTTCACCCCGGAGGCGGTCGTCGAGAAGTACGGACTGACGCCGGCCCAATATCCCGACTTCGCCGCGCTGCGGGGCGATCCCAGCGACAACCTGCCCGGGATTCCCGGCGTGGGGGAGAAGACCGCATCCAAGTGGATCATCGAGTACGGGTCGTTGCAGGGCCTGGTCGACAACGTCGACTCGGTGCGCGGCAAGGTGGGCGACGCGCTGCGGGCCCATCTGGCCAACGTCATCCGCAACCGGGAGCTCACCGACCTGGTCAAAGACGTGCCGCTGGCGCAGACGCCGGACACGCTGCGGCTGATGCCGTGGGATCGGGACCAGATTCACCGGCTTTTCGACGACCTGGAGTTCCGGGTGTTGCGCGATCGGCTGTTCGACACCCTGGCCGCCGTCGAACCCGAGGTGGACGAGGGATTCGACGTGCGTGGCGGCGCGCTGGAGGCCGGTGAGCTGCCCGTGTGGCTGGCCGAGCACAGCTCGGGCAAGCGGTTCGGCATGGCCGTCGTCGGCACCCACCTGGCTTACGACGCCGACGCCACCGCGCTGGCCATCGTGTCTGCCGACGGCGAGGGCCGCTACATCGACACCTCGGCGCTGGATCCCGACGACGAGGCGGCGCTGGCGTCGTGGCTGGCCGACCCCGGTCCACCCAAGGCGCTGCACGAAGCCAAGCTGGCGATGCACGACCTCGCCGGGCGGGGCTGGACGCTGGCCGGCGTCACCTCCGATACCGCGCTGGCGGCCTACCTGGTGCGCCCCGGGCAGCGCAGTTTCGCCCTCGACGACCTTTCGTTGCGCTACCTACGCCGCGAGCTGCGCGCTGAAACGCCTGAGCAGCAACAGCTTTCGCTACTCGATGATCCTGAGGGGACCGACGACCAGGCGGTGCAGACGCTGATCCTGCGGGCCGTGGCGGTGCTGGATCTGGCCGAAGCGCTCGACGAGGAGCTGGCCCGGATCAACTCCACGTCGCTGCTGGGCGGCATGGAGCTGCCGGTGCAGCGGGCGTTGGCGGGGATGGAGCACGTCGGTATCGCGGTGGACGTGCCGCAACTCACCGAGCTGCAAAGCGATTTCGCCAATCAGATCCGCGACGCGGCCGAAGCGGCCTACGGGGTGATCGGCAAGCAGATCAACCTGGGTTCGCCGAAACAGTTGCAGACGGTGCTGTTCGACGAGCTGGGCATGCCGAAGACCAAGCGCACCAAGACCGGCTACACGACCGACGCGGACGCCCTGCAGTCGCTGTTCGACAAGACCGGCCACCCGTTCCTGCAGCATCTGCTCGCCCACCGCGACGCCACTCGGCTCAAAGTCACCGTCGATGGGTTGCTGAATTCGGTGGCTTCCGACGGACGCATCCACACCACGTTCAACCAAACCATCGCGGCGACGGGCAGATTGTCGTCGACCGAGCCGAATCTGCAGAACATTCCGATCCGCACCGAGGCCGGCCGGCGGATCCGCGACGCGTTCGTGGTCGGCAAAGGTGAGTCGGGGGCCTATGCCGAGCTGATGACCGCCGACTACAGCCAGATCGAGATGCGGATCATGGCCCACCTGTGCCGCGACGACGGTCTGATCGAAGCCTTCAACACCGGCGAGGACCTGCACTCGTTCGTCGCGTCACGGGCGTTCGGCGTGCCGATCGAAGAAGTCACCGGCGAACTGAGGCGCCGGGTCAAGGCGATGTCCTATGGCTTGGCTTACGGCTTGAGCGCCTACGGCTTGGCGGCCCAGTTGAAGATCTCCACCGAAGAAGCCAAAGTTCAAATGGACCAGTACTTCGCCCGGTTCGGCGGGGTGCGCGATTACCTGCTGAACGTCGTCGAGCACGCCCGCAAGGATGGCTATACGTCGACGGTGCTGGGCCGTCGCCGCTACCTGCCCGAGCTGGACAGCAGCAATCGGCAGGTCCGCGAGTCCGCCGAGCGGGCCGCGCTCAACGCGCCGATTCAGGGCAGCGCCGCCGACATCATCAAGGTGGCAATGATCGAGGTCGACACAGCGCTCACCGAAGCGGG
>DASYJS010000238.1:0-10685 GCA_035996225.1 Mycobacterium sp. | reverse complement strand
GATCGGTCTGGTCGCGGCGGCAATCGGCTACCTGTATGCCCGGATCTTTCACGCCTCGGTCCGGCTCACCCACCGGCTTCCGGGCGGAGCGGTGCTCAAGCCCGCGGTGGGCGGTCTTCTAGTCGGGCTGCTCGGCCTGCTGATACCGGAGATCCTGAGCAGCGGCTACGGCTGGGCCCAACTGGCCGCCGATCGCGGCGCGCTGATGCAAATCCCGCTATGGATCATCCTCGTCCTGCCGCTGGCCAAGATCGTCGCGACGTCGCTGTCGATCGGCACCGGGGGCTCGGGCGGGCTGTTCGGCCCCGGAATCGTCATCGGCGCCTTCGTGGGAGCCGCCATCTGGAGGCTGGGCGAGATATCCGGGCTGCCCGGCATCCCCGCTGGGCCGGGGATCTTCGTGGTGGTCGGCATGATGACGTGTTTCGGCAGCGTCGCCCGCGCCCCGCTGGCCATAATGATCATGGTCGCGGAGATGACCGGCTCGTTCTCGGTGGTACCCGGAGCAATCATCGCGGTAGGCATCGCGTCGTTGCTGATGTCGCGCACAAACGTCACCATTTACGAGGCGCAGCGGCTCAATCGTGAAACCGCCCAAGCTGAGCGCGGGCACCAAGAGGCGCCCGACTAGTCGCGGCTACTTGGACTTGCTGCGCGCGGTGTTCGCGGCGCTCTTCTCCGTAGCCTTGCCCCCGTGGCTCAACTTCCCGCCGGAGCTTTCCAAATGGGCCCGGACAAACCATTGGAACTTCTCCAGCGGCCCGGCCTGCCCGATCAGCAGGTCCTGGGTCACCTGATCGAGTTCGTCTGTCTCGTCGATGGCCTGGCGAAGGTCTTCGATCACGCCGTTGTAGACCAAGTCCAGCGCAGCCAGGTGCGCCTGGACAGTGTCCCGGCCGACCGAATAGTCGTCCCAGGACCGATCCCGGATGATCGCGCCGGGCGTGCCCTCTGGCGAAGCGCCAAGCGCCGCAATACGTTCGGCGACGTCGTCGGCGAAGGCACGCACCGCTTCAACTTGGGGATCGATCATCTCGTGTACGCCAATGAAGTTGGGTCCCACCACGTTCCAGTGAATGTGCTTCAACGTCAGGTGCAGATCGTTGTAGGTACTTAATTGCTTCTGCAACAATTCGGCGAGCCGCGCACCCTGTTTGTCGGTCAAGCCCGGAATGGTGAACTGCGTCATCGCTTGCTCCCCTGCGTGTCGTAGCCGTCAATTCTCGACGGGTACCCGATGACCCGGCTCGAAAACACATGCTGGTCAGAGCGCGTGGATTTGCTGCACCGGTAGTCGCGCGCCACGCCGCGGCTCGTATGCCAATCCGCTGGCTTCGAGCAGGCGGACCACCCGCTGGCGGTGCGGTCGCATCGGTTCCAGCAGCTCGAGCATCACTGCGTCATCGACGGGGTGGCCCACGAGTGTCCAGCCGATCATCTTCGGGATGTGGTAATCGCCCACCGAAACGGCATCGGCGTCGCCGAGCGCCCGCTGCATGGTCTCGGCGGCCGTCCACTCCCCGACTCCCGGCAACGACATCAGCGCTTCGCGTACCTGCGCCGCCGGCCGTGACACCAGCCGCTCCAGCGAGGCCGCCCGGCGCGCGCAGATCACCACGGTCTGGGCTCGGCGTGGATCGACGTTGGCGCGATGAAACTCCCACGACGGGATGTTTCGCCACACCTCGGCCGACGGCAGCACGCGCATGTCGACCGGCGCCGGGCCTGGCGCCGGGCTGCCGTACTTGGACACCAGCACCCGCCACGACCCGAACGCGTCGGCGCCGGGCACCCGTTGCTCGATGATCGCCGGGATCAAGGCTTCCAATACCTGCCCGGTCCGGCCCAGCCGCAGGTGTGGGACTCGCCGGTGCGCGGCAACAACCGTCGGGTGCACGGGCACGAAGTCCGACGCGTCGTCGTCTGTGCCCAGGAGTGCGGGCAGCTGCTCGAGGAATTCCTGGGCGCCGTTGCCCCAGGCCTCGCACTGCGCCGCGTTGGGAGCCGCGCGGCTGATGCGCGCCGTGACGGGTCCGCTGGCCAGTTGGCTGGTCCGCCACATGGTGCCGTCACCCGGGAGGCGAAAGCACGGGTCCCGGGGACCGCGGCGAAGTGGCGCCAGGGTGTGACCGAAGCTGACCGCCCCGGGAAACGTCACAGTGCGCGCACTCTTTGCCAAAACTCCCGATTTCCGCTCTGATTGACCGTCCACTACCTGCCAAGACAATATTGCGAGGTGATGACGCCGTTCGACGCCCCCAATGCCGAGCTGGCCTGGATGTTCATCCAGAGCCTGAGCGAGGGCGGCGATCTCGACGAGGGTTTTGCACTGCTCAGCGACGACTTCACCTATTGGAGCCTGTTCACCCGCACGTCCTACGACAAACAAACCCTTCGGCGGGCGACCGAACGACGCAAACAGGCCCTCGAGCTCACCATCGATCTGCTCCGCTGCATCAATGAGGGGGACACGGTGGTTGTGGAAGCGCATGCCACCGGCACCAACTCCGAGGGCCTGCTATACGACACCCCGTTCGTGTGCATCTTCGAGACCCGCGACGGAATCATCATCTCGATGCGCGAGTACAGCGACACCCGCACGCAGGCCAGACTACTGGGTGAATGAGCCCCGCGCCGAGAGTTATTCGGCGATGACGCTGATGTCGGCTTTGTTGGGGTAAAACGCGACGTGTCCGGCGATCTCGGCTACCGCGGGATACGGCTGCTCGTAAGTCCAGATCACATCCTCGACGGTGTCACCGGCCGAGGTGGTCACGGCGTAATAGCTGGCGTCGCCTTTGAACGGGCAGTAGGTGACGCTTTCCGTGCGCGTCAGCCGCTCCTGGGCCACGTCCGCCAGCGGAATGTATTGCACCGCAGGGATACTGGCTTCCCGCAATTCCAGGGCCGCGGTGGTGTCCGCGACGAGCTCGCCGTTGACGCGAACCTGGACCCGTCCCTTGGTCCCGGTGATGGTGATCGGATGCCCGGCGTTCGGTTCCAGGACTTCTTTGTGGCTCATGGTTGCTCCTCCTCAGACGTAAGGTTGCAACACCGGCAAGCGCTCAAGACTTCCCGGCCTCAACCGGCCCGAATGCGTAGCGGTGGTATTGCGACATCGTTCGGAATACCGGTACCGCCGCCATCGCCCTGCCGATCCAGCGCACCACCGGCGAAACCAACTCGAACGTATCGCTGTCGAAGACCGATTCCCAGACCAAGACCCGCACCCCGGGAACGGCGTCGACGATGTCGCTCGGCCCGTCGATACCCCAGTGCAGCTTCGAGCCGGAGCGCCGGACGACGGCATTGATCACCTGCGATCGAATGCCGAACGTGTTGAACGCGTCGAACTGCAATTCGCCGGATCCGAACCGATCGGCGACGCGGCGAAGCAGCCCCAGCCCGTCGTCTTTCGTCAGATACATGGTCAAGCCCTCGCCGAGGAACAGCACGGGACGATCGGCCGGTATCTCGGCCAGCCAGGACGGATCTGTGACCGAGGCGGGCAGCATCCGGTAGTTGGTCCGGCCCGGGTAGACCCGCTCGCGCAGACTGATGACTTCGGGGTAGTCGACGTCGTACCACCGCACGCCCGCACCCGGATCCAGACGGTACACCCGGGCATCCAGGCCGCACCCCACATGCAGCACGACGGCCTCGTCGTGCACGGCCAGGAACTGGCGGGCCCAGTTGTCGAAGTGCGCGGTGCGTACAGCGACCGACGGAGCGCGCCGCGCATCGATAGTCGTTGCGTCCCAGTCGTAGTCGATGCGCTCGACGGCGGCCTTGGCGTAGTGGTCGCTGAGGATCGAGTTGGGAGCGTCGGCGTCGAGCGCTTTGGCGTACAGCGTTGCCAGCATCGTCTGCGGCGGCCCGTTCAGATCGACGCGTATCCGGTCCATGGGACGCAGCCTATTCGGGTTGCGCGGCCGTTCGAGGGGTGCGCATCGCGGCCCAGAACCGGGCCGCCTCGCGGATCGATTCCTCGACCGGCCTGGGCTGCCAGCCCAGCTCCCGCTTCGCCTTACTGCTGTCCACGGGAGCTTCAGCGCGCATCATCCGCACCGACGTAAGGCTGAGTTGGGCGTCCGTGCCGGTGAGCTTGGCCTTGAGGGTGCCCGCCGCGGCCAGGGCGTAGAGCATCGAGACTGAAATCGCGCGCTGCGGCGGCGGGACGCCTGCTTCGTCGGCCGCGATCCGTATCGAATCGTTCAACGCCATCATCCGCTCGGAGACGAGGTACCGCTCGCCGATGCGACCGTACTCGGCGGCCAGGATCATGGCCCTGGCGGCGTCATCGACGCCGACGACTTCCAGCTGAATTCCGTTCATCAGGAATGGCAGCTTGCCGAAGACCGCACCCGCGATGAAGGCACCGTGCGGGGTGCCGCCCCAGTCACCGTCGCCGTACGTGGTGGACACGCACATCGCGACGGCGGGCAGGCCAGCGTCGGCAACGTAGCGCATGACCAAATTTTCGGCCTGGACCCGGGATTGGACGTACGGAGTCAGCCCGCGGGAGGCGATCACATCGTGTTCGGTCGCCACGTGGCCGTGCCGCCGGCCCACCGTCGCGTAGGTGCTGGTGAAGACGAACCGGCTCAGGTTGGCCTGGTTGACGGCGACGTCAAGAACGTTGCGCAGTCCCTCCACGTTGGTGCGAAACAGCGGCGACGCGTCACGCAGCCACGCGCGGGTGTCGACGACGCAGTAGTACACGTCGTCGACCCCGTCCATTGCTTCGCGCACCGTGGCGGTGTCGAAGACGTCGCCGTTGAAGCGGGTGAGTTCGAGGTCGTCGATGGAGTGGGTATTGGCGCCTTCGCGCACCATCGCCCGCACTTCATAGTTTTCAGAGGCACCTTTGGCGACGAGCTGGCGGGTCACATGTGAGCCGAGAAAACCGTTGGCGCCGATGACAAGTTTGGGTTTGGTGCTCACTGGGCGCCACCGTACTGCTCCATGAAACGCGCAGCATCCTCGTCCAGGGTGCCGAGTTCCTGCGCCTTGCGGCACCACTTCAACGCGGCCTGCACGAAGCGCAGCGGGTTGTAGATGTCTTCTTGCTGACGCCACAGACCGTCGCCGGCGTAGGTGATGATCGAGATGTTCGTCGCGGTGATCACGCTCCCGTCACCCGGATCCTTCATCGGGTTGTCGAGTTCCATGATGATCCGCCCGGTCGGCTCGTCGACGACCGACCACAACGACGGGAACGCGACCATATGGCTGCCCGGATAGGTACTCATCGTCCGCTGGATCCACTCGCGCACCTCATCGCGGCCACGCATGGTGCCCGCCGCATGCTCGATGTACAAGACGTCGGGCGTGTAGTGCTCGACCCAGGCGTCCCAGTCTCGGGTTTCGGCCGCGCGGGCGACCGTCTGCTCGAATTTCTCGAAGGCGGCGGCCAGTTCGCTACGCGAGAACGAGCGGGCACTCATAGCGCGGCCTGCGATTCCTGTTTTGCGGCGCCGTTGCAGCTCATCGGCGGAGTGTAGCCTGGGCTTGATCATGCGCCAGGTGGGAGGACAAGAAATGACAGACACCCAAAAAGCGATCCTCGCCGGCGGCTGTTTCTGGGGAATGCAGGACCTGATCCGCAAACTTCCCGGTGTGGTCTCGACCCGCGTCGGTTACACCGGCGGTGACGTCCCCAACGCGACCTACCGCAGCCACGGCACGCACGCGGAGGCCATCGAGATCGTCTACGACCCCACGGGCACCGACTACCGCGCGCTGCTGGAGTTTTTCTTCCAAATCCACGACCCGACAACGAAAAACCAGCAGGGCAACGACCGCGGCGCCAGCTATCGGTCGGCGATCTTTTACGTCGACGACGAGCAGAAGCGAATCGCGCTGGACACCATCGCCGACGTCGAGGCCTCCGGGCTATGGCCCGGGAAAGTCGTGACCGAGGTCAGTCCCGCCGGTGACTTCTGGGAGGCCGAGCCCGAGCACCAGGACTATCTGGAGCGCTACCCCAGCGGATACACCTGCCACTACATCCGTCCCGGCTGGAAACTGCCGCGGCGGGCTTCCGCCAACCAGTAGAGGCTCAGCGCCGCCGCACCACGACCCGGCCGCCGTCCTTCGGGGTGAACGCGACCCCGCGGCAGTGCCAGGGCTCATCCGGCGCGTCAGTGATCTCAATAGTGAAGTGGTGCAATACCGTTCGGAGCACCACATCCATTTCCATGTTGGCGAACGCGGCCCCGACGCACCGGCGAGTCCCGCCACCGAACGGAATCCAGGACAGGGCCGACGGCTTTGTGCCGACGAACCGCTGCGGGTCGAAGCGCTCGGGATCGGGAAACACGTCGGGGTTGTCGTGTAGCTGCGCGATGCCGACGATGATCGAGTGGCCGCGCGGAATTGCCCACTCGCCGAGTTGATAAGTCTCCGGATAGACGTGGCGACCGGCGAAATCGATGACGGTTCTTGCCCGTTGGACCTCCAGGATCGTTGCCTGGCGCAGCTCGTTGCCGCCGTTATCGGCCTCCTCGACCAGCGCCGCCAGTACCTCCGGGTGCCGGCTGATCCGCTCGAACGCCCACGCCAGGGTGGAGGCGGTGGTTTCGTGCCCGGCGGCCAGCAGGGCGAGGAGTTCGTCGCCAATGTCCTTGTGTGACATGGTGGAACCATCGTCGTAGCTGCTGCGCAGCAGCAGCGCGAGCACGTCGTTGCGATCGGCGAAGTTCGGGTCGGCCTGCTCTGCCGCGATCAACGTCTCGATGACTTTGTCGTACTGGTCGCGCCACTCGTCGAGCCGGTGCCACGGGCTGAACCGCCCATAGTTCCGTTTCGGTTTGGGCAGCGCCGCCAGCCGCGAGCCCAGGGTGACCCACGGCGGGATCAGCCGGCGCAGCTCGTCGAGCTCGGCGCCGTCGGCGCCGAACACCGCGCGCAGGATCGCGTTCAGCGTGATCCGCATCATCGGCTGCAGCGTGGCGAACGACGCGCCCTCCGGCCAGTCGGCCGTCTCGCGCAGCGTCTCTTCTTCGATGATGGTCTCGTAGTTCTTCATGCTTTTGCCGTGGAATGGCGGCGCCAACAGCCGTCGCCGGCGGCGGTGGTCGTCGCCTTCGAGCGCGAAGACCGAACCATAGCCGAACAGCCTGCCCAAATTGGGTTGGATGTTGCCGAGTTCGTCTGGGCTGGTGGTGAAGATCTGCTTGGCCAGCTGCGGGTCACTGACCGCGATGACACGCCCCCACATTGGGAGCTTCAGCGCAAAGACAGGTCCATGGCGACGCGACAGTCGTCGCATCATCGAGCGCCGCGACATCGCAAAGCCAAAGCCCTGCAATATCTTTGGGATTCGAGCTGCCGGGGGCAAGCGGACCACAGGGGCCGGCGCTGCGGCGGTGACTGCTTCGCTCATGGCGTCATTGCTCCCAACATCTGCGCCCCGGTCGGGGTTGGTACCGCGGTGTACCACAGACCCTTCCCGGTACGGTACTCTGAAGTACCAAGCCTGACAAGAGTATCTCCATCGAAAGGGTCGCAGACGATGCCATCAGCGACAACGGTGATAACAGCGGTTGATGTCGCGGTTGTCCAAGATCCCTTTCGACTCAGGTTGCTCGACGGCCTCGCCACCTCGATCGGCGAACGTGGCTACCGCGCCAGCACGGTCGCCGATGTCGTGCGCCACGCGCGCACGTCCAAGCGCACCTTCTATGACCAATTCGCCAGCAGGGAAGAGTGTTTCCTCGAGCTACTGGCCACCGACATCGAAAAGCTCGGCGAGAGCATCACCGCCGCTGTTGATCCCCAAGCCGATTGGCACCGGCAGATCCGTCAGGCCGTCGAGGCCTACGTCGCCTATATCGAAGCCCGGCCGGCCATCACCTTGAGCTGGATTCGTGAGCTCCCCTCACTGGGAGCCGTCGCGCGTCCCGTCCAGCGCCGCGGGTTGCAGTTGTTGTCCAACCTGCTGATCGACCTCAGCGCCAACCCGGGATTCCGGCGCGCCGACCTGCCGCCGTTGACCGCGCCGCTGGCCGTGATCTTGCTGGGCGGGCTGCGGGAATTGACCGCGCTTGCCGTCGAGGACGGCCGGGCCGTCCGCGAGATCGTCGAACCGGCCGTGGATGCGTCCATCGCGCTGCTCGGTCCTCGCCACTAGCCCAAGGGTTAGGCTCTCCGCAGCCCTAGACATGGAGGACTGCAATGCGGCTATCCACTCGAAACCAGCTCAAAGGGACCATCACCGAGGTTGACCTCGGGACCGTGATGGCAGTGGTCAAGATTCACCTCGACGGCGGCGACCAGGTCGTCACGTCCTCGGTCACCAAGGATGCGGCACTCGACCTCGGCCTGGCGGTCGGCCAGCCCGCGACGGTGTTCATCAAGTCCACTGAAGTCACCATCGGGGTCGAGTAACTCCGCAACATGACGTCGACAATGCGCGCCGAGCGTTTCTACGCTGACACCAAAACGGTTGTTCTGGAAGATGTTCCGATCCCAGAGCCGGGGCCGGGCGAAGTCCTGGTCAAGGTTGCGTTCTGCGGGATCTGCCACTCGGACCTGAGTCTGATCAACGGAACGTTCCCCACTCAGGCGCCAGTGGTGATCCAGGGCCACGAGGCCTCCGGCACGATCGCGAAACTGGGACCAGACGTGGTCGGCTGGGCCGAGGGGGACCGGGTGGTGGTCGCCGCCGGCCGGCCGTGCCAGACATGCCCGAACTGTCGGCGCGGCGACAGTGTCAACTGTCTACGGATTCAGTTGATGGCCTTCGCCTACGACGGCGCGTGGGCCGAATACACCGTGGCCCAGGCTTCCGGACTGACCCGCGTTCCGGACAACGTCCCGCTGGAGCAGGCCGCGATCCTGGCCGACGCGGTGTCGACGCCGTACGGCGCGGTAGTCCGAACGGGGAAAGTGGCTGTCGGGGAATCGGTCGGGGTGTGGGGTGTGGGAGGGGTCGGGACTCACATCGTGCAACTCGCGCGATTGATCGGTGCGGTACCGGTGATCGCCCTCGACATCAATCCGGCCGTTCTGGAACGTGCCGTCGAACTCGGCGCGGACTATGCCTTCGACTCACGCGACGACGACCTGCGGGACAAGATCGCCGAGGCCACCGGCGGACGTAAACTGGATGTGGCCTTCGACGCCGTCGGATTGAAGGTGACGTTCGAGCAGGCCCTGGACTGCCTGCGGCCCGGCGGCCGGCTGGTGGGTGTGGGAATGAGCGCGGAGTCACCGACCATCGGGCCCACGGCCGCGTTCGGATTTACCCACAAGCAAGTACTCGGTCACCTCGGCTATCAAAACGTCGATATCGAGACCCTGGCTAAGCTGGTTTCACTTGGGCGCCTGGACCTTTCGCGCTCGATCAGTAAGGTCGTGTCGCTCGAAGACGTCGAGTTGGGGATCGAGATGCTGGACCGCGCCGACGGCAACCCGATCCGGATCTTGGTCAAGCCGTAAGAAACGCTCGCAGTCGATCCAGGACCAGCTCGGGCCGCTGCGCGACGATCCAGTGGCCGACACCGTCGACCAACTCGACCTCGAAATCGCTTATCCGGTCGGCGTATCCGTCCAATAGCCTCGGCGTGATCACCGGATCCTCGGTACCGCTGAGCCAGCGAACCGGTACGTCGACGCGAAGGTCGTTGTACTCGCCGCGCAGCCAGCTGCGCATCTCGGTGGTCTGGAAGCTGCGATACCACCGCGAGCCGGCCTCGGCGTGTCCGGGCTGGCGCAGGCACTCAGAATACAACCGGACGCTTTCCTCGGGTAGCGAGAACCCGCCGCCGACCCACGAACCGAGCATTCGGAAAAACCTCGACTTGGGATCGCTGATCACCCGGGGCCCGATAACCGGCAGCAACATCGGAATCTGATACCAGAACCGCCAGAGGTCGCGGGCCGCCGCGAGATCGAACTTCGCCCAGGGCGCCACGGTGTTCAGCCCGAAAAACCCGGTCACCTTCTCCGGATGGCGCAGCATCATGATGAACGCGGCGGGTCCGCCCCAGTCGTGGGCGACAAGCTTGACCTTGTCGACGCCCAAGTGGTCCAGCACGCCCGCGAGATCCTCGGCCATCTCCGCTTTCAGATACCGCGAGCGGGGCGCCGAACTCCATCCCGCACCACGTAGGTCGGGGCACAACACCCGGTAGCCGTCGGCAGCCAGCGGACCGATCAGCTCGTGCCACTCCCACCAGTTCTCCGGGAAGCCGTGCACCAGCATGACGGCCGGTCCGTCGGCCGGACCGGCGTCCGCGACGTGGATCGTGACACCGCCGCCGAGCTCCACGTACCGGTGTTCCACATCGACAGGGCCGTCCAACGCGGGCATAGTGACCATGCTTTGAAAAGTAGCCGCCTCTGCGCGCGCGCAACAGGCCGACGTTCGCGGGCCTGGTTAGTCGTTCGCCCGCTCCGCTTGGCGTTTCTCCTTTTCGGCGTGAGCCAGTTCCTCCAGCCGGTCCGCCTCGGCCCGCTTGCCTGCGGCCTCGCTGCGCTTGTCCCGGGCGTCGCCGAGCTTTGACTCGGCTACCTTCGACACGGCCTTCTCGGCGGCCCGAGTTCTGGTCTGCACTTGGCGTCTTGCCGATTCGGCCGCCTCTTTGCGATCGGCAGCAACCTGATCGGCTTGTCGCTTGGCCGCGGCGCTCTGCTTTTGGGCGGAATCGACTGCTTCACGCTTGCGGTCCTGTGCGGCT
>DASYJS010000237.1:0-9103 GCA_035996225.1 Mycobacterium sp. | reverse complement strand
GCACCACCGCGCGGATGTCGTCGGCCGTCAGCGGGCGCAGCTGCAGGATCAGCGAACGCGACAGCAGCGGCGCCACCACAGAAAACGATGGATTCTCGGTGGTCGCCGCCACCAGCAACACCACCCGGTTCTCCACCGCGGAGAGCAACGCGTCCTGCTGGGTTTTGGAGAACCGGTGCACCTCGTCGATGAACAGCACCGTTTGCTCGCCGGAAAGGAGCGCCCTGCGTGCCCCGTCTATGACCGCGCGGACGTCTTTGACGCCTGCAGACAACGCCGACAGGGCTTCGAACCGGCGACCGGTCGCTTGGGAGACCAGTGCCGCCAACGTCGTCTTGCCGCTGCCCGGCGGACCGTACAGGATGGCCGAGGCCACCCCCGATCCCTCGACCAGGCGGCGCAGCGGCGATCCGGGCGCCAGCAAGTGGTCCTGCCCGACGACTTCCTCCAGCGACGCCGGCCGCATCCGCACCGCCAGCGGGGCGCCGGCCGACACGCCCAGGGCATCGTTGGCCGTCTGCGATTCGCGGGGCAGGTCAAACAGACCGTCGGACACGGTTTCAGGCATACCACGCAGACCGGACAGGTACGCGCAGTGGACACGACCACCCCGACACAGGCAAAGCCCAATCCTCGCCCCCCGCCCGCATATTTGCTAAGTTCCGGGTGGCCAAGTTCCGCGCGTGTGCCCGCAAGCTATTCCGACAGCAAACTAGGACGGCAAATGAGCCAGCCCCCAGAACACCCAGGCGACCCGGCCGACCCCAACGACGGCAACCAGAACCCTCCGGGCTACTCGCCACCGCCACGCCACGCCACGCCGGGTTATGGCGCACCGCCCCCGCCGCCCCCGCCGGGCTACGGAGCACCGCCTCCCCCACCCCCCGGTTACGGCCCCCCGCCGGGCTACGGAGCACCGCCTCCCCCACCCCCCGGCTATGGCGCACCCCCGGCCGGCTACCCGCCACAGCCTGGCTTCGGTGGCCCCGGCCCAGACCCGGCCACCCGGCCGTTCGATATCGGCGAGGCGGTGAAGTGGTCGTGGAACAAGTTCACGCAGAACGCCGCGGCACTGATCGTTCCGGTCTTGGCCTACGGCGCGGTGATCACCGTCTTCGCCCTTGTTGCCGCGCTTTTGCCGATGGTCTTCGGCCAGAGCACGAGCACCAGCTACACCAACAGCTACGGCGAGACCACCAGTGGCGTCGAGATCAATTACGGCCCAGCCTCGATCGCGGTCATGGTCGTCGGCTACGTACTGGTCTTCATCGCGGTGGTCATCATGCACGCCGGGTTGCTGTCCGGTTGCCTTGACATCGCCGACGGCAAGCCGGTGACCATCGGATCGTTCTTCAAGCCGCGCAATCTCGGCCCGGCGTTCGTCGCCGCGTTGCTGATCGCTTTCGGCATCCTGGTCGGTTCGATCCTGTGCATCATCCCGGGCCTCATCTTCGCGTTCCTTACCTTGTTCGCCCTCCCGTTCGTCATCGACCGATCGCTGTCACCGGTGGAATCCATCAAGGCCAGCATCGCGACCGCCAGGGCCAACATCGCCCCCGCGCTGCTGTCGTGGCTCGTGCAGTACGCGGTGATGGTGGTCGGCCAACTGTTGTGCGGGGTGGGCGTGATCGTCGCCTTGCCGATTTCGGTGCTGATCCAGGTCTACACCTACCGCAAGCTTTCCGGCGGCCAGGTGGTTGCGCTTGAGCAGCCCATTTACCAGCCGGGACCTCCCGCTGGGCCTCCACCCGGATCGCTGCCCGCCTAGTCAAAGTCCACTCCTCGCACATTAGGACGGCAGATGAGCCAGCCCCCAGGACCTCCAAACCCCTTCGGCGGCAACCAGAATCCTCCGGGCTACTCGCCACCGCCCCCTTACGCTGCGCCGAGTTACGGCGCACCCCCTCCGCCGACACCGCAATTCAGCGTGGGTGCGGCGTTCAGCTGGGCCTGGAACGCCTTCACCAAGAACGCAGCCGCGCTGATCGTGCCCACCCTGGTCTACGGTCTGCTGTTCGCCGCGGCGTCCACCCTGAACTTTGTGGGCCAAAACATGACCACGCACACAACAACCTTCGACGCCTCCGACTACGACTTCTCGACGAATCTCAGTCCCACCGGAACGGCCATCGTGGGACTCGGCTACGTCGTCTCCTTGATTGTGACCGCGTATGCCCAAGCCGCGTTCCTGTCGGGATGCCTGGATATCGCCGACGGCCGGCCGGTGAGCGTCGGATCCTTCTTCAAGCCACGCAATCTCGGCATGGCGTTTCTCGCCGCGTTCCTGGTCAGCATTCTCACCGCGATCGGCTACGCCGCGTGCTTCCTGCCAGGCGTCGTCGTGGGGATCTTCACCCAGTTCATCATCTTGTTCGTGGTCGATCGCTCGCAGAACGCCATCAAGGGGTTCTCGTCGGGCTTCTCGTTGGTCGGCTCGAATTTCGCCAATGCGCTGCTGGTGTGGCTGGCGTCCATGGCGGCGATCTTCGTCGGGGCGCTGGCCTGCGGCGTCGGCCTGTTGGTGGCGGCCCCCCTGGTAGCGCTGATCCAGACGTACGCCTACCGCAAGCTTTCGGGAGGTCAGGTCGTGTCGGCCGAACAGCCCGGTTACCAGCCGGGACCGCCGGCCGGCCCGCCACCGGGGCCGCTGCCCGCGTAACCAACCCGGCTCCGCTGACCGGCGGCGCACTGCGGCGCTGCTGCCCGTGTGATGAGATCAGCGGTAATGAGTATCAAAGTTGCGCTGGAACATCGCACCAGCTACACCTTTGACCGGCTGGTCGGAGTTTACCCGCACGTCGTACGGCTGCGCCCGGCCCCTCATTCGCGCACGGCCATCGAGGCCTACTCGCTGCGCATCGAGCCCGCCGAACACTTCATCAACTGGCAACAAGACGCGCTGGGCAATTTCCTTGCCCGGCTTGTGTTTCCAAACCCCATGCGCCAGTTGACCATCACCGTCGGACTCATCGCCGACCTCAAGGTGATCAACCCGTTCGACTTTTTCATCGAGGACTGGGCCGAAACATGGCCTCCCGCTTCGGGGTTGATCTACCCCAAAGCGCTCGCCGATGATCTCAAGCCATATCTGCGGCCGGTCGACGAAGAGGGCGAGGGCTCGGGCCCAGGCGAGCTCGCGCAGGCATGGGTGGATAAGTTCTCGGTGCCCGACGGCACCCGCACCATCGACTTCCTGGTTGCGCTCAACCACGCGGTCAACGCCGACGTGGCCTACAGCCTGCGCATGGAAGCCGGTGTCCAGACGCCCGATTTCACGCTGCGCACCGGCGTCGGCTCGTGCCGTGATTCGGCATGGCTGCTGGTATCGATCCTGCGCCAGTTCGGGCTGGCCGCCCGGTTCGTGTCCGGCTACCTAGTGCAGCTGGCCTCCGACGTCCAAGCGCTCGACGGGCCGTCCGGGCCCGCCGCCGATTTCACCGACCTGCACGCGTGGACCGAGGTGTACATCCCGGGCGCGGGGTGGATCGGCCTGGATCCGACGTCGGGGCTGTTTGCCGGCGAGGGCCACATCCCGCTGGCAGCCACGCCGCACCCTTCGAGCGCGGCACCCATCAGCGGCAGCACCGGCCCGTGCGCGACCACCCTGGAGTTCTCCAACACCGTCACCCGCATCCACGAGGATCCGCGGGTCACGCTGCCCTACACCGACGCGGCGTGGGCGACGATCCGTGCGGTCGGCCGCCGGGTCGACGAACAGCTCGCCGCCGGCGATGTCCGGCTGACGGTCGGCGGCGAACCGACCTTCGTGTCGGTGGACAACCAGGTCGATGAGGAGTGGACGACCGCCGCCGACGGCCCGCACAAGCGGGAGCGCGCATCCGATCTGGCTGCCCGGCTGAAACCGTTGTGGGCTCCGCAGGGGCTGATCCATCGCGGACAAGGACGGTGGTATCCGGGAGAGCCGTTGCCGCGCTGGCAGATTGCGCTCTACTGGCGTACCGACGGGCTACCGCTGTGGACCGACGACACGCTGCTGGCCGACCCCTGGACCACCGAACCGACGAGTTCGACAGCGGATGGCGAGACGGCCCACAAGGTGCTCGCCGGGATCGCCGAGGATCTGGGATTGCCGCTGTCCCAGGTGCGGCCGGCTTACGAGGACCCGTTGGCCCGGCTCGCGGCCAAAGTCCGCCTCCCAGAGGGTGACGAGGTGGAATCCATCGACGACCTCACCGCCGACGAGGCCGTCGCGCGCGCCGCGCTCCTGGCGCGGCTCGACGAAACCACCACAACCCCAACGGCATTCGTGCTTCCTTTGCACCGCGCCGATGACGATCTCGGCTGGGCCAGTGCGAACTGGCAGCTGCGCCGCGGCCGCCTCGTACTGCTCGCGGGAGATTCACCCGCGGGTCTACGGCTGCCGCTGAAGTCGGTCAGCTGGAAGGACCCACGGCTGTCATTCGACGTCGACCCCCAGACTGTCGGCGACACGCTGTCGACGGAGTCGACCAGCGCCGAAGCTGTCGACGACGACACGGCGCCACCGACGGCGATGGTCGCCGAGACCCGCGACGGACTGCTGTACATCTTCATCCCGCCCACCGAGGCGCTGGAACACTTCGTCGACCTCGTCGCCCGAGTCGAGGCCGCGGCAGCCAAGACCCACAGCCCGGTCGTCCTCGAGGGTTACGGCCCACCAGCGGACCCGCGGCTGCAGTCGACGACGATCACCCCCGATCCCGGCGTCATCGAAGTCAACATCGCGCCCACCGCCAGCTTCGACGAGCAACGGCAGCAGCTCGAAACCCTGTACGAGCAAGCGCGATTGGCGCGCCTTTCTACCGAGTCGTTCGACTTCGACGGCAGCCACGGCGGCACCGGCGGCGGCAACCACATCACGCTCGGCGGCGTGACGCCCGCCAACTCACCACTGCTGCGCCGTCCGGATCTGCTGGTATCGCTGCTGACCTACTGGCAGCGACACCCGTCGCTGTCCTACCTGTTCGCCGGCCGCTTCGTCGGCACCACCTCGCAAGCACCACGGGTCGACGAGGGCCGCACCGATGCGCTGTACGAACTCGAGATCGCGTTCGCCGAGATCGCCCGGCTCGCCTCGGCTGCCAAGGGTGGCCGGCCAAAACCGTGGGTGACCGACCGCGCGCTCCGGCACCTGCTGACCGATATCACCGGCAACACCCATCGCGCCGAGTTCTGCATCGACAAGCTCTACAGCCCCGACAGCCCCCGCGGCAGGCTCGGCCTGCTGGAGCTGCGCGGATTCGAGATGCCGCCGCATCTGCGCATGGCGATGGTGCAGTCGCTGCTGGTGCGCTCGCTGGTGGCATGGTTCTGGGACGAGCCGCTGCGCGCCCCACTGATCCGGCACGGCGTTAACTTGCACGGACGATATCTGTTGCCGCACTTCCTCATTCACGACATTGCCGACGTGGCCGCCGATCTGCGCGCGCACGGCATCGCGTTCGAGACCAGCTGGCTGGACCCGTTCACCGAATTCCGGTTCCCGCGCATCGGCACCGCCGTCTTCGACGGTGTGGAGATCGAGCTGCGCGGGGCGATCGAGCCGTGGAACACCCTCGGCGAGGAGGCCACCGCGACGGGTACCGCCCGCTACGTCGATTCCTCGGTCGAGCGTCTCCAGATCCGCGTCATCGGCGCCGACCGGCACCGCTACGTCGTGACCTGCAACGGCTACCCGGTGCCGTTGCTGGCCACCGACAACCCCGACATCCACGTGGGCGGCGTGCGGTACAAGGCGTGGCAGCCGCCCAGCGCGCTGCATCCGACGATCACCACCGATGTGCCGCTGCAGTTCGAGCTCATCGATCTCACCAGCGGAACCTCCCGCGGCGGGTGCACCTACCACGTCGCGCATCCGGGCGGCATGGCCTACGACGAGCCGCCCGTCAACGCCGTTGCGGCCGAATCGCGCCGCGCTCGCCGGTTCGAGGCCACCGGCTTCACCGCCGGCCAGCTCGATCTCTCCGCCCTTCGGGAGAAGCAGGCACGGATATTCACCGATATCGGCGCGCCGGGCATTCTCGATCTCCGCCGCGTGCGTACCGTGCAGCAGTAGTGGCGTCCTCCAGAACTGGCATCGCAATGGCACTCGACCCCTCGGCGGTTCCTGGTACTTCCGGCGACCGTTACGACGCCGACCGGCTACTGGCCGGATACCGGAGCGCGCGCGGCCAGGAAGCACTGTTCGACCTGCGCCCTACCAGCTCACACGGAACCGGCTACGACGAATTTCTCGACGAAAACGGCAAGGTGCGACCCGCCTGGACCGAGCTGGCCGACGCGGTCGCCGAACGCGGCCGGACGGGGCTGAATCAGCTGCGGTCGGTGGTGCACAGCCTGATCGACAACGACGGGATCACCTACACCGAGGTCGATCCCGCCAGCGGCCACGCCCTGGAGCCCCGGCCGTGGAGCCTGGACACGCTGCCGGTGGTGGTGTCCGCGGCCGATTGGGAGGCGCTGGAGGCCGGGCTGGTGCAGCGCTCACGTCTGCTCGATGCGGTGCTCGCCGACCTGTACGGGCCGCGCAGCCTGCTCACCGACGGCATGCTGCCACCGGAACTCGTGTTCGCCCATCCCGGTTACGTGCGCGCGGCCAACGGAATCGAAGTACCCGGACATCACCAGCTTTTCATGCACGCCTGCGATCTCAGCCGGCTGCCGAACGGCAGCTTCGAGGTCAATGCGGACTGGACGCAGGCGCCCTCGGGTGCGGGCTATGCGCTGGCCGACCGACGCGTTGTCGCGCACGCGGTTCCCGATCTCTACGAGCGGATCGCGCCGCGGCCCACGACACCGTTCGCGCAGGCACTGCGGCTGGCACTGATCGACGCCGCTCCCGACGTCGCCCAGGACCCGGTGGTGGTGGTGCTCAGCCCGGGCATCTACTCCGAGACCGCCTTTGATCAGGCGTATCTCGCTACGCTGCTGGGTTTTCCGCTGGTGGAAAGCGCCGATTTGGTGGTCCTCGACGGCAAATTGTGGATGCGCTCGCTGGGGACCCTGAAACGCGTCGACGTTGTTCTTCGCCGCGTCGACGCGCGCTACGCCGACCCGTTGGATCTGCGCACCGATTCCCGGCTCGGGGTGGTCGGTTTAGTGGAGGCACAACGCCGCGGCACGGTGACCGTCGTCAACACGCTGGGCAGCGGAATCCTGGAAAGCCCTGGGCTGCTGCGTTTTCTGCCCGAGCTGGCCGAGCGGCTACTCGGCGAGGCCCCGCTGCTGAATACCGCACCGGTGTACTGGGGCGGTATCGCCAAGGAACGCTCGCACCTGCTGACCAATCTCTCGTCGCTCTTGATCAAGTCCACCGTCGGCGGGGAAACCCTTGTCGGACCGATGCTTTCGTCGACTCAGCTGGCCGAACTGGCCGCACGGATCGAGAACATGCCCTGGCGGTGGGCCGGCCAGGAGCTGCCGCAGTTCTCCTCGGCGCCGACCGACCATACCGGTGTGTTGTCGTCGGCCGGCATCGGCATGCGGTTGTTCACGGTTGCGCAGCGCAGTGGCTACGCTCCGATGATCGGTGGCGTCGGCTATGTCCTGGCGCCCGGCCCTGCGGCATACACGCTGACAACCGTTGCGGCAAAAGATATTTGGGTGCGCCCGACGGAGCGTGTGCGTGCCGAGACGATTACGCTGCCGACCGAGCCGCGGCCGGTGAAGACCGGCGCGGGAACCTGGGGGGTCAGCTCGCCGCGCGTCCTGTCCGACCTGTTCTGGATCGGACGCTACGGCGAGCGCGCGGAAAGCACCGCCCGGCTGCTGATGGCCGCCCGCGACCGCTTCCACGTTTACCGGCACCAGCAAGACACCGAGGAAAGCGCGTGCGTGCCGGTACTGATGGGCGCCCTGGGCCGCATCACCGGGACCGACACCGGAGCCGACAACGACCCCGCCGAGATGATCGCGATCGTTCCGTCGACGCTATGGTCACTGACCGTCGACCCGGGCCGGGCGGGATCTCTCATTCAGGCGGTGGAGGGGCTTGCCCTGGCCGCCAGAGCGGTGCGCGACCAGATGTCCAACGACACCTGGGTGGTGCTGGCCACCCTGGAGCGCGCGCTTGCGCACCGGCCCGAACCGCCGCAGTCGCTGGCCGAGGCCGACACCCTGCTCGCGTCGGCTCATGCGCGTACCTTGGCCGGGATGCTGACCCTTTCGGGGGTGGCCAGCGAGTCGATGGTGCGCGACGTGGGCTGGTCGATGATGGACATCGGCAAACGCATTGAACGCGGCCTGTGGCTGACCGCGCTGCTGGGAGCCACACTCACGACGGTCCGCCGCACGGCCGCTGAGCAGACCATCATCGAGTCGACACTGGTGGCCTGTGAATCGTCGGTCATCTACCGGCGTCGCACCGTCGGCCAAGTCAGTGTCGCGGCGGTGACCGAGCTGATGCTGTTCGACGCGAACAACCCACGGTCGCTGCTGTATCAGCTGGAGCGGTTGCGGGCCAACCTCAGGGACCTGCCCAGCGCATCGGGATCATCGCGTCCGGAACGGGCGGTGGAAGAGATCAGCATGCTGCTGCGGCGGTCGCATCCCGCCGCGCTGGAGGGGGCCACCGACGGGCGCCGCGCCAAGCTGGCCGACCTACTCGCCACGATCCATACCGAGTTGCGCGATCTGGCTGAGGTCATCACCGCTACGCAACTGGCCCTGCCGGGCGGAATGCAGCCGCTGTGGGGACCCGACGAACGGCGGGTGATGCCGGCCTAGCCGGCGACGGCGGCGGGCCCCTGGGCGGCCGAGACCACCTCGTCGATAACGGTGTGGACGAATTGCATCTTCTCCAGCACCGCGACCGGGAGCACGAACGGATACAGATCGTCGTGGCCCATCGACCGGTTCACCATGTTCAGTGACCACGACAGCGGCAGCCACATCTCGATGATGGTGGGAAAAGCGCTGGGGCCTAAGGGCGGTCGGTCAAACGTCGCCGCCGCCGGCGCCAGACCGCAGGACGCCGAGGTGTCCAGGGTGTCGCGGATGTGCAGGTAGTGCGCGAAGGTCTCGGCCCAATCCTCGGCGGCGTGCATGGTCGCGTACGACGAGACGAAAGTCTCCGACCACCCCTGAGGCGCCCCTTCGTTGTAAT
>DASYJS010000236.1:0-2408 GCA_035996225.1 Mycobacterium sp. | reverse complement strand
CTGCGGATTGTCGGGTGCGAAAATCCGGTGGCGCCAGCCATCGAGCGGATCGACCAGTGGGTGGCGTCGACCGGCGTGGAGCGTAGCGTGCGCTCGATCACAGCAGCGACCTGATCGTCGTCGATCGTGCGGGGGCGGCCGGGCCGCGCCTCGTCCAGCAGACCTTCAATGCAATCCTTCAGGAACCGCCGACGCCACTTGCCCACGGTATGTTCGTGTACGCCCAGCTCCGCCGCGACGACCGTGCTGGGCAAACCATCGGCACATCGCAGGAGGATCCGGCACCGCTCGGACATGGATCGCGCAACACGATGTCGGCGCACCTGCCGTTCGAGGGAGTCCCGCTCGTCCGAACTCAGCATCAACGATGCCGTTGGGCGGCCGATTGCATTGGCCATGGCTGCGCTCTCCAACCAAATGGAACCGGCACATTATAATGTGCCGAACTTCAGTTCCAGATGACTAGTCAGTGCGATGACAAGTGACGATGCAAACATCAGATCCGAGATTGCTCGCCGGGTAGCCCAGACTCCGAGCGAAGGGAATGTGCTCTAAATCGCATGGGAGCGGGGGAGCCTGCCGCCAGTAGGGACCGGAATCGTCGGTTCGGACCGACCGGGCCTATAGTGGGTCGATCATGAGCGACTTACCGATCCTGGACTCACCCCGCGCAGCCCATGCCAGATCCGCGAACGCCTCGCGAGCGCTCGTGAGGCTGTGGCGAGAACATGGGAAAGAGCGAGCAAAAGCCCGAGCCTTCGATATCCGAGGCTTCCCGCTCCGGTGGGAAACGAGGGGAAATTAGTACCGGAAGTTGGCCTTTTCCCGTTTTTCCCGTTTGTTTAACGGGAATGGCTTGGAGTGCACCCTTTGGGTGAGACGGTTAAATTCCGGACAGAATGCCTCCACGATGGTTAAGCCTCGGGTTGGGTCAAGCAAGGGATCGGGGCAGGGGCGGCGCGGAGCGCTCCGTCACGCGCAGCGTCGCCCATGCCCGGCCCCCGTCCTCGGTGGAGGGCCTCGAACTCGGCAGGGGGCCGATAGCCCATGTCCGGCACATGATCGACGATCAGGTGATCTTTTCGATCTCGGGCAAGCGCCTTCCCTGCAAGGTTGATTCCGTGTGCGTGCACGGAGATCTCCCGACCGCGGTGACAGTGGCCAAGGCGGCCCGCGATGGGTTGGAGGGTCGGTCTTCTCCCCCCTATCGACAACATCCAAGCGGCGAGTGTGGATTATTTCCCGCTGCTGGCGTGGCGAAATAGCCCTGGGCTCATCCCCGGCGTTGGCTTGTCGGAAGCCGGCCCGCCGCTATAGTCCGCCCGATCCAAGAGCGGACAATAGTTGGTAGGAGTGGCGTATGGCGACGTTCGGCAAAGCCCAGTATATTGCGCGCGTCGAAGACAATCGGCTGCTGACGGGGACTGGCGAGTTCACAGACAACCTGACACGGCCCAACCAGGTAAATGTCAGCCTGGTGCGGTCGCCCCATGCCCATGCCCGTATCGTCAAGATCGACGTCGCGGCGGCCAGGCAGGCGCCCGGCGTCGTCGCTGTCTATACGTGGGACGATATGGCCAAGTCCGGCTGCGGCGATTTCTCCTTTCCGGCGATGTTCCCGGTGGCCGACGGCAGCAGGCCCGGGATGACGCCGCGCTGGTCGCTCGCCCATGAAGTTGTGCGCCATGTCGGCGAAGCGGTCGTGGCGGTGGTCGCCACCACCCGCGACCAGGCACAGGACGCGGCCGACCTGGTCGAGATCGACTACGACCCTCTGCCCTCGGTGACCGACACCGAGGATGCGCTGAAACCCGGTGCGCCGCAGGTCTGGTCGGGCGCGCCCGGCAACCTCGCCGGCTACAACCGCTTCGGCGACGCCGAGAAGTCGGATGCGGCCTTCAAGGCAGCGACCCACATCGTCTCGCTCGACATCCAGCATCAGCGCCTGATCGTGAACGCGATGGAGCCGCGCGCGGTGATGGCAGAGTGGGAGGACGACCGGCTGATCGTCCATATCGGCAGCCAGAATCCCTCGGTCACGCGCGACACGCTGTGCGACGTGGTCCTGAAGATGCCCAAGGAGCAGGTCCGCGTCGTGGTGCGCGACATCGGCGGCGGTTTCGGCATGAAGACCGGCATCCAGCCCGACGAGTCGGTGGCGGTATGGGTGGCCAAGATGCTCAAGCGACCCGTGAAATGGGTGGCCGAGCGCGGCGAGGAGTTCGCGGCCACCACGGCGGGCCGCGACCAGCTTCACAAGGCGTCGCTGGCCTTGGATAAGGACGGCAGGATTCTGGCGCTGCGCATGGAAGCCTTCGCCAATATCGGCGCCTATCCGTCGCGCGGCGGCGTGGTCATTCCGCTGTTCGTCGGCCCCAAGGTTACCACCGGCACCTATGATATCCCCG
>DASYJS010000235.1:0-28639 GCA_035996225.1 Mycobacterium sp. | reverse complement strand
ATCGGCTGTGTCGAGCAACAGGAACTTCACCTCGGCGGGGTTGAAGCCCATTTGTTTCGCGGCCGCGTCGGCCAGCGCTCGAAGCTGTGCGACCAGTTCGGTACCTGAATACGACGCGCCGACCACCACGACGGTGCGCCGCGCCGCCGCCACCGCGGGGTCGTCGTCGATATCGGCCAGCTCCAGCTGCTCGATGAAGTGGTCTCGCAGGTAGAGGGCCTCCGCGGTGGTTTTCAAGCCACGCGCGTGCGTCGCTAGCCCTGGCACGTCGAACAACCGCGTGACCGAACCTGGGGTCAGCACCAGGCGATCCCAGGACATGCGGTGGCGGCGTTCTTCGGGATCGCGATATGTCAGGGTTTGCTGAGCGAAGTCCACGTCGTCCACGCGGCCGCGCACCGCGTGCACGCCTTTGAGCGCATTGGCCAGAGGCACCGCGACAAAGCGAGCGTCGACCAACCCGCCGGCAACGTCTGGCAGCAAAGGTGTGTAGAGCATGTAATCGACCGGGGAAACGATGGTGATGTCAGCAGTCACGTGCCGTCGGCGGAGGATACGGGCCAGACGGTGGGCGCAGGTGAATCCGGTGAAGCCGCTTCCGACGATCACGATTGAGGTCATCAATCCGAGTGTAGGTATTCGCAAGACATCGGCTCAAGCGGCCGATCACCGACCGCGGCGTTCGGCGATGAACCGCTCGCCGAGGTCGTAGTCGTCGTCTGCGTTGTAGGTGAGCACGCCGACAACCGCGTTCCCCGACTCGTACCAGACCGTGAAGCCGTCGGGACGGTCGAGCATCCGACAGCGTTCGAAGCCATCCCCCCAAGCGTGATACTTCAGCGTCGCCTCACCGATAGTTGTCCAAAACCCCGGTACTCCATCCCATTTCATGTCCTGACCCGCCGCGCAGGCCCCGGCGATCGCGCCCTGGTCGGTCGCGTCCTGCCAGTGTTCGGTGGCCAAGTGGCGACGCGCGATCTCGTGCCGCGCCAGCGCGACGTCACCCGCGGCGTAGACGTCGGGCGCCGAGGTGGCCATGCCGGAGCCGACGACGATGCGGGAGTCCTGAATCTGCAAACCCGCCTCGGCAGCGATGCGGCTTTGCGGCTTGACGCCCGTCGCGGCGAGCACGAGATCGCAGTCGATGGTGACACCGTTGTCCAGCCGCACCCCGGCGTCGGTGATTTGCTCAACCTCCACGCCGCCGACGTGGCGAGCTCCCGCATCCGTCACCAGATCGCGCAGGCGTTCGGCGGCCTGGCTTCCGAGCCGCTTCTCTTGTGGAAGCTGTTCGGGGGCAACCAAAGTTACCGGCACACCGCGTAGTGCCAACGATGCGGCGGCCTCGCAGCCGATGAAGCCGGAGCCGATCACCACAGCCGAATTGGCGGAGTCCGCGACGTTGCGCAGCGCGGTGGCCTCGGCCAAGGACCGCAGCAGCAGCGCGCGTTGCCCGCCCGGAATCGGCGGAGCTACCGGTGCCGCACCGCAGGTCAAGATCAGTGTGTCGAACGAATGGCGCTCATCGCCGACGTAGAGGGCGCGTTCGCCGAGCTCCAACCGGTCGACGGCCGCGCCGCGATTGAGCTCGATCTCCCGGTCGTCAAACCACTGGTCGGAATGCAACTCGACGTCATCGGTCTGGCCGCGCAGATACTCCTTGCTCAACGGCGGCCGGGCGTAGGGCAGGTCGATGTCGGTTGTGAAGATCCGCACCGGTAGGCGGCCGTCGTGTTCGCGAAACGACTCCGCCGCGGCCACCCCGGCTGGCCCGCTGCCCACGACGATCACTCCCGACTCGGTCACCAGGGCGTGGTACCCGCGCTGGACGGACTCAACCCGCTGTCCGCCGTTTCGGCGGCCACCAGACGGGTATCAGCCACGGGAGCAACCATTCAGGCAGGAGTGACGATGAAAGCTGTCACCTGGCAAGGCAAACGCGACGTACGCGTGGAGTCGGTCCCCGACCCGAAGATCGAACAGCCCACCGACGCCATTATCGAAGTCACCTCGACGAATATCTGCGGGTCCGACCTTCATCTGTACGAGATTCTCGGGGCTTTCATGAAACCGGGTGACATCCTGGGCCATGAACCGATGGGCATCGTCCGCGAGACCGGGCCGGAAACGGGCGATCTCCGCGTCGGTGACCGTGTGGTAATCCCGTTTCAGATCTCGTGCGGCAGCTGTCACATGTGCGGCAAGCAGCTTTTCACGCAATGTGAAACCACTCAGGTGCGTGAACAAGGGATGGGGGCGGCGCTTTTCGGCTATTCGGAACTTTACGGCGAAATCCCCGGCGGCCAAGCCGAACTGCTGCGCGTTCCGCAAGCTCAATTCACTCACATCAAAGTACCTGTAGGACCGCCGGATTCGCGGTTTGTCTACTTGTCCGATGTGTTACCGACCGCCTGGCAAGCGGTGGCGTACGCCGACATTCCCGACGGTGGCTCGGTCGTCGTACTCGGGCTGGGTCCGATCGGGGATATGGCCGCGCGCATCGCAGATCATCTCGGCTACCGCGTCATCGCCGTCGACCTGGTACCCGAGCGTCTGGCCCGCGCCGCACAGCGCGGCATCCACACCATCGATATGGGGCATCTCGACTCTTCTCTTGGTGATGCGATCAGGGACCTGACCGATGGCCGTGGCCCGGACTCGGTGATCGACGCGGTGGGCATGGAGGCGCACGGTTCCCCCGCTGCCCGGTTCGCTCAGCAGGCCACCACTTTACTGCCGGATGCCGTCGCCAAGCGGCTGCTGCAGACAGCCGGCGTGGACCGGCTCAGTGCGCTGTACTCCGCGATCGACATTGTGCGGCGCGGCGGGACGATCTCGCTGATCGGGGTCTACGGGGGGATGGCCGATCCGCTGCCGATGCTCACGCTCTTCGACAAGCAAGTGACCCTGCGAATGGGCCAGGCAAACGTCAAGAGATGGGTCGACGACATCATGCCGCTGCTGACCGACGACGATCCGCTCGGCGTTGACGACTTCGCCACGCACGTGTTGCCTCTCGAGGAGGCTCCACACGGCTACGAAATCTTCCAGAAGAAGCAGGACGGAGCCGTAAAGGTCATGCTCAGGCCATGACCGGCTTCGGCTGAGACCCGGAATAGCAAGTCCGTCAGGGCTTTTCGCACAATTGTTTGACCGCTGCTTTGCTCGGGTATCAAGTGCGCCATGACCACCGCAGCCCCTGCTCCCACGCCCAGTGGCGAAGTGTGGCCCGGAAAGGCTTACCCGCTGGGCGCGACGTACGACGGCGCGGGCACAAACTTTGCGGTGTTCAGCGAGGTAGCTGACCGGGTCGAGTTGTGTCTATTCGACGAGGACGGCACCGAGACACGGGTCACGCTGCCCGAGGTTGATTCATTTATTTGGCACGGCTATCTCCCGGCGATCGAACCCGGCCAGCGCTTCGGCTACCGCGTACACGGCCCGTATGAGCCCGATGCCGGGCTGCGGTGCAATGCGAACAAGCTGCTCCTGGACCCGTATTCCAAGGCCGTCGACGGCACATTCGATTGGGATCAGTCGCTGTTCGGCTACACGTTCGGTGATCCGGACAGCCGCAACGACGAGGACTCCGCGGCGAGCATGCCCAAGTCGGTGGTCGTCAGCCCGTTCTTCGACTGGGGATACGACCGCCCGCCGAACCGCGAATATGCCGACCTGGTCATCTACGAGGCGCACGTCAAGGGTCTGACCCAGACCCATCCGGATATCCCGGAACAGATACGCGGGACCTACGCCGCGGTGGCACATCCGGTCATCGTCGAACACCTAAAAAATGTTGGTGCCACCGCGATCGAGCTGATGCCGGTGCATCATTTCGCCAACGACTCAACCCTGAGAGAAAAAGGCCTGAGCAACTACTGGGGCTACAACACGATGGGGTTCTTTGCGCCGGACGCGAAGTATTCGAGCGCCACGTCGCCGGGCGGACAGGTGCAGGAATTCAAGGCGATGGTCCGCGATCTGCACGAGGCGGGCATCGAGGTCATCCTCGACGTCGTCTACAACCACACCGCCGAGGGCAACCACCTGGGCCCGACCTTGTCGATGCGCGGCATCGACAACGCCGCGTACTACCGGCTCGTCGACGATGACAAGCGTTACTACATGGACTACACCGGCACGGGCAACAGCCTCAATGTCGGCCACCCACACACGTTGCAGCTGATTATGGACTCGTTGCGTTATTGGGTGACCGAGATGCACGTCGACGGCTTCCGGTTCGATCTGGCGTCGACCCTGGCCCGCGAGTTCTACGACGTGGACCGGCTGTCGACGTTTTTCGAACTCGTGCAGCAGGATCCGACCGTCAGCCAGGTCAAGCTCATCGCCGAACCGTGGGACGTCGGGCCGGGTGGCTACCAGGTGGGCAATTTCCCGCCGCAATGGACGGAGTGGAACGGAAAGTACCGCGACACCGTCCGCGACTTCTGGCGGGGTGAACCCGCCACGCTCGACGAATTCGCCTACCGATTGTCCGGATCAGCCGATCTCTACGAGCACACCGGGCGCCGGCCGGTTGCCTCGATCAACTTCGTCACCGCCCACGACGGATTCACGCTGCGAGACCTGGTGTCCTACAACGAGAAACACAACGAGGCCAACGGCGAAGACAATAACGACGGCGAAAGCCACAACCGGTCGTGGAATTGCGGCGAAGAGGGTCCCACCGAGGATCCCGGCGTCAACGAGCTGCGCGCTCGCCAGCAGCGCAACTTCATCACCACACTGTTGCTGTCGCAAGGTGTGCCGATGATCTGTCACGGCGACGAGCTCGGCCGTACCCAGAGCGGCAACAACAACGGCTACTGCCAGGACAACGAAGTCACCTGGATCGACTGGGCCGCTGCCGATGCCGACCTGCTGGAGTTCACCCACACGGTGTCAGCACTGCGCGCCGAGCACCCCGTGTTCCGCAGGCGTCGCTTCTTCGACGGCAAGCCGGTGGGCCGGCGCGGCCACGACGGCCTGCCCGACATTGCCTGGTTCGCCCCCGAGGGCTCCGAGATGACCGCAGAGGACTGGGGTGCCGGGTTTGCGAAATCTGTCGCGGTGTTCCTCAACGGTAACGGGATCCCGGACCGCGATGCACGGGGCCAGCGGGTGCTTGACGACTCGTTCGTGCTGTGCTTCAACGCCCACCACGAGCCGCTCGAATTCACCCTTCCGCCAGCGGAATTCGGCACCAGTTGGCGCACCGTGGTCTACACCGGGTCTAAGGACACGACGCCCGCCGAGCAGCTTGGCGCGACCGCGAAGCTGACCGTCGACGCGCACAGCGCGGTGGTGCTGCAAGCCGCACCCTGACCGGTTGTGACCGGCCCCACTCCTGCTAGATACGCTGTGCCTGCGATGGGCGCGTTACAGGAGAGGGCGAATATGTCACGGACAGTGGTGGTTGGTGCGTCGAGTGGCCTCGGGCGCTGTATTGGAATCGGCCTTGCACAGCGCGGCGATCAGGTCGCGCTGCTGGCTCGCCGACGTGAGCGCATCGAGTCTGCGGCGAAGGAGGCGGGGCACGACGCGGTTGCCGTCGAGTGCGATGTCACCGACGAGGCGTCGTGTCGGTCGGCCATCAGCGAAGCTGCCGACGCCCTCGGCGGCATCGACAGTCTGGTGTACACGCCCGCGATCGGGCCGCTCGTGCGCATGGTCGACACCGATGCCGAAACCTGGCGACGCGTCTTCGACACCAACGTCATCGGCGCGGCGTTGGTGACGGCGGCGGCGATGCCGCACTTGACGGCGTCGGCGGGCAAGGTGGTCTACCTGTGCTCCGACGCGGGCACCTTCGGACCGCCCTGGCCGGGCCTGGGCGCGTATGGCGTGAGCAAGGCAGCCCTCGAGCGACTCGTGGAGGCATGGCGGGCCGAACACCCCGACGTCGGCTTCACGAACCTCATCGTGGGCGAGTGCGCCGGCGGCGACGGCGACGCGGCGACGGGAATGAACATCGGGTGGGATCCGGAGCTCGCCATGCAGGCCTACCCGCTGTGGGTCTCGCGCGGCTGCATGCCGGGCAAGCTGATGCCCGTCGAAGACCTGATCCACGTGGTGCACATGATTTTGAGCACCGATGCGTCGACCTCGATGCCGATCGTGGTGGCCCGAGGTGGGCCCGCCAGCGCCGGCATACTCGCCCCCGCTCAGTGACGGCCGAGCTTCTCCCGGACCAGGTCGGTGAGGAAGCGGCCCGCTGACGCCGGCCGGAAAGCCAGGGCCGCCTCGGTGAGTGCGTCACGGGATTCGGTGCGCAGCTCGATGTCGGCGGCCGCGACGTTGAACTCGAGCTGCTCGACGCTGGACGCGCCGGGGATGGCGACCACGCCCGGATAGCTGATCAGCCAGGCCAGCGCCACCTGCGCCGGCTTGGCGTCGAGTTCCTTCGCGACATCGCGCAACAGCTGCAACAACGGCTCGAGACGGCGCAGGTTTTCCGTGCCGAACAGTGAGTTCAGCGCGCGGACGCCGCCGGGACGGTTGTCGACGCCATATTTGCCGCCCAGTAGCCCCTGTTCCAGCGGGCTGTAGGCGATCACGATGCGATTCTCCCGCTCGGCAAACGGCACCAGATTCTTGAGCGCCTTCGGAAAAGCGAGCGAGAAGTGAACTTGATTGCTGATGACCGGACGGCCAAGCGCGGCATCGGCTTTCTGCCAACGCTCCAACGAATAGTTCGAGACGCCGACCGCACCGATCTTGCCGCTGTCGAGGAGATCACGCATTCCCGGCATGATCACCGAATCGGGGACCAGCGGGTTGGACTGGTGGATCTGGTAAAGCGGGATGCGGTCCAGCTGCAGTCGCCGGGCGCTCGCACGCTCGCGCTGCTTGACCACCGCGGGAAACGGCGCGACCGGCAAGATCTTGCTGGCCACCGCGACCTCGGCGCGCTCGTCGCCGAGCGCTTCGCCGAGGATCCGCTCGCTTTTGCCCAGCCCGTACACCTCGGCGGTATCGAACAGCGTCACACCCTTCGCCCGAGCGCGCTGCACGATGTCACGGGCGGCGCCTGAGGCGTACTCATCCCCGTAGCCCCACTCGCGTGAGCCGAACTGCCAGGTGCCCAACCCGATCCGGCTGACCCGTCCCACTCCGTCGACATCGAGATACTTCATAGGCCCACCGTACTGGGGGGAGGCGAGGCGGGACGGTCAGTCGGGGATCTTGTTGAGGACGTAGTTGGCGATGCTGACGGCCGTCTGCCGGGGGCCGCTGGCATCGGTCGTGCCGAGGCTGACGACGTACAGGTCGACCACGACGTTGGCTTTGGCCGCTGCCGCCCGAACAAAACGTACTTTCAGGCCCTTGGGTGCCAGATCCATCGTGGTGATGCCGTTGCCGGCATCGGCGGGAGGGCTCAGCGACAAGGTGTATGTCGGGCCGCCCGGGGCGGTCAGTGTCACGGGCGCCCCGCCGCATTGGTGCCATCCGTCGACCAGCTTCGTCACTTGCGATTGCGCGGTGGGCGGATCACGAAACGCCATGGCCACCTGAATCACCTGGATCGACTTCAGCAAGGTTTGGGTGTCGGAGAACGCCTCCGCGCGATACCGCAACATGGCGTTGAGGTCGTAAGCCTCCGGGGCCCCGGGCATCACGCTTCCCCAGCACTGTGGGCGATCGATCGTCGCGTCCGTGTCGCTTTTACTGGGCCGATCCCAGGTTTGGCCGGCCTCCAGGTTCTGGTCGTTGGTGAGGCCTTTCAGGGCGTCCAGTTTGGGCAACAGCTTGATGACATCATCCGGCGCCACCTTAGGTGCCGGCGGTGGCTCGCTGGTGGTGACGGGGGCGGCGGTGGTCGCGGGCGCCGTCGCCTGGTTGGACCGCGAGCCTTCCAGGGTGGTGAGCGTGGCCCATCCGGTCAGTGCGACGACGGTGAGCATGATGAACGCATACGACAGGGACAATCCGACCAGCGCGCGATCACGGCCGAGCTCACCGGTGCGGCGGATTTGCGAAAGGCCCAGATGTCCGAGAACCGCACCGACGGGGGCGAACACGAACGCGAACACCAGCGACAACGTCGCGAAGGTGTTGACGGGCGGGCGGTGCGGCGGTGGGGGCGGCGGCATGAAGCCCGGCGGTCCCGGGGGCGGCGCTGCCGGCGGTTCGGCGTATGGGACGCGGCCCAGTGGATCGTAGCTAAACGGGTTGTGTCCGAACGGATCCTGAGGGTAGCTCACCGAGTGCCCTCCTTAGTGCGGGCTCCTGCGGCCAGCCTAGTTCACGATGGCCTGCGTCGGATTAAACCTCAGTGTTTCCCGATTACTTCCAGAAGGCGAGGGCGCGCAGGATTCGACCGCGCCGGTGCCCACCCAAGAAGTCGCCGCGCAAAGGCTCGGCTTGCCGCTGAGCACCTACCGTCGGCGCCTGAGCCGCGCTCTCAGAGAGATCTGCGACCAACTTTGGAGCAGGGAACTGTATGGGTGGGCTACTGATTAATGCGCGTACGGCGCCAGACCAGCTTGGCGTTACGGGGCTCGCCGTGGATCAGGATCGGTTCGCGTGGGCTGAGTTCCAGGCAGGAGTTTTGTAAACGTGCCTTGCGGTATTGGATTCCACCGATCCAGTTGGGCAGCAGGCTGACTTCGACGTGGTGAGCGATCAGGCCGTCGCCGACGACGGTGAACGGGCCTGGCACTTCAGCGGCCACGACGGCACCCTGACCACCCAGGTACCCGCGCGCCAGGGCGAGCACAACGACGAGATCCTCAAGGAGATCGGCCTGGCCGGCGACGAGATTGATGCGCTGAGGACAACCAGTCGCTCATTGAACCCGCACGTGAGGGCTGCTGAGAAGGCGGTCTGAACCACCGCCATGTTTGGTGAGCATGTTGATGGGTAGCCGGGTGGGAGCGCGCAACAACAGCCCGCGCTGCAATCCGGACAATTTGGGGAGGACTCCATGGCTCACGCCGCCATCACGTCGCCCACCGATGTGGTCGATTTTCTTGCCAGCCAGCACGAACAAATCAAGTCTTTATTCGCGAAAACGCTTTCGGCATCCGGTGATTCACGCGAGAAAGCCTTCGTCGACCTTCGGCGCCTGCTCGCGGTCCACGAAACCGTCGAGGAAGAGATCGTTCACCCACGCGCCAAGCGAAAGATCGCCAACGGCGAAGCGGTAGTGAGGCAGCGACTGGAGGAAGAGCACGAAGCCAAGACGGTCCTGCAGAAGCTGGAGAAGCTCGACGTGGACAGCGTGGAGTTCACTCGGTTACTGACCGAGCTGCGCGATGCCGTCCTCGATCACGCCGAACACGAGGAGAAGGACGAGTTCGCCAGGCTGGGGCACGAATTGAGCAGCGCGGAGCTCGAAACCATGGGCCGTGCCGCGAAGCTCGCCGAAGTGATCGCGCCCACCCGCCCGCACGCTGGAGTCGAATCGCAGGTCGCCAACCTGGTGGCAGGTCCGTTCGCGGCCATGCTGGACCGGGCCCGCGATGCCATCATCGGCAAGGGCTGACTTCGTTTCGGGTCCATTCGTAGGGGTACGCCCAGGGGCATGATGTCCCAGGGCTACCTCTCGTCTTGGCGTTGAGACGATGACCGCAACGAAGACCAGCGCAGCGCGTTACTTACCCAAGGACCGATCGCTTGAATCGCTGGAATCAGCGGCCGGTAAGTGCCGAGGCTGCTTGCTTTTTGAGAACGCGACTCAAACAGTCTTTGGTCATGGCCGGGCGAAAGCGACGATCATGCTGGTGGGCGAGCAGCCGGGGGACCAGGAGGACCGGGCGGGTTTGCCGTTTGTCGGTCCGGCCGGCAGATTGCTCGCTCGGGCATTGGATGACGCAGAGATCGATCCGGCGTCGACGTACCAGACCAATGCCGTCAAGCACTTCAAGTTCACCCGCAAGGGCGGCAAACGGCGAATACACCAGAAGCCGGGCCGCACCGAAGTTGTCGCGTGCCAGCCGTGGCTCATCGCCGAGATCGAGGCGGTAAGGCCGCAGGTGATCGTGTGTCTCGGTGCGACCGCCGCACAATCGCTCCTGGGAGCGGCATTTCGGGTAACCAGCCAGCGTGGCAAAGCTCTGCGACTGCCCGCAGAGATGGACGTGCACGTAGCGCCTGAGCCCGTCGTGGTGGCGACCGTACACCCGTCGGCGGTGCTGCGTGATCGCAGTGACCGGCACGACGAGGTCTACACGGCGTTCGTCGCCGATCTGCGCAGCGCGCAGTCCGCCCTTGCGGCTTCCGCACGCTAGGACGGCGCTGACGATCGTGAACCGGCTGTTCCTGAAACGATCAACTGTTCTTGTGCGGCAGGAACTCCTGGGCTTTGGTCTTCAGGCCAGCCTTGACGAACCCCGCCCGGTTCTCATCGCCGCTCAACACGGCGGCAGTGGTGGCCTTGAACTGCTCCCACGTGGCATGTGGTGGTATCGGCGGCATGTCCGGGTCGGTGTAGACGTCCAGCACGGTAGGACGGTCGGCCGACAAGGCCTCGCGCCAGGCGGGCGCAAGCTCCTCGGGGTCCTTGATAGACAATGCGTTGAGGCCCAAGGCGGAGGCGAACCCGGCGTAGTCGACATCGGGAAGCGCCTGGGACTCCACGAATTTCGGCGCTCCTGCCATGGCTCGCATCTCCCACGTGACCTGGTTGAGATCGTTGTTGTGCAGGATGGCCACGATGAGACGCGGATCGTCCCATTCCTGCCAGTACCGTTTGATCGTGATCAGTTCGGCCATACCGTTCATCTGCATCGCGCCGTCCCCGGCGAATGCGATGACTGGGCGGTGCGGATGAGCGAATTTCGCGCCGATCGCGTAGGGAACGGCCGGGCCCATCGTCGCGAGGGTCCCCGACAGTGACCCACGAATGTTTCCTCGGAACTTGAGATTTCGCGCGTACCAGTTGGCCGCCGACCCGGAATCCGCTGTCACAATCGCGTCGTCGGGCAGCTGCGGGGAGAGCTCGGAGAACAGACGTAACGGGTTGATCGGATGGGCGCTGACCATCGCCTCCTTGTCCATGGTTTCCCACCAACGCGCGATGTTCTTCTCGATATTCTCCCGCCATGACCTGTCCTCCTTGCGGCGCAGGTGGGGGATCAGGGCCCGCAATGCGGCCTTAGCGTCGGCGACCACATTGACCTCATACGGATAGCGCATTCCGATTAACCTGCCGTCGACATCGATCTGAATCGCTCGGCACTGCCCGAACTCCGGCATGAACTGGCTGTAGGGGAAGCTGGACCCGACCGTCAGCAGCGTGTCGCAGTCGCGCATGAGCTCGTAGCTCGGCCGCGTCCCCAGCAGGCCAATAGACCCTGTGACCCAAGGCAATTCGTCAGACAGCACGTCCTTGCCTAACAGCGCCTTTGCGGCCCCGGCGCCGAGTAGATCGGCGACTTCGGTCAGCTCCTCGTGTGCTCCGCGCGCACCCGTTCCCACTAGCATGGCAACCTTTTTGCCTTCGTTGAGGATTTGGGCCGCACGCGCGATGGCTGCGTCGTCGGGGGAGACGGTCGGCCACTCGATGCCCAAACTCGATGGCACCATCTTGAAGGCATGGGTAGGCGCTGAATACGGCAGCTCTTGCACGTCGGCCGGAATGATCAATGCGGTCGGGCTGCGCTGAGTCAGCGCCACCCGGATGGCGCGGTCGAGCGCGTTGGGTAATTGTTCTGGGACGGTGACCATTTGGACGTAATCGCTGGCGACGTCTTTGAACAGACTCAGCAGATCTACCTCCTGCTGGTAGGACCCACCCATGGCGCTGCGGTTGGTCTGTCCGACGATGGCCACTACCGGTACGTGGTCGAGTTTGGCGTCGTAGAGACCGTTGAGTAGATGGATCGCGCCAGGTCCCGAGGTGCCGATACAGACTCCGACGCGGCCGGTGAACTTCGCATAACCGACTGCTTGGAAGGCGCTCATCTCCTCATGGCGTGCCTGAACGAACTTGGGCTGGTTGTCGGCGCGCCCCCATGCTGCGAGGATTCCGTTGATGCCGTCCCCGGGATATCCGAAAACATGCTGGATGTCCCAGGCCCGCAGCCGCTCCAGCAGGTAGTCGCCCACCTCTTTCTTCGACATTGGATTCCCTCCCTGGCCGGAAACAGTTCGATGAGTGGACGCCGCAGCCACCCCTCACGCCTTAAGGGGGTTGGTCAGACCACGATTACGGCGTCGGACTTGGTTCAGTCAAGCCGTCGGTGCCGCCTACCGCGGCGGCGCTGCTGCTGCGATCGGATGCGAGAGTCTCCAGCCAGGTGTCGAGGTCGGGGCCAAGGACCACCGCGTGGTCGGGCGCTAGCAGTGCTCCGCGGGAGAACGCGGCCAGTGCGGGTTCAGCAACGCTTACGCGACGGTCATCGCCTTGCGAGACAAGCAGCTTCGACACCAGCTCGGGCAAGCGGATGGCTTCGGGACCCGTGATGGTGCGTGGCCCGCGCGTTTGGCCCAGAGCCGCCTCGACCAGAACATCGGCGACGGTGTCGGCGGCAATGGGCTGAATCAGCCAGTCCTGAGCGATCACCTCGCCGTCGTCAAAGTTCACTGCGGCGGGGCTGGATGCGAATTCGTACCATTGCGTGGATTTCACGATTGCGGCCGGCACCGGACCTTCGAGCACAACCTCCTCGGCCGTCCGTTTGGCCACGAAGCACGGAACCCCATCGAACACGGGATCCTCAATTCCGGCAACCGTAGACACCACCAATCGCTGGACCCCCTGCGAGGCGCAACCACCCACCAGGTTGCGGTACGCGGTGGCGAGGTGGTCTGCGACGTCCACGTGGTCATCGGTGGATATCGGGTTAGCTACGTCGATGACGACATCGACCCCTGCTAGCGCCTCGGACAAGCCGTGGCCGGTGATCAGGTCAACGCCGTGGGCGCGTGAGATCTCGACGACCGTGATATCTCGCCCCTTCAACCTGGCAATAACTCGGGATCCGGCCGTGCCGGTCGCGCCAATGACTGCGATAGTAGTCGTCATCACCTGCTCCTAGACAGCCGAATAGGGAGGCTTTACCCCGAAAAAACCCTTCCAAACCCGCAGTTTGTGGCGGGCTCTGCCGAGCGATTAAGTGGCGCAGCACAGGGTGATTGAGCACACGCTGCAACTCATCTGCCAGGCGGAATCGCTCGGGTTGCGCGTAGCGCGTTTGGCTGGCGGCACGGTGGGAAGCCCTCAGGTGCGGACGAGTTGATCATGTGGCAGGTGACTTAATCGAAACCAGGCCTGACTAGACCGATTCGCAACCAAAGAGCGCTGAGCTCACAACAGCGAGAGAAAGGATCGAACTATGGGCGATCACAATAGTGGTGCAGAAGAAGGCATCAAGGGCGCCGTCGAGGGCGTCAAGGGCAAGGCCAAAGAGGTTGGCGGGGCCCTGACCGGACGTGACGACGTCGCCGAAGAAGGCAAGGCCCAGCAGGATAAGGCGGACGCCCAGCGCGACGCGGCCAAGAAGGAAGCCGAAGCCGACGCCGCACGCGGTGGTGCCAAGGCCGCTGAAGAGCGCCAGAAGCAGAACCAGTAAGTCAATCGACGCGGAGGGGCCGGCACAGCGTCGTGCCGGCCCCATTCGCGTCAATAGCTCCTGGTTTCAAATCGCCATGGCGGGTTATACCTGGCAAAAGCGTCGCTGAGGCGAGCGTGCGGCGGGGTTAGTGAGGTGGGAGATGGACTTGGGCCATAGGGTATCGAGCATCGTCGCCTTTCTACGGGCGGGCTACCCCGCGTGCATGCCAGCCACGGGCTACATCCCGCTGCTGGCCCTGCTGCGGCGGCGAGTCACCGACGACGAGATCACCGACATTGCAAGCGAACTCATCGTGAGTGGGCATTCGCCGATCGACAGCGTCGATATTGGCGTGGAAATCACCCGGGTCATGCACGAGATGCCTTCACTGAACGACGTCGAGCGTGTCCAAGAGCGAATTGCTGCAATCGGACACCCAGACCCCCCACTCGGATAGCCGTTGTGCGACGCGTGAGTCGCTAGAGCTGTTGTGCGGCAAAGTCATTCGTACGGGGGATAGGATTCAGTTTTCAGTATCCGGGCTAGGTGCGCGGCGTTACGGGCGGCCGCAGCGGTGGCCGATGCAACCGCTTCGGGCACCTCGTCCAGATCGTTATAGTCGGTCGCTTCCATCGCCGCGCCGTTCCAGTACGTGCAGCCCTGGGCGGGGATGCTGTAGCCCACGTCGTTAAGGGCTTGGAACACGTCGGCGACGGTCTTGTGTGCGCCGTCCTCGTTGCCGACCACGCTGACTATCGCGACCTTGCCGGCCAATGCCGGCCGACCCTGCTCGTCGCTATTCGATAACTCGGCATCCAGGCGCTCCAGCACCCGCTGCGCCACGCTGGAGGGATGGCCCAGCCAAACCGGGGTGCTGATCAGCAAAATGTCGGACTCAAGGACCTGGCTGCGGATTTGAGGCCACTCGTCGCCACCACCCATGTCCGACTCGACACCGGGGGCGATGGCGTAATCCACGCACCGCCTTGCGGCACACGTGACATCCTCGTCCCGCAAGGTGGCGAACACATGCTCGGCGATCAGCTCGCTGCTGGATGGAGCCGGACTGGGTTTGAGGCTGCACACCAGAGCCAGCGCCCGTAGCGGTGTCTGTGACGCAGGAGGTTCGGACATAAGCGGCGTTCTACCCAGTCACCAGTACGCCAAACGGCGACTCAGGGGCGGCCGAGGTCGACGACCAGCGGCCGGTGGTCGGAGATCGGCATCAACTCGGCTTCCGTGGCCCCGCACCGCAGGCTGGCGTCGTCGGTGAGGATGTGGTCGAGTTGGCGATCGGGACTCTCTGCGGGAAACGTATCGGCCACCGCGAGCGGCCGCATGCCCGACCACCGGCGCACTGCGGCGGGCGTGAGATTGAGGTCCCCGATCAGCAGCCGTGGCCCCGGGAACCCACGCAGGTCGTGGACCAGCCGAAGCAGCTGGCGCCGATTCCACCCCGGCACAAAGGACAAGTGAGTGTTGGCCACCGTCAGCGCGCCCAGCGGGGTGTGCAACCGCGCGATGACCGCCGCCCGCGGTTCCTCGTCAACGATCATCACCCGGTTGGGTCCGGGTAGATACATGGGGAAACGCGTGGGAATCTGCGGCAGCCGCACCACTTGCCAGCTGACCACCGGGAAGCGGGACAGCAGGGCGATCCCGTAGGCCGCGGTTCCCGGTTGCTCGTCGCCGGTGGCGGCCATCCACGTCGCGCCCGGTGTGCCGGAAATCGCTGCGACAAAACGATGTTCCACGGCGCCCATGGCTTCAGCCGCCGCCGCGGTAAAGTCGGCCCGATCCGACCGAGGCTGCTCGTAGTCCACCTCCTGCAGTGCGAGCACATCGGGATCAAGGCGGCGGACGCAGTCCTGCAACCGGCGCGGGTCCACCCCATCGCCAACAGTGCGCCCGTGCAGGATGTTGAAAGTCGCTACGCGCATAGGTTGTTCGGTGCCCACTTTGGGTTATTGCGCCCCGGGCACTCCTTCTCGAGCCGCCACGGACCGGCCATCGCCCGTGTCGAACACCTCAACGACAACGTCGCGGTCCCGGTAACAGGCCAACGGTGTCAGGCCCGGCGTGCGCGCGATGACAGCGTGGGCCGCATCGCCGGACAGCGGGTAGTCGGCCACGGGGTGGCGCCAATGTGCGGCAACCACATTCGCCCCCGGCTGCAGTCGGGCGCATTCACGGCCCAACACCGCCGCCAGGGCGTCTTCCTCCAGGTAATAGGCGACTTCACTGAGCATGAGCAGATCGAAGGAACCGGGCGGCCAGACCGCGTCCACGGACGATCGGCCCAGCGTTACCCGGTCCCGGCAGCCAGCTTCCCGCAGCCGCGCATCGGCACCCCGCACCGCCGCATCGGCCACGTCCACAGCGGTCACACGGTCGCAACGCCCGGCCAGCAATGCCGTCAGAGTCCCGATCGAACAGCCGGGCTCAAACGCATGCTGGTACCGGCGATTCGGCAGTAGCGCAAGCGTAATGGCGTACTTGCGCTGCTCGTACCACCGCGACGAGAGCTGCCAGGGATCGTCAACGCCGGCATACATCTGGTCGAAGTAAGCATCGGGTAACCGCGTGCTCACCGGAACACCACCTCTCCCACCGCCGTCAGACGCGGTAGCACGAACGGCGGCAGCACGGGTGGCGAGCCGGGGCTCGACTCGAACTGGCTGCGAAAGCATCGCGCGGCATCGCGTTTGCGAATAAGCGCCCAGTCGGACAGGGTCACTGCGTGGGCGCGGTCCCACGGCACCGCCGAATCGGCGGGGGCAGCCCAGTGCCACATCCAAATTGGATATTCCAGCAATTCTGCGCCGACGGTTGCACACGCCGACGCCGCGGCGCGTCCAGCGGCCTCGTGGTCGGGATGTCCGTCGCCCCGCCAGGTGGCGGCGCACCAGGGCCGGGGCGTCATACCCTCGAGGATCTGCGCAAGCAAATTGGTGACCAGGCCCTCGTGCTCGGCCAACTGCCCGTCGGGCAATCCCAGCGAGATAGGTGCAGGAGCTCCCAAAACCCGTGTTGCCCTGAGTAGTTCGTGCCTTCGTATCGTTTCCAAACGAATCCTGGCCGACGATGTCGCACCGGGTTGGGCGGCGCCACCGTCACTAACCGACACCACCTGCACCGGGACACCAGACGCGGCAAGTTGGGCGATAGTCGCGCCCAGGCCGAGAGTTTCGTCATCGGGGTGAGCCGCGACGATGACCAGACCGGGACACGTGCTCAGATCCACTCGGGGCAAGGGTTGCTTGCCGAGGCCGGCCATCCATACCGGCGCCGGCGTGCCGCTGCCGGTGAGCGGCCGAGCCGCAAACCTGGCGCAGTTGCCTGTCGTTGCGGTCGTCACGCTGTCCTCACCCCTGGTGCCCGGCCAGCCGCCCGAGCTCGGCCAGATCCCGCTCGGCGTGGCTTTGTCGTATGTAGATGCTCAAGTCGGCCACCCGCTGAGCGTGCCTCCCGTCCTGGCACAACGGGCCAGGTCCCAGCGCACGCCCGGTGCGGGTGATGGATTCGTCGGCGGCGTGTTCCACGATCGCGCGAATGCGACGGGCCAGCAATTGAGCGGTGTCGGCTCGGTCGAACGGGTCGGCATCGATCTGGGCGGCTGCCGCGTCGAGCATCGCGTCACCTGCGGCAAGCGCGGCGTCCACCGCGCCCAGGTGCGCCAGCGAGTACGCATCAGCGGATTCGCTTCCGGCACAGCGATATAGCGGCTCGGCCACCCTACGCGCACCGCCGAGCCAGCACGCGGCCACGCCGATTGCTCCGTGCCAGAATCCCGGCCGATCAAGGTAGTCACCGGGATCCCCGACGACGACAGCGTGTGCGTTGGTGAATTGCACCGGACGAGTGTCGCTGCCGGCCATGCCGGCGTTCCACCAGGTGCTCGGTAACGCTTTGACGGCGGGGTCGATCAGCGTCACCGCGAACAGGCCCCTGCGTCTGTCGTCGAGCCGGGCGGTCACCAGCGCATGCGTGCAAAACCCTGCCCCTGAGCACCACACCTTGGTGCCACTCAGCGTGAAGGCGCCCCCGCCGACATCGGTGGCCCGCAGCACCGCGTCAGACGATTCGGCCGCCCATACGCCCCACAGCTGGCCGGAGTCGGGCGGTTTGCCGCCCAGCTCATGAAGTATCGCGACGGCGTCAGCATGGGCCTCGGCGATCCGGGCCGCCACGATGTCTTCTTCGGCAAGTAGCGCCAGACGGTGCCAGCGCTCCCTCGTGCGCCCCGACGCGGGCAGTGGCAATTCGAGTCGCCCCGAATCTAGCCAGTGCTTTACCAACCCCGCCGTCACGCGCAATCACCCGCCGCCGATCTCCCCAATTGCCGGAGGTAATGCGCGAATCCGTGCGGGGCCCGGGCCCGGTTTCGCGCCGAAGTAACGACCGACAATTCGGTGTCTCGGTGTATGCGGTAGCCAGCGGCCTCGAACCGCTCGACCAGGTCGACATCCTCACCACGGGGCAGCGCACGAAAGCCGCCGACCCGCCAGTAAGCCCGGGCGCTGAAGCCCATGTTCGCGCCGTGAATGTGCCTGTGCTGGCCGTTCCCATCTGGCGGGTTCCCGTGGTAGGCCCGGACATAGCGGTCGACGACCTCGGTGGAGTGGTGGCGCCAGTTGGTAATGCGGACCACGCCCAGCGCCATGTCTGTGCCGAGCTCCAGCTGATGGATCAGCCAACCGGGATCCACCCGACTGCCCGCATCGGTGGTGGCGTACCAGCATTCGTCATCCGCACACAGCGAGCGCCCATACCCGAAGCCGGCCGCGCGCGCGGCACTGACATTGCGAACGTCGAGGCTGACGAAATGCACGTCGGGCCCGTACCGGCCGGCCAACTTTGCGCTGTCGTCGTCGCTGCCGTCCACCACCACCACGATCGAGACCGGAATTGGTACACACAGACTCGCGGTCAACAGGGCACGCAAACATGCGGGGAGTTCTGCCTTTTCGTTGTGGGCCGGAACCACCACAACTGCCCGGTCGTAGACGCGGAGCGCTGGCGCTGACATAAATTGCGGTTGCCCATTTCGCCGCCATTTAAACGGATGACAAACGACGAGGGGCCCGGGTTGCCCACCCGGTCGGCCGGGTAGTCCTATCCACGATGACACCCTCAGAGACGCCGACGAATTCGCTGGCGGACCGCGCGCAGTTGCGGGACGCGCTCCGTAGCGCAGCGTCGGCGCTCAAGGCGAACGGGCCGCGTTTCGCATTGGCCGGTAGCTATGCGTTGTGGGCCTATGGTGCACCCGAACCCAGCCACGATGTTGATCTGGCGGTTGCCGAGTCCGAAGTGGACACCGCCACAGCGACGCTGCGCGACGCCGGATTCGCCATCGAACATCCACCGGAGGACTGGCTGTTCAAGGCTCGCACCCGCGATGCGGTCGTGGACGTCTTGTACCGGCTAAACGGGGAGCCTGTAGTGGCACACACGCTCGACCGCGCCGAACAGCGTGATGTGTTGGCAATCGCGATGCCGGTGCTGCCACCGACCATGGTGGTCATCCAGAAGCTCCGCGCCCTGCACGAGCATTACTGCGACTTCGCGAAGCTACTCCCGGCCGTTCGGGCCGTCCGTGAACGGCTGGACTGGGAGCACATCAAGAAGCAGACCGACGACAACGACTACGCAGCCGCCTTCTTGGTGCTTGTTGAACGGCTTGGCCTCGTCGGCTGAATGCCGGTGCAGATTCAGTGGTTGCGCAGTTTGGCGACCAACTTGTCCTTCGTGAGGCCCGAATACCCTGATATGCCAAGCTCTTTGGCTCGCTTTTTCAGTTCAGGCACCGTCCAGTCGGTGTAGGAACCGGACTTGCCGCCTTTGCGGCCGACTGAAGATTTGCCCCGCGCCGCGGCGGCGTTGGAAATCCTCGCCGATTTTTCCTCGGAGTTACCCTCCTTGCGCAGGTCGCGGTACATCTTCTCGTTCTTGATCGACGGATTCGGCACGATGGTCACCCTCCTGTGTTCGATAGGACGCTGTCTCGCGAGAGTGCCCCGCCGCACGGCGATGAAACCCACGTGCCGAAAATGGGGATCAAGCGCTTTTCGCCAGGACGGACGATGGCGATGCACTGTCGCGCTTGGCGACTCGTCGGATCAGCATGCGGGTGGCTTTCTCCAGTATTTCCTGGGCGGCCTCGGGGCGACGGGAACGGTCAGCGCGCTGCGCGGCTGCCGCGATGGTGAGTCCCTGCTCATACCCGGTAACGACACGTGGATCGACGTAAGAGCCGCGCGCCACCGCGGGAGTGTTGCCCAGCTCCTCGGCGACCTCCCGCATGACAGCCGCCTCAACGCGTTTGACGACCCGCTGCGATACGGGAGGGTCCGCGTCCACGAACGCCACAGCGCCCAGCACCGTCCCGTGCCAGGTCCGCAGGTCCTTCACGGTGTAGTCGTCGCCGACGAGCTCCTTGAACCGGGCGTTGAGGTCGTCAGCGCGAAGGTCCACCCAGCCCGATGAGGTGCGACACGACAGCAATCGCTCCGCGCGATCGGGACGGCGCGTCAGCGCACGCACCGCCCGGATCACCTCGGCGTCTTTGATTTCCACCGTGCGCCGCACCCCGCTCTTGGCGGGATAGTCGAATTCGACTGCGTCACCGCGCAGCGTCACGTGCTCACACAGCAGGGTGGCGATTCCGTAGGACTCGTGTTCATCGGCGTACTGTTCGCCGCCCGCGCGGAAGTAGCCACGATCAAGCAGGCGTAATGCCAAGGCCAGCACCCGCTTCCGCGTCAGGCCGCGGCGCGCGAGGTCGGCAGCGAGGTGGGCCCGGAAATCCGGCAATCGTGTGGACATTTCTAGGACGCGGTCGAACTTCTCCTCGGCGCGCTCCTGCTGCCAGGCGGCATGGTAGAGATACTGGCGACGACCGGCCATGTCGGTCCCGACAGCCTGAATGTGGCCATTCGGATGCGGCGAGATCCACACCTTCTTCCATGCCGGTGGAATCACGAGTTCCTTGATCCGCTGCAGGACGTCTTCGTCGACCAGCACATCGCCGTCCGGCCCGTAGTAGGCGAAACCCTTGCCCCGGCGTTTACGGGCGATTCCCGGCGTGCTGAGCACGCTGCGACGCAGCCGCACCTTTACCTCCAGTCACGTTGTTGACTGGAGGAGTTACCCGGGCGGTCGGCCTTTCACACCATCGTTGACCGCGAACGCAAAACGACCCGCCACGGCACTGTGGCGGGTCGTTGCTCGCAGAAATTAGCCGGCCATGAACTCGTGGTAGGCCGATTCCAGATTGCCCGGCAGCGCCGACACGTTGCACTGACGCTCGGTGTCACCGATCGGCGAAAGAATCCCGCGCAGGTCGTAGTACTCCTGGGGGTGCGCGGTGAAGTAGCCGCGCAGGCTGGACGCGGCCTCGGGCCGTGGCTGGCTGTAGGCGGCCGTCACCACCTGGTTGGCGCCCGGGTGGGCGGCGAGATACTGCTCGGCCGCACCCTGCGCCGAGGAAACCGTGGCGTTGACACCTGCAGGGCTGCAGTCGGGCGCGGCGGCCGCGGACGGTGCGGCGACGAGACCTATGGCCATTCCCCCGAGCAGGCAGCCGGCGCTGATGCCGGCCATTCGCCGACGCGCGACGATACTGCTGAAATTCATGATCTGTGTTGTCCTTCGAATCGATTCGAATGGATTTGCCGGGGACTCCCGATTCCCCGAAATCCAACGTAGCTGAGGCAAACACGGGAAACTCCTGGCGGCCGCGTGCAGTTAACAGCCGAATCGGCGGGTGAGTCTCGTCGCGACCACGCCCATCCAGTCAACGCCCGCGGTTCGTGATCAAATCGTTACTAGCTGAAGCAGGTACCAGCAAACTCTCTTTAGGGGAGCGGCCTGGCCTCTATCGAGTTGGAATAAGTCACGGCAAAGATGCCCGTGATTGCCGGGCGTCTCGAGCCGCGATGTGGGGTCGCCCGGCGTCTAGCATGGCCTGGGGCCGATGCCGTTACTGCCACCCGGGAGATCTGATGGTCGAAATTCACTTGGAACGGACGATCGCAGCACCTGTGGAACAGGTCTTCGACTGGCTGGCCGACCCGGTCAATTTGGCCGCCGCTCCGTTGGCACTGAAAGGGAAGTGGGCCAAGGGCACGTCCGCCCCCGGAAAGGGGGCGGTACGCGAGGTGATCGGGGTCGGCACCTGGTTCCGGGAAGAGCTCACGGCCTACGACCGGCCACACAGCTACACCTATCTGATCGTCAAGTCCTTTCCGCCGTTCAATCACGAGGGCGGCACCCTGACCTTCACCGCCGCGGGCGATGGGACGCACGTCGACTGGCTGACCAACTACACCCATCCGGCCGCGGCGGGCGGCAAAGTGCTGGAGGCGGCCAGCCGCCGGATGCTGCGTTCGAGTTTCCTCGCGATCCTTAACGCGTGCGCGAAGGCGCTCGAGAAATAGCACCGAGGTCTGCGGTGGCAGCAGACCGTTATAGCGCGCCGCTCGTCAATGATGCGGAGTGACGGAGTTGGCTAACAGGGCTCCGGTCACGACCGCGACGATGATCAGCATCAGCGCGACGCCTGGCCATACCCACATGACCCGCTTACGCGCCGCGGCGATGATGATGCCGCCGACGGCAATTATCGCCGCGACCCCGACACCACCCCACGTCACGGCGTAAGCCCAATCGAGCCCGGACGTGTCGCAGTTATGCGAGCAGGAATCGGTGGCCATCACGAAGAAGAAGGAAAACGAAACCGTAAGCGCTCCGGCGATCGCGGCGAGCGTGAACATGATGACCGTGGCGATGGTGTCGCCGGCGGAGCGCCGGTTTGACTGCGATGCCGCCATGTGACAGCTATGCCCAATCCCCGCCTCAGTAATCGCGCGGCAAGGCCGCCACCATCATGTCGACCTGTGCGCGGCTGAGCACGGTGATGCTGCCGTCGGGGAGGCCGAGCACCCTGTCGACGGCCAACCCGTGCAGCGTGAACCTGTTGGTCAACACATCGATGGCGTGCTCCCTGCTGGGCTCGTCGGTGGCGTCGATGATCTGGACGACGTTGGAGTTGGTCCGCGCGGCCAGCCCTTGAATCATGTCGGCCACACCTTCGGCATCGAAGGTGTGAAAGATGCCCTCGGCTACTCCATCGGCGATCAACCGCGTCAGCAGCGGTCGCGTCAGATCCTCGCTCGCCGCGATGATGCGCCCGTACAGGTGCGCGTTCTCGGGTCGCAGCAGCGAGACCATCGCCGCCAACTGCTCGGGCGTCCCCATCTGCATCTTCACGTCAAAGCCAGCCTGTAGCAGCGCATTGAGTCGATCCAGGGCGCTGCCGTTGCAGCCGGCAGTCGCATCTTCGATGGCCGCAAGCTGATCGCGGGCGCTGCGTTCGGTCAGCGTCGTGATGAGCGCATCCTTCGACGGAAACCAGTGGTAGAAGGCGCCTTTGGAGACGCCGGCAGCCGTGATCAGATCGTTGAGGCTGACATTGTCGTAGCCACGCGCGACGAACAGTGTCGCGGCGCGGTCCAGAATCTCGGCGCGGCGAATGTCAGGATGCTTAACTACCCGCGGCATTAGGCCGATCCAACTCGGCGGGCTTGGCGACCCAACCCACGTAGGTCAAGTACAGGCCGATCAAGGCCAGCCCGGCAAAGATGGCGCGCACCAACGGAATTGCATTTTGCTCTAAAGCCTTGCCGGCCGAGTCATAGACATCGGGAATCGCTAGGACGAGTAGCCCGCGGATGGCGAGAAACCACCCCAGCAGCGACACCAAAACTGCTGCGACACTTCGCCAATACTGGTGAAAGGCGATGATAACGCTGCCCCACATCAGCAGCACCGCCCCAAGCACCCACTGCCACATCGGATCAGTGCTGAATTCACGCAACAGCACCGGCATCTGCGACGACGCGCGCACGGCGATGATGGAAGGCACGATCAAAAAGAACGGCCCGAACGCGCGCGCGAACATTCGGGTACGAATCTGCGACTGGTCTGGCTGGCTCATTGCTACCCCCACTTTCGGACGTTGAGACCATAACCGACCAGTGGTCGGTATGCAAGACCACCGGTCGGTTTATCACGCACGGGTGTTTGCCCGCTATCGGGGTATTCGGGGGACATGGATATTGCCAAGGACATCAAGGACTTCTTGATGACCCGGCGGGCGAGAATCACCCCCGAGCAGGTCGGACTGCCGCCAGGCGGGCGACGGCGGGTGCCCGGACTGCGGCGCGAAGAGGTCGCGCGACTGGCCGGCGTGAGCATTGAGTACTACACGCAGATCGAGCGGGGAAACGTGGCCGGTGTTTCCGACGATGTCCTGCGTGCCGTCGCTCGAGCACTGCGACTCGGGGAAGCAGAGGAAACGCACTTGTTCGATCTGGTCCGCGCCGTCACCGGCAAGGCCGATCGAACCCGATCATCGCGCCGCACGGATCCTGCCATCCCCGATGGTGTGCAGGCATTGCTGGACAGCATGCTCATCGCGCCGGCGATCGTGATCAACGGCCATCTCGATATCGTGGCCGCCAATGCGCTCGGGCGTGCGCTGTATGCGCCCGTCTTCGCCCAAGTCAAGGCGACACCGAATCTGGCCCGGTTCATATTTTTCGATGCCGCCGCCGAGCAGTTCTTTCCCGAGTGGGCCCGCGAAGCCGACGATGTCGTTGCGCTGCTGCGGGCCGAAGCGGCACGCTCGCCTGACTCACCGGCTGTCAGCCGCCTCATCGATGAGCTCGCAACTCGCAGCGAGCAATTCCGCACCAGCTGGGCGGCCCACAACGTCAAAGCACATCGCCACGGTGTCAAGCGATTCCGGCATTCCGAAGTCGGTGAAATGTCACTGACTTACAACGTCTTCGATATCACCAGCGTGGGCGGGCTGTGCTTGATTGGCCATACCGCCGAACCGCATTCACGATCTGACGAAGCGTTGCGGCTACTCGCCAGCTGGACCGCGACCGACCACGAGCCCAACTCCGACACCCGTAACGACAACGCATCCACCTAGCTACGATCGCTGCGTGGAGAACTACTGAACCGCTTCATATTTCGCCTTGCCACTAACCCTTCACTCGGTGCATCAGTTGGTTGGCGGCGTTCCGGCCGCTGAGCACGGCCCCGATGACGGTGGACGGATTGTTGACCCCCACCGCCTCGCCCGCCAGGTACAGCCTGTCGCTGATCGGTTCCTGCAGGCGGCGCCGGTCGTCGAGCCCGGAACCGGGCGCGTGGAATGAGTAGCTGCCCCGCGCATACGGGTCGGTGGTCCAACTCGTTGTCCGGACATCCACCGGGGAGATGTCGTCGCCAAAAAGCTGGTGAGCGATCGGCAGCGCCCGCGCCGTCACCTCGGCGGCCGACGACGACTCCACTGACCGGCCGCGGTCGCCGGCGTTGAATGCCACCACGATCGGCCCGGCGGCGCTCGACAAGGTGAACCACTGCGCCCACGCGCCCGGGTCGGTGCCCATGAATAGATAAAAGGCGTTGTCTGTCTTCCACGTCCGCCGGTTGAATCGAAAGAAGCTTTTGGACAGCACGCCGAATCCCAGCGCATTCACCGCGCGCGTATGCCCCTCGGGCAGTGGCGGCTCGAAGGCAATCGAGCCGGCTTTGAGCACCCCGAGGGGAACGGTGACGATTGCGGCGGGTCCTTCGAACGATTGGTTTCCGGCGTGCACGACGACGGAGTCGTCGCGTCGCGTGATCGCGGTGACCGGCGTATTGAAGATGACCTGAAGTCCATCGGCGAGTAGCTTCGGCAGGGCGTCGTAGCCGTTCGTGATGATGGCCTGGTCACCGTCGGCGTAGTCACCGGTGTCAAATGTCGTGGCGGAGAGCTGGTCTGCGCCGGCCGCGTATTCGTCCTCGATCTCGGTGGCGAGGTAAAACGCCAGCTGGGTGCGGTCCGAAACGGAAAGCTCCGCGCGTTTGGCCGCGGCGTCGACGGCCGCGCCGAGACTCCCGCCGTCGACGCGGTCACAAGCCCGCTCGACGAATGCACGCCAGGGGTCGGGGTCGTAGTCCATTGGCGGTAGGCGGCGATCCACTGCGAGCTTGGCCCACCCGTAATAGTCGGTCGGGATGACCTGGGCCTGTGCCTTGCGCGCCAGCTCCATCAGCGGATCGTTGGCCGTGCCATGGATCCAGGACGCGCCCATCTCGATGGGGACGCCCCAGTCGCGGTTGGTATAGACGCGGCCGCCGACGCGATCGCGGGCTTCGACCAGGCGCACCGGCCATCCCGCGTCGACGAGGCTGCGCGCAGCAGCCAGGCCCGCCATGCCGGCGCCGACGATGAGGACCGACTTGGTGTCCGGTTTGATCTCCGGGGGCGGCGGTCCAGGCGCCGAATCCTGGCCCGAGGTGCAGGCGGCCACCAGCCCGCCAGTGACCGCACTCATCGTTGCTGTGAGCACCGCCCGACGGGACATCGGGGACATGACAGTTAGCCTCTCACACGGTAACCGGGGCGGGGTGGCGGTTTGCTCGTTACCAGCAGATTGTGTGCTGCGATTCGGCGCGCGGGTTTGGCCGAATTGCCCAGTTAGACACAGGCGCGGGGATAGGATCGCGGAGTCCAGAGTGCGGCGGCGTGGCCGTGTTCGAGGGGGGAGCGGCGATGAGTGCTCGGCGATCAACTCATGTGGCTGACCGACTGCCCGACGTATTGCCGCCGAGCCGCACCCTGACCGTCCGCGCGGTCGACGGCATCCCGTTGCACACGGAAGTCTTCGGGCCGCCCGACGGCTATCCGATTGTGCTGACGCACGGCATCACCTGCGCGATACGGGCATGGGCGTACCAGATCGCCGACTTGGCCACCGATTACCGGGTGATCGCATTCGACCACCGGGGCCACGGCCGAAGCGGGACTCCGCGGCGCTGCGGCTATAGCCTCAAACACCTTGCGTCCGACCTGGATTGCGTGTTGGAGGCGACGGTGGCACCGCACGAGCGCGCCGTGCTGGCCGGGCACTCGATGGGTGGCATCGCGATCGCCGCGTGGTCGGCGCGCTACCGCCACAAAGTCCATCGGCGCGCTGATGCCGTTGCGCTGATCAACACGACCACCGGCGACCTGGTGCGTCAGGTGAAGCTGTTTCCGGTGCCGGGCCAGTTGTCGCCGGCTCGAGTGCTGGCCGCGCGCGGCCTGATCAATGTGCTCGGTGGGTTCCCGATTCCGGCTGCGGCGGTGCTCGCCAGTCGTTCTTTGGTCGCGATGCTGGCGGTCGGAAAAGACGCCGACCCGAGTGCCGCGAAACTCGTCCATGAGTTGTTCGCACAGACATCACCGGCCGGGCGCGGGGGTTGCGCGAGGATGCTCGTCGAATCGCTGGGCTCGCGGTATCTCGACCTGTCCGGGTTGACGGTGCCGACCCTGGTCATCGGCAGCGAACGCGATCGGCTGACGCCGATCAGCCAGTCCCGGGAGATCGCACGGACCGCGCCCAACGTCGTCGACCTTGTCGAGCTGCCCGGCGGCCACTGCTCGATGCTGGAACACCCCCGTGAGGTCAGCCGCCAGCTGCGTTTACTGACCGAATCCGTCACCCTGCGGGTCGAGCAGATCAGCTCATAGCCGCGCGGCGACCTCGGCGGCCGCTCGCTGGCCGGACCTGATGGCGCCGTCGAGGAACCCCGTCCATTCGTCTGCGGTCTCGGTCCCGGCCCAGTGAATCGGCCCGACCGGTTCACGCAGCCACGGCCCGAACCGCGTCCACGACTTCGGTGGTACTGCCGCGGTCGGGCCGCCCGGAGCGAAATCATCTGTGCCCCAACGGTGATCCACATAATCAAGCGGTGTGAGCGCCTCGTCGCCGAACAGCGACGCGAAGCAACGCAACGTGTCACGGCGGCGTTGGTCGGTGGGCAGCGAGTCGAAGGCCCGGGCGTCGACAAAGCCCATCAGGATGCCCGGGCCGTCGGCCTGCGGGCTGACGTCGAAGGTGATGAACACCGGCCCCCGGTCGGAGAGCGCCTGCCCCGAGAATCCGTTGGCGCGCCAGAACGGCGTCGAATACGCGGCGAAGGCCTTGCTAAGTCGGCCTTGCGGCCATTGCCCGGCCAGCTGTTGGTACTCAGCGGGCAGCGGGGGAGTGAACTCGACGGACGCCCGATGGGCCGGCGGGATCGCGACGATGACGAACCCGGCGTCCGCCCGGCCGCGATCGCAGGTGACCGTGACGCCCGAACCGTGCCGCTCGATGCGGCGGACCGGCGCGTTCAGCACGACGCGGGTGCCTAGTTCGTCCGCCGCCGCCTGGGCGATCTGCTGTGTCCCGCCGGGGAAATGGTCCTGCTGGGCGCCATCCTCGACGTCGAGCAGCCGGTCCAGGCCACCCGCGGCGCGTACGTAGCGCGCGGCGTGCAGCATCGACACGTCGTCGAGTTCGCATCCCCAGGTCACCCGGGCCATGATGGCCATCAGGTCGCGAGAGGAGGCGGTGGTGCGTACCGAGCGCAGCCACTCTCCGAACGACAGGCCGTCAAGCTGGTGGGCGCGGCGCGCCTGCCACGGTGCGTCCACCGGAATGTCGCGGGCAATTCTTTCGAATTGCCAACGCAGCCGGCCGATGTCGAGCAATCCGGTCAACGAAAGCTTGGGGATGGTGCCGCGGTATGAGCGCGTCCTGTCACGCCAGTGGATGACGTTCTTGCCGTCGTGGTGGGTAGGCGTGGTCGGGATCGCAAACTCGGCTGCCAGCGCCAGAACGGCGTCTTGGGTGGGGCCGACGAACGCGCCGCCCATATCCACCGGCAATCCTGCGACGCTACCGGTGAACGAACGCCCACCGACCCGATCCCGGCCCTCGAAAACAACCACGTCGAGACCCTGTTTCATCAGCTCTCGTGCCGCCGCAAGGCCGGCAAAGCCAGCGCCGACCACCACCACATCGACAGTCCAGGACGGCGTCGTCACGTCCTATAGTGAACCGCATTGTCACGCGCCAGCGGTAGGGTGGTCCGCGCAGACGTTCGCATCACGGCGATGGCAACCGTATGGCGACGTCGACGTCCTGGCTAATCTGCGATCACGTGATCATCACTGAGCCGACCGCTAATGGCGACACGCGAACACAACTACGAACCGTAGCTCTGGGCAGCATGATCGGCACCACAATCGAGTGGTACGACTTCTA
>DASYJS010000234.1:0-49967 GCA_035996225.1 Mycobacterium sp. | reverse complement strand
AGCAGGCTCCGTCCGGTCACATCCCGTTCACCCCGCGCGCCAAGAAGGTCCTGGAGCTGAGCCTGCGCGAGGCGCTGCAGCTCGGCCACAACTACATCGGCACCGAGCACATTCTGCTGGGCCTGATCCGTGAGGGTGAGGGCGTGGCGGCGCAGGTGCTGGTCAAGCTGGGCGCCGAGCTGACCCGGGTGCGCCAGCAGGTGATCCAGCTGCTGAGTGGCTACCAGGGCAAGGAAGCGGCGGAGGCCGGCACGGGTGGCCGCGGAGGTGAGTCGGGCAGTCCGTCCACGTCGTTGGTGCTCGACCAGTTCGGGCGCAACCTGACGGCTGCCGCGATGGAAGGCAAGCTGGACCCGGTCATCGGCCGCGAGAAGGAAATCGAGCGGGTGATGCAGGTGTTGAGCCGGCGCACCAAGAACAACCCGGTGCTGATCGGCGAGCCCGGCGTCGGCAAGACCGCCGTGGTCGAGGGCCTGGCGCAGGCCATCGTGCACGGTGAGGTCCCCGAGACGCTGAAGGACAAGCAGCTCTACACCCTGGACCTGGGATCGCTGGTCGCGGGCAGCCGCTACCGCGGTGACTTCGAGGAACGCCTGAAGAAGGTGCTCAAGGAGATCAACACCCGCGGCGACATCATCCTGTTCATCGACGAGCTGCACACCCTGGTGGGTGCCGGTGCCGCCGAGGGCGCGATCGACGCTGCGTCGATCCTGAAGCCCAAGCTGGCGCGCGGTGAGCTGCAGACCATCGGCGCCACCACCCTCGACGAGTACCGCAAGTACATCGAAAAGGATGCCGCTCTGGAGCGCCGCTTCCAGCCGGTGCAGGTGGGCGAGCCGACGGTGGAGCACACCATCGAGATCCTCAAGGGTCTGCGTGACCGCTACGAGGCACACCATCGGGTCTCGATCAGCGACGGCGCGATCGTGGCAGCCGCCACCCTGGCCGACCGCTACATCAACGACCGTTTCCTGCCGGACAAGGCGATCGACCTGATCGACGAGGCGGGTGCCCGGATGCGGATCCGTCGCATGACCGCGCCGCCAGACCTGCGTGAGTTCGACGAGAAGATCGCGGACGCCCGCCGCGAGAAGGAATCGGCGATCGACGCCCAGGACTTCGAGAAGGCGGCCAGCCTGCGCGATCGCGAGAAGCAACTCGTTGGGCAACGCGCCGAGCGCGAAAAGCAGTGGCGTTCAGGCGATATGGACGTGGTCGCCGAGGTCGACGACAACGAGATCGCCGAGGTGCTGGGCAACTGGACCGGCATCCCGGTGTTCAAGCTCACCGAGGCCGAGACAACCCGGTTGCTGCGCATGGAAGACGAGCTGCACAAGCGGATCATCGGTCAAGAGGACGCCGTCCGCGCCGTGTCGAAGGCGATCCGTCGTACCCGCGCCGGGCTGAAAGACCCCAAGCGCCCGTCGGGTTCGTTCATCTTCGCCGGGCCCTCCGGTGTCGGTAAGACCGAACTGTCCAAGGCGCTAGCCAACTTCCTGTTCGGCGACGACGACGCGCTCATCCAGATCGACATGGGCGAGTTCCACGACCGGTTCACCGCGTCGAGGCTGTTCGGTGCTCCCCCGGGATATGTCGGCTACGAGGAGGGCGGCCAACTCACCGAGAAGGTGCGGCGTAAGCCGTTCTCGGTGGTGCTGTTCGACGAGATCGAAAAGGCGCACCAGGAGATCTACAACAGCCTGTTGCAGGTGCTCGAGGATGGCCGGCTCACCGACGGTCAGGGCCGCACGGTGGACTTCAAGAACACGGTGCTGATCTTCACGTCCAACCTGGGCACTTCCGACATCTCGAAGCCGGTCGGCCTGGGCTTCACCCAGGGTGGCGGCGAGAACGACTACGAGCGGATGAAGCAGAAGGTCAACGACGAGCTCAAGAAGCACTTCCGGCCGGAATTCCTGAACCGCATCGACGAAGTCATCGTCTTCCACCAGCTGACCCGCGACGAGATCATCAAGATGGTCGATCTGATGATCACCCGGGTCGGCAATCAGCTCAAGACCAAGGACATGGCCATGGAGCTGACCGACAAGGCCAAGGCATTGCTGGCCAAGCGCGGCTTCGACCCCGTGCTGGGTGCTCGCCCGCTGCGGCGCACCATCCAACGCGAGATCGAGGACCAACTCTCCGAGAAGATCCTCTTCGATGAGGTCGGACCCGGACAGGTGGTGACCGTCGATGTGGACAATTGGGACGGCGAAGGTGCCGGCGAGGACGCGGTGTTCACGTTCACCGGAGCGAGCAAGCCGCCGGCCGAGCCGGACCTGGCGAAAGCCGGAGCGCACGCCGCCCCCGAAACGCAGTAGCACTACAGCAAACGGGTGGTTAGTCTCTGAGCGGACTAACCACCCGTTTCGCTGTGCTGAGGGCAAAGGGGCTCGCCTGTGCTGATCGTCACCACCAATGACCTTCCGGGCTGGGAAATTCGACGCGTCTGCGGCGAAGTGTTCGGGCTGACCGTTCGCTCGCGCAATGCGTTCGCCCAATTCGGTGCCGGACTGAAGTCGATGTTCGGCGGGGAACTGCAAGGGATGACCAAGAATCTCGCCGAGAGCCGCAACGAGGCGATGGCGCGGCTGATCGCCGAGGCGCGCACCCGCGGCGGTAACGCGATCGTCGCGATGCGGTTCGACACCACCGAGATCGGCGACGTGTGGACCGAGATCTGCGCTTACGGCACGGCCGTGGAGGCGGTGCCCGTCACGGATGCCGCGAAGTACACGGCCAGTCAGCTCGGCTACGGCGGCACAGCCGCGCAGCATTGATTGTTGATCAGCCGTACGATCCGCTTAGACTGATGATTGTTGTCAGTTTTTCCTGATGGGTAACGGAATCCTGGTGAAATTCCAGAACGGTCGCGCCACTGCAGAAAGTCAGACCCGGAACCCGTCACCCAAGGCGGGACGCGTCATTCCCAGAAGGAGCTAACAGTGTCCAGTTCCGAGACGGCCGGCACACGCTCGGTTGATTTGTCGGCGGCGAGCGCCACGCTCTGGTTGGCAGCAACCGCCTTCCTGGCATTGTTGGCGATTTACTTCGTCGGCGTCGATCAGGGCGCGGTATCGCTGTTCGGCAGCGACTCGCATGTGCACGAATTCGTGCACGATGCGCGCCATCTCCTCGGCTTCCCCTGCCACTGACCCGGCGTGGAAAAGCGTCTGATCGGACGCGGGCTGCTGGCGGGCGCAATTGGCGCGGTGCTGGCGTTCGTATTCGCCCATGTGTGTGCCGAACCCGTAATTGCCCGCGCGATCGCTTTCGAGGACGGCCGAACCGAGGCCGAGAATGCCCACGGTGTCCATGAGCATGGCATCGAGCTGTTTACCCGCGGCGTGCAGGCCAACGCCGGCCTGGGTTTTGGTGTGCTGATTTTCGGTCTCGCCATGGGTGCACTGTTCGCCGTACTGTTCTGCGTGGTCTATGCGCGCGCAGCAGGCAGCGCGGAAACCCTTGGACCGCGCCAACTTTCGTTACTGATGGCGGCCGCGGCCTTCGTGGCGGTGTACCTGGTTCCGTTCGTCAAATACCCGCCGAATCCCCCTGCGGTCGGCCAGTCCGACACGATCGGGACACGCACCAGCTGGTATCTGGTGTTGGTGCTGGCGTCGGTGATGCTGGCGATCGGCGCGGTGTGGCTGGCCCGGCGGCTGGCCGACCGATTCGGCGCATGGAATGCCCGGCTACTCGCCGCTGGGGCATACCTGGTAACCGTCGCGGTGGTGATGGTGTTGCTACCGACGGTGGACGAGACGCCCGAACCGTTGCGCGACGCCTCGGGTGCGATCATCTATCCCGGCTTTCCCGCCGATGTCCTCTATGAATTCAGGTTGCTGTCGCTGGCCTCACAGCTGCTGCTGTGGATGACCATCGGCGTGGTCTTTGCGACGCTCGCGGGGCGGTTGCTGGGGGAGCGCGCCGAGAGCGGACAGGTATCGAGCATCGCGGCGTGACGGAGGTCGTCCGGCTGACCTTGGTGTCACACGCGATGACTGATGCGATGGCGGCCGTGCGGTTTCCCGCCGACGAGCCGCTCAACGAAACTGGTCGTCGACAGGCCGAAGTTGCTGCGGGCCTTGATATCCCCGGCCTCGGGTCACAGCATCTCGCCGGGCCCGAGCAACGGGCCCGGCAAACCGCAGAGCAGCTGGGCTTGCACGCCACCACCGAGCCGTGGTTGGCCGACCTCGACTGCGGGCACTGGCGGGGTCAGAAACTGGATGCCGTAGCCCCGGCGGACCTCGACGTGTGGCTGACCGAACCGGCCCGGGCGCCGCACGGCGGCGAGTCCATCGTCGACCTCATCGAGCGGATAGCCGGATGGCTGGCGTCGTTGATCGACGGGCCATCGCGAACTATTGCGGTGACGCATCCGGCGGTGATCCGGGCAGCGATTCTGCTGGCCCTCGACATTGCGCCGAAGTCGTTCTGGCGCATCGACATTGCTCCGGTTTCCCTGACGACCCTGCATTATCGGAGCGACTGCTGGACGCTGCGGCTGCAGTGATTACTGCGGTGCGATCAGCGCGAACGCCTGTTTGGCGACCTTCAGCATCCAGCCGGTTACCTTCGGCCCGTGATCGCGGGGCCAGTTCAGCTGGAAGCTGACGACCCACGGTTGCTGCGTCTTGTCGACGGCATACCAGCTGAAGGTCAGATCGCCTGGCAAGCCACCGGCTTTCGCGCCGATGTATGGCCAAACGTTTCGGTCCAGCTGGATACCCGACACGGCGGACAGGATCTGCTTGACCGGCGCGGCCTCACCGACCGCGTCGGCTTGCAAAGCCGCGTGGACTCGGCAGATGTCCTCGGCGTTGCCGTACCACTCCGCGCCGTAGGTAGAGGCCGGGATGTGAGCACGGGCTGGATCAGGTTGGTAGGGAGCGGAATTCGCCTGCGCCAGCAGCTGGGCACGTACCTGCGGATCCGCATTTTGCCACAGGCTGCGCAGATCCGGCTGGCCCCAGCCGATGGAGAACAGCTCGTACATCGTGGGGAAGGGAGTCATGCTGGCCGGATCGTGATGGCCGGCTGTGGCCAGCGCCTCTTCGATGGCGTGGGTTCCCAATCTTTCAATCAGCAGGTCGGTGGCCATGTTGTCGCTGTTGGCGATCATCTTCGCGGCCGCGTTGCGCACCGAAACGTGGTCGCCGGGAGCAAGTCCCAAGCCCGAAGAGCCCACCGCCTTGCTCTTTTCGGTGACGGTCAACTGATCGTCCCAGGACACCGTGTGGTTCTTCACGGCGCCCGCCAAGGCGTGCAATACATAGAGCTTGAAAATTGATGCCAGAGGCAGAGATTCGCCAGTATTGGTGCCCATCACCGGATCGCAGTGGCCGCTGTCGACCTTGGCGACCTGATAGGAATACCGCGCGCCGGTTTTGCTCAACGTCGCGTCGATGTCATGCCATGAGGTGATCGTCGGCGCCTGCGTTTCGACGTCGAATCGATCAACCCGTCCCATGTCGTCGGTGTGAATCCGGATGTCTTGGCGCGCGCCATAGGAGGAGGTGAGGTGCAGCGTGGCAACGCTGGCGCTGATGTCCACCCCGTCCAGGGTGAAGGGACGATCCCACCAGAGTTCTTCCATGGTGGTCTCGACCGAGTCGACCTCGTCAGGCGCGGCAAGAGTGCGAACTCCGACCGGGCCGATCGGCCAGTCCGAGTTGAGCATGTCCACGGTCTGCTGGGCCCGCAGCCCGGGTGGTGTTCGGGTGTCGATCGCCCGTCCGGGGTTGGCCGCGTTCGCCTGTGATGACGGCGACGGTGAGCAACCCGGCGCGAGAGTCGCAACCAGTGCGGCGGCCGCGGTGACGGCCAGCACGCGCTGCCGCGCGGGACGTCGCCTATTCAGCCGGCTTGCTCCCGGCAACGTCCATGACGACTTCGAATTCCAGCAGCGACGCGCCAGTCGCCACCGGGTTGGCACGCTGCCCGGCATGGGCTTCGACAGCGGGCCCACTCGCCCACGCCTGGAATGCTTCATCGGACTCCCAGTGTGTCACCACGAAATAGCGGTTCTCACCCTTGACCGGACGCAGCAGCTGAAAGCCGAGGAAGCCGGGTTGGTTATCCACCGCATGTGCGCGGTGAGCGAACCGCTTCTCCAGTTCAGGGCCAGCGTCGGCGGGCACTTCGATTGCATTGATCTTCACCACTGGCGGCATGTTCGCTAGGCTACCCCGCCCCCTGCCCTGTTCTGCTCCAGGGCGGGGCACGCAAGATGGTGATATGCCCACCAATCTGTTGACCTGCCACGGCGGGCAAGGTGAGCCGTTGATACTGGTGCACGGCCTGATGGGCCGGGGTAGCACCTGGTCGCGTCAGCTGCCGTGGCTGACCCGGCTGGGCACCGTTTACACCTACGATGCGCCATGGCACCGCGGCCGCGACGTCGAGGATCCGCACCCGATCAGCACCGAACGCTTCGTGGCAGATCTGGGCGACGCGATAGCCACGCTGGAGGCGCCGGTGCGGCTGGTGGGACATTCGATGGGTGCGCTGCACTCGTGGTGTCTGGCCGCCGAACGTCCCGAATTGGTTTCGGCGCTGGTCATCGAGGACATGGCGCCGGACTTCCGTGGCCGCACCACCGGTCCGTGGGAGCCGTGGCTGCATGCACTTCCGATCGAATTCGACACTGCCGAGCAGGTATTCAACGAATTCGGGCCGGTCGCCGGCCGGTATTTCCTGGACGCCTTCGACCGCACCGACACCGGCTGGCGGTTGCACGGTCACACCTCGCGGTGGATAGAGATCGCCGCCGAGTGGGGCACCCGGGACTACTGGGGACAATGGCTGGCGGTTCGGGCGCCGGCGTTGTTGCTTGAGGCCGGCAACTCCGTCACTCCGCCGGGCCAGATGCACGCGATGACGAAAACCAGTTCTCCGACAACATATTTGGCGGTACCCGAAGCCGGCCACCTGATCCACGACGACGCGCCACAGGTATACCGTCAAGCGGTGGAATCGTTTTTGGCGGGGGCGACGCACGCCTGAGGCTGCTACCCCTCACCGGCCAAAGCGAAAAGGCCATCCACGGTCCGGGTAACCAGGCCATCGGCGAGCAATGAGTCCAGCGCCCGGTCGCGCTGCTGGGTATCGGTGAGCCAGGCCACGTCCAGCTGGGCCCGAGTAACCGGAAAATCACTGAGGCGCAATACGTCCAGCAGTAGTCCACGGACCTGGCGATCGGTGCCCGCGTAGCTCTGAACGCGGCGCGCCGGGCCCTGCGCGGGGGGATAGCCGGCGTGCCGCCAGGCACACTCGTCGATTGGACACAACCCGCAGCGGGGCGTTCGCGCGGTGCACACCGTGGCTCCCAGTTCCATCAGCGCCACCGAAAACTGAGGCGCTGTATCGTCTTTGGGCAGCAACGCCGAGATGTCGGCATGGTCGCGCGTCGCCGACGGCGTACCGGCATCGGCCAGGCCGTGCACGGCGCGGGCCACCACCCGTCGCACATTGGTGTCCACCACCGGCACCCGCTTGCGGTAGGCGAAACATGCCACGGCACGCGCCGTATAGCTGCCGATACCCGGCAACCCCAACAGGGTTTCGACGTCATCGGGGACAACATCGCCGTGATCACGCGCAATGACGATGGCGCACTCGTGCAAGCGTTTTGCCCGCCGCGGGTAACCCAGCTTGCCCCAAGCCCGCAGCACGTCGGCCGCACTGGCCGCGGCGGTCGCCGACGGAGTGGGCCAGCGTCGTACCCAGTCCGTCCAGATCGGCAGCACCCGGGCCACCGGCGTCTGTTGCAGCATGAACTCGCTGACGAGGATCTGCCATGCGCTGACACCCGGCTCCCGCCAGGGCAGATCGCGGCGTGAGCGTTCGTACCATCCCAGAAGTTCGTCGGCCGGGATTTGCCCTGGACTAGTCATCGGCGCCCGCGGCACAGCAGAATGTGTGCCATGCCCAACACCAGTCCGGTAACCGCATGGAAAGCACTCAAACAGGGTAACGAGCGATTCGTCGCCGGCCGGCCTGAGCATCCCAGCCAGAGCGTGGCGCACCGGGCCAGCCTGGCGGCCGGCCAGAAGCCGACCGCGGTCATATTCGGCTGTGCGGACAGCCGGGTGGCGGCCGAGCTCATCTTCGATCAGGGCCTGGGTGACGTGTTCGTGGTTCGCACCGCCGGGCAGGCCATCGATTCGGCGGTGCTGGGCTCCATTGAGTACGCGGTGACGGTGCTCGACGTCCCACTCATCGTGGTCCTCGGCCATAACAGCTGCGGTGCCGTCAAGGCCGCCATTGGCGCGATCGATGATGGTGCGATACCAGCCGGTTTCGTGCGGGACGTGGTGGAACGGGTCGCGTCATCGATCCTGCTGGGCCGGCGCGACGGGCTCACTCGTGTCGACGAGTTCGAGGACCGGCATGTGCAAGAGACGCTGGCACAGTTGCTGGCGCGTTCTACTGCCATTTCGGAGCGGGTGTCCGCGGGCACGCTGGGGCTCGCCGGCATCACCTATCACCTCGCTGACGGGCGGGCGGTGTTGGTCGATCACGTCGGCGATATAGGCGAATAGCACGGTCGTTGGCCAGCTAACATCGCGACACGCCGAGTCGGATCGACCAAATCGGCGTGACCTGGGCTTACCGTGTGATCGTGCTGGATCTGGAACCGCGTGGCCCGCTACCCACGGAGATCTATTGGCGGCGCAGGGGGCTGGCCCTGGGCATCGCGGTCGTGGTGATCGGCATCGCTGTTGCCACCGTCATTGCCTTTATGGGCGGCAGCGCGGGCGCCAAGCCTGCCAATGTCAACAAAGCCGGCTCCGGTCAAAACACGCCGGCAGCGCCCCCGCCGCAAGCGCCAGCCCCGCCGGGCCAGGAAGGCGCCGTCCCGGTGGCGCCGCCACAGCAGGGGCAAAACCCCGAGGCTCCGACGCCAACCGCGGCGGTGCAGCCGCCGCCGGTGCTGAAGGAGGGCGATGACTGCCCCGACTCGACGCTGGCCGTCAAGGGCTTGACGAACGCTCCCCAATACTTCATCGGTGACCAGCCGAAATTCACCATGATCGTCACCAACATCGGACTGGTGTCCTGCAAGCGTGACGTCGGGGCCGCTGTTCTGGCCGCCTACGTCTACTCGCTGGACAACAAGCGGCTGTGGTCCAATCTGGACTGCGCGCCGTCCAACGAGACCCTGGTCAAGGCCTTCACGCCAGGCGAACAGGTGACGACCGCGGTGACCTGGACCGGAATGGGATCCTCGCCGCACTGCCCGCTGCCGCGGCCGGCAATCGGGCCCGGCACCTACAACCTCGTCGTCCAGCTGGGCAATCTGCGCTCGCTTACGGTTCCGTTCATCCTGAACCTGCCGCCACCGCCGCCGGGGCCGGTACCGGGTCAGCCGGCGATCGCGCCACCTCCGGAGGCGCCGCCGGGGGTTGGTCCCGGTCCTTCGCCTGCGGGGTAATCGGTCCCTTAGTTGAGCGGGTCGGCGATCGTCGACTCCGCGAGCTGCGAGAGCCCTTCCCGCACATGGCGGGCCCACATAGAGCCGATGCCGTCGACGGATTGCAGGTCGTTGGCGCTGGCGGCCAGCAGGCCCTGCAGCGTCCCAAAGTTGCGGACCAGTAGATCCACGTGAGCGAACTGCAGCCGGGGGATTTCGGCCATCGCGCGGTAGCCACGCGGGCTCAGCGCCGAATCCTGCGCCTCGGTCGTCGTCGGATACCCGAAAACTTTTGCCAGCGAGGTGAAATCGAGCAGCTCGGTGTCCGACAGCGTGTCCAGCTCGTCGAGGGTGGCGGTCATCTGCACGTCGGACAACGGCTCGGGGCTGGCGTGGTAGTCGCGCACGATCAATTCCCGGGCGATTTCGTTGCCGCCCAGCAGTTCCTCGAGCTGTAGCCGCAGCTGACGCCCGTCGGTGCCCAGTTCGACGACGTCGTAGTCGATCACCAGCCCGATCCGCCGGACCAACTCGTGTCGCTGCACCACGGTCATCACGTCACGCAGCGTCACGAAGTCTTCGATCTCCGCCCGTGACAGCAGCCTGCTGACCTCGTCGAGCCGGGTCTTGTAACGCTCCAAAGTCGCGATGGCCTGATTGGCGCGCGACAGGATGGTCGCGGAATCGGCCAGTACGTGGCGCTCTCCGCCCACGTAGACGGTGACGATGTTCATCGAATGGCTGACCGAGATCACCGGGTGACCGGTCTGGATCGCGGCGCGTTCCGCCGAGCGGTGCCGGGTGCCCGACTCGTCGGTGGGTATCGACGGGTCGGGAACCAGCTGCACGTTGGCCCGCACGATGCGGCTGCCGTCGGTGGACAGCACCACGGCGCCGTCCATCTTGGCCAGTTCACGCAGCCGCGTCGGGGCGTAGCGGACGTCCAGAGCGAAGCCGCCGTCGCAGATGGCCTCGACGTTCTCGTCGTTTCCGAGCACGATCAGCGCGCCGGTACGGCCGCGCAGAATCCGCTCCAGGCCGTCCCGGAGCCCGGTGCCGGGTGCCAGGCGGGCGATCGTTTCACGCAGGGTCGGACGCGTCACAGCCTGTCATTCTGCTACGCCAGGGCCCGCGGCGTAGCAATGTCTAGCCGTTCGAGCCCACGGGGCCCGCTGCTGCGGTGGTCGGCGATGTCGATCATGTGCTCCAGCGCCGCGCCGATGGTGGGTGCGCTCAGTGCGCGCATGCCCCGCGGCACGGCACCGCATCCCGGTGGAATCAGGGCGAGGGTGAAGCCCTGCCGTGCCGCTTCGGCCAGACGCCGATCCATCCCGCCGACCCGGCGCAGGTCGCCCGCCAGTCCGACCTCGCCGACCATCACCGCGGTGGTGGGCAGCGGCAGATCGGCCAGTGCCGAGGCCAGCGCGATCGCGACGGCGAGGTCCGAGGACGGATCGGTCAACCGCATGCCGCCCACGGTGGACAGGTAGATGTCGTTGGCGGCAAGCGGCAGCTTGGCGTGTTTTTCCAGCACGGCGGTGATCATCGCGGCGCGGGAGTGATCGATCCCGCTGACGGCGCGGCGCGGTGACCCGCCGTTCGGTGTGGCCAGCAACGCCTGGACTTCACCGATCAGCGGGCGCTTGCCGTCCAGGGCGACCGTGATCGCGGTGCCGGCGACCGGGGTGGGGCGCTGATCCAAGAACAGATTGGACGGGTCGGCGACGCCCTCAATTCCGTTGTCGTGCAATATGAAACACCCGACTTCGTCGGCCCCGCCGAATCGGTTCTTGATTCCGCGGACCATCCGTAGCGAGCCGTTGCGGTCGCCCTCGAAATGCAGAACGACGTCGACGAGGTGTTCCAGCGAGCGTGGTCCGGCGATCGCCCCGTCCTTGGTGACATGGCCTACGAGGATCAGCGCCACGCCATTGGCCTTGGCCGCGGCGGTCAGCGCGGCGGTAACCGCGCGCACCTGCGTGACCCCGCCGGCGACGCCGTCGGACTCGGTGCTGGACATCGTTTGCACCGAGTCGACAATGACCAGCGCGGGTTTGACCGTCGCGATGTGCTCGAGCACCGTGTGCACGTCGGACTCGGCGGCCAGGTAGACCTCGTCTGAACCGCAGCCGATCCGGTCCGCGCGCAGCCTGATCTGGCCCGCGGACTCCTCACCGGAGATGTACAGCGCGCGCCGCCCGGCCTGTGCCCACAGGTGGGCGACCATCAGCAACAACGTTGACTTACCGACGCCCGGGTCACCGGCCAGCAGCGTCACCGAGCCGGGCACCACGCCGCCGCCGAGTACCCGGTCGAGCTCGTCGATGCCCGTCGCGCGGTGCTGGCTGACGTTGGGTTCGATGGAACTGATCGGAACGGCGCGCGACGCCGGATTTACCGAGCGACGACCGCTGACCGCGCTGAGCGCGGCCACCACATCGACGGTGCCCCAGGTGCCACATTCCATGCAGCGGCCCACCCATTTGGCGGTGACGTGGTGGCATTCCGAGCAACGGTATTGGGAGCGCGCATTTGCCACGTCATGACGGTATCCGGCGGGGGCGACAAGCCCCGCTGTGACACCCCTGCGGCGGGGGTGTTTAAGCCTCCGGCGGTGCCAGCCCGGCTGAAATCGGTACCAGCACGCTGGCCTGCCCGGCCTTCTCGAAGGTGAAGGTGAAGTTGTAGGAGAGGCCATTGGTGATGGGCTTGGTCAAGCTGACCGATGCCTTGGCCGCGCTGTTGGAGTTGAGCGGGCCCGGCGCCGCGTTCTGGCCCTCGGGCGTACCGATGAACAGCATCCCGCTGGGGGGTATGTGAGTGTCGCCGGTGATCGTCACGGTGCCGATGTCAGTGGTGATGCCCAGCAGCCGGTCCGCGACGTCCGGCGACTGATTCACGGCCACCAGCACGAGATCCACCGTTTTACCCGGCCGCAGGAAGTCACCGGTCTGCGTGGCCTGGATGCGGACGTCGCGCAGCGCCACGTTGTTGAAGGAGACCTTGTTGCCGTTGACCGCGGGCTCCTGGGTAGCCATCTGCGAGATCTGCCCGGCGCCGCAACCGGTCAGCACGGCAGCGATAAGGGCGACCACGCCGACGAGAGCGCCCCGGGCGGAAAGGCGGACCGCGAGGCTGGTCTTGAAGCGGTTCACTCAATGCCTCCTGGGCTCGGTCAGGCTGGTTCAGGCCAACTCGCGGCACGATGTGCGGGGTCAACCATGCAACTATGCACAGTAGTAGGAACGCTGTTCCAGCGGTAGCGCGGGGAGCAACACCAACCGCCAGACCAGCGCCGCAGCGGTCAAAGCGGGTCCAAGCACAGGCCCGACCAGGGCATTGGTAATGTGTTTCACTGCACGTCTTGTTCCGTCTGTCAACCCCTAATCCGCGCGTGTTGTGCCCCTGACCTGCAACGTTGCTACCGCGTGTGTTGGGTAGCCGTGTTAGAATGAAGTAACGAAAGGGGCTCGAATCAGATGATCTTCAAGGTCGGCGACACCGTTGTTTATCCACACCACGGTGCTGCGCTAGTCGAGGCGATTGAAACTCGCACCATCAAAGGGGAACCAAAAGAGTATCTCGTCTTGAAAGTGGCGCAGGGAGACCTGACCGTTCGAGTGCCCGCCGATAACGCCGAGTACGTGGGCGTCCGTGACGTCGTTGGCCAGGAAGGCCTCGACAAAGTTTTCCAGGTGCTGCGCGCACCCCACACCGAAGAGCCCACCAACTGGTCACGCCGCTACAAGGCCAACCTCGAAAAGCTCGCCTCCGGTGACGTCAACAAGGTGGCAGAGGTCGTGCGCGATCTGTGGCGGCGCGATCAGGAACGCGGCCTCTCCGCAGGTGAGAAGCGCATGCTGGCCAAGGCTCGGCAGATTCTGGTCGGCGAGTTGGCGCTCGCTGAAAGCACCGATGAGGCCAAGGCGGACATCATCCTCGACGAGGTTCTCGCCGCCGCTTCCTGAAGGACCTGAGCTCTGGTGGTCGGGGGCGCAGTTGTCGCAGTCGTCCCGGCCGCTGGGCTGGGCGAGCGGCTGCGTGCCGGTATCCCGAAAGCATTCTGCGAACTCGACGGGCGTTCCCTGCTCGAATGGGCAATCGCGGGTCTGCTGAAGTCGGGGGTCGTTGATCATGTTGTGGCGGCAGTGCCCGTCGATCGCATCGACCAGGCTAAGCAAGTCCTAGGCAACCAAGCCACCGTCGTCGCCGGCGGGGCCGGGCGCACCGATTCGGTGGGCCTGGCTTTGTCTGCCCTGCCCGGTGACCCGGAGTTCGTGCTGGTGCATGACGCGGCGCGCGCGTTGACGCCGCCGGAGCTGATCGTGCGGGTGGTCGACGCATTGCGGGCGGGGCACGCCGCTGTCGTGCCCGCGCTGCCGCTGCATGACACCATCAAGGCCGTGGATGCCAACGGCGTGGTCCTGGGCACACCGGAACGGACCGGGCTGCGGGCGGTCCAGACTCCGCAAGGATTTGCCACCGACCTCCTGTTGCGCGCGTATCAGCGCACCACCGGCGCCGGTTTCACCGACGACGCGTCGTTGGTCGAGCATGTCGGCGGCCAAGTCCAGGTGGTCGACGGCGACCCATTGGCGTTCAAGATCACCACCCAGCTGGATCTGCTGCTGGCCCAAGCGATTGTGCGCCGGTGACCGAGTTGCCTGCCCTTCCAAGGGTCGGTCTGGGTACCGATGTGCACCCGATCGAGCCGGGGCGGCCCTGCTGGGTGGTCGGGTTGCTGTTTCCCGACGCTGACGGCTGCGCCGGGCACTCCGACGGCGACGTGGCCGCGCATGCGCTGTGCGATGCGGTGTTGTCGGCCGCCGGGCTGGGCGACATCGGTGGCGTCTTCGGGGTCGACGATCCGCGGTGGAAAGACGTCAGCGGCGCCGACATGCTGCGCCACGTCATCGATTTGGTAACGCAGCACGGCTACCGGGTCGGAAACGCCGCCGTGCAGGTGATCGGTAACCGGCCAAAGATCGGTCCACGTCGGGCCGAGGCGCAGCAGCTGCTGTCGGATCTACTGCGAGCGCCGGTATCGGTGTCGGCGACCACCACCGACGGGCTGGGCCTGACCGGGCGGGGCGAGGGTTTGGCCGCAATCGCGACGGCCCTGGTCATCGCCCGCGGATAGCCCCGCGAGCTGCGGTCGGCCGATCTGAAGTAGCAGGTAAGCTGGCACGTCGTGACCGATCGCCGCCGCTTGCGGCTACACGACACGGCAGCTGGTGCTGTGCGTGATTTCGTTCCGCTGCGCGAGGGTCACGTCTCCATTTACCTGTGTGGCGCCACCGTTCAGGGGCAGCCGCACATCGGGCACGTCCGCAGCGGCGTGGCCTTTGACATCCTGCGCCGCTGGCTGATGGCAAGCGGTTACGACGTCGCGTTCATCCGCAACGTGACCGACATCGACGACAAAATCCTCAACAAGGCCGCTGCCGCGTGCCGGCCGTGGTGGGAGTGGGCGGCCACCTACGAGCGCGCGTTCACCGCGGCCTACGACGCCCTGGACGTCTTGCCGCCGTCAGCAGAGCCGCGAGCCACCGGGCATATCACTCAGATGGTCGAGTTAATGGAACGCCTGATCGAAAATGGTCACGCGTATGCCAGCGGTGGCGATGTGTACTTCAACGTGCTCAGCTACCCCGAGTACGGCCAGCTGTCCGGCCACAAGATCGACGATGTCCATCAGGGCGAGGGCGTGGCCACCGGCAAGCGCGATCAACGCGACTTCACGATGTGGAAGGGCGCCAAGCCCGGCGAGCCGTCGTGGCCGACACCGTGGGGCCGAGGCCGGCCGGGCTGGCATCTGGAATGTTCGGCAATGGCACGCACGTATCTGGGGACGGAATTCGATATCCATTGCGGTGGAATGGATTTGGTATTTCCCCATCACGAGAATGAAATCGCTCAGAGCCGTGCGGCCGGGGATGGGTTCGCCCGCTACTGGCTGCACAACGGCTGGGTGACGATGGGCGGCGAGAAGATGAGCAAGTCGCTGGGCAACGTGTTGTCCATCCCGGCGATGTTGCAGCGCGTCCGTCCGCCCGAACTGCGCTATTACCTCGGCAGCGCTCACTACCGCTCGATGCTCGAATTCTCCGACGTCGCCCTGCAAGATGCGGTGAAAGCCTATGCCGGAGTTGAGGAATTCCTGCACCGCGTGCGGGTCCGGATCGGCGGCGTCGTCCCGGGCGAGTGGACGCCGCGATTCGCCGAGGCGCTCGACGACGATCTCGCGGTCCCGATCGCGCTGGCCGAAATACATCACGCTCGCGCGGAGGGCAACCGGGCGCTCGACGCCCGCGACCATGAAGGTGCATTGGCCAGCGCCGGCGCGATCCGCGCGATGATGGGCATCCTGGGTTGCGACCCGCTCGACGAACGCTGGGAATCGCGCGACGAGACGTCGGCGGCACTCGTGGCCGTCGACGTGTTGGTGCAGGCCGAACTGGAGAGCCGCCAGGACGCGCGCGAGGAACGCAATTGGGCTCTCGCAGACCAGATCCGGGAGCGACTCAAGAATGCCGGCATCGAGGTCACCGATACCGCCGACGGGCCGCAGTGGGAGCTGCTGGCCGGTCCAGAAAAGTAGGGGTCAAGTAGATGGCCGGCAACTCGCGGCGCCAGGGGGCGATACGTAAATCCGGCAGCAAAAAGGGTCCGACTGTAGGTTCGGGCGGCCAGCGGCGCAGCGCGCTGGAGGGCCGCGGTGCCACGCCGCCCGCGCATATGCGCCCCAACCATCCCGCCGCCAAGCGGGCCACGCAGACGCGGCCACGCCGGCCGGCACAGCGACGAACTGACGAAACCGAAACGGTGCTCGGCCGCAACCCGGTGGTGGAATGCTTGCGTGCCGGCGTCCCCGCGACAGCGCTCTACGTCGCACTGGGTACCGAAGCCGACGAGCGTCTCACCGAATCAGTATCTCGGGCAGCCGATTTGGGTATCGCGATCCTGGAGGTTCCGCGCTCGGACCTGGACAAGATGACCGCCAACCATCTGCACCAGGGCATCGCGCTGCAGGTGCCGCCGTACAACTACGCCCACCCCGACGACTTGCTCACCACCGCTCTGCAGACACCGCCGGCGTTATTGGTCGCCTTGGACAATATCTCCGATCCCCGCAACCTCGGTGCGATCGTTCGTTCGGTCGCGGCCTTCGGCGGTCACGGCGTCCTGATACCGCAGCGCCGCTCGGCATCGGTCACGGCGGTGGCCTGGCGCACCAGCGCCGGGGCGGCGGCCCGTATTCCTGTCGCACGGGCCACCAATCTCACCAGGGCACTGAAGAGTTGGGCCGACCGCGGGGTTCGGGTGGTCGGGTTGGATGCCGGTGGCGACACCGTACTCGACGACCTCGACGGCACCGACCCGATTGTTGTGGTCGTCGGATCCGAAGGCAAGGGGCTATCACGGTTGGTGCGGCAGAACTGCGAGCAGGTGGTATCGATACCGATGGCCGGTGATACTGAATCGCTGAATGCCTCGGTGGCTGCCGGGGTGGTGCTCGCCGAAATCACGCGCCAGCGCAGGAGTTAACCCGATTGCCTGGCCGGCTCACGTGCATGGGTGCGGTGCTGGCCGCCGTCGCCGTGCTGGTGCAGCTGCCGATGTCCGCGGCGCAAGCGCCCGGATTCGATCTGCAGGCCCACCGCGGCGGACGTGGCGAAACGACCGAGGAATCGCTGCGTGCATTCGCCAAATCGCTCGAACTCGGCGTCAGCACACTGGAACTCGACATCGTCATCACCAAAGACGGACAACCTCTGGTGTGGCACGATCCGACGATTGACGTGGAAAAGTGCGCCGACACCGGACCCGCATCCGCCGGCGATCCGCAATACCCCTACGTGGGAAAGCTGGTGCACGAGCTCACTCTGGCGCAAATCCACACCCTGGACTGCGGGCGCCTGCTTGCCGAATTTCCCCGTGCTGAAGTGGTGCGGGGCAACAAGATAGCGACCCTACCGGAAGTCTTCGCCCTCGCCGACTCGTATCAAGCCGGGGTGCGCTACAACATCGAAACCAAGGTGGAGGCGGACAAGCCAGACAGATCGGCCGAGCCCCAGCAGTTCGTCGACGTGATCCTGGCCGCGGTCAGGTCGGCGGGCAAGCTCAATCGCGTGGAGATTCAAAGCTTCGACTGGCGAACCCTGCCCATGGTGCACCAGGCCGAACCGTCGGTTCCCCTGGTCGCCCTGTACAACGAGGAAACCTGGGTGCCGGATTCGCCGTGGCTGGCCGGCGTCAATGCCGCGGCGATCGGAGACCCGATGATCGGGGCGTTGATGGTGGGGGCGAACATGGTCTCGCCCAGATACCAGCTGGTCACCGGCAACGCATATGTCGACCATGCGCATGCGTTGGGGCTCAAGGTTATTCCGTGGACGGTCAACGACGCGGACGCCATGCGTCAGCAAATCGGCTACGGTGTCGACGGCATCATCACCGACTATCCCACGGTGCTGCGCGGCGTACTGGCCGAGCTCGGCTTGCCGTTGCCGCCGGCGTATCACCGCGGTTAGTGCATCCGTGGCTAGACGGCCACGCTGTCGGCCAAGCCGCCCGCCTCCTCATGCTGATCGATGCCGATCTGCTGTCGGCGGCTGTTGGCGCGGACGGCGCGCCAAATCATGGCCGGGCGCAGCAGGCGGGTAGCGGGGTCGATGAGTGAGGTCACTCTGAAGAACTGATTGACTACGGCGGTGTCGTACTCGGCTGCGGTGAGCACACGATCGAAGTATGCGTTGAGCAGCCGGGTGAGCAAGGGTGGTGTGCCGTCGATTTCGGGCAGGCAGAGGTCGGGATTGGCCGACAGCTCCCACGCCTGGCGGATCGGTACTGCCGCAGCCCGGAAGAATCGTCGCGCCAAATCCGTTGTCCCGCTGGCTAAGCAGTCACGCAGCGCCAAGGCCTCGAGTGCGGCCACCGTCATGCCTTGGCCGTAAATCGGGTTGAAGCTGCAGATCGCGTCGCCGGTGACCAGCAGGCCTTCCGGAAATCGTCGCATCTTGTCGTAGCGGCGCCACCGACTGGACGGTTGACGGTGCCGGGTGGGCTCGCCGATCGGTTCGGCGGCACTTACCGCGGCCAGCAGGTGGGCCGGCGCGCAGTCCTCGACGAACTCGCACATCGACGTCAAGTCCGGGTGTGGCTCGTGACCCGCTACGCCAAAAACGGTGAACATCCAGGTGTCATTCTCGGAGTGCAGCATGCCCAGCCCATGCGGTCGCCCCGGCACGATCCCGACGACGAAACCGAGCTCGTGCAGCGCATCCGGTGCCATGCGCAGCAACTGGGTCACATAGGTCAACTGCACCATGACCTGGTCTTCGCGCGGGCGGTCGTAGCCCAGGGCGTCCAGCCACGTCGGGGTGCGGGCGGCGCGCCCGGTCGCATCGACCACCAAGTCCGCGCCCAGCGTGATGTTTTCGCAGGTGCGACGGTTGACTACCTGCGTCCCGACGATCCGGCGGCGGTTGGGGGTTGCGGTCAACTCCACGATGTCGTGCTCGTCGAGCAGCGTGACGTTCGGAATGGCGCGCAGTCGCGCGCGGACGTGTTCCTCAAGGAACGGCCGAGTTGCGAGATAAGCGGCGAATGAGGGGGCGCTACCGGTCCGCGCCAACAGGTGCCCGCCCACGTCGTAGTACATCTGCGACAGATCCCGGCCGTCCATGTGGTGCGCACCGTCGAGGACCAGCTCATAGAGGATGCCCGGGAACAATTCCTCGAGCACCTGGGCGCCGCGGGGCAGCAGGCCATGGAGGTGTCGGCCCTGCGGCACGCCTCGGCGAGCGCACGCCTCGGAAGGCGTGTCGGGCAGCGGGTCGCGGTCCACCACCGTAACCGTGTCGAAGGACTCGCTCAGCGAACGTGCGGCCAGCAGGCCGGCCATGCTCGCTCCCAATACCACCGCGTGATCGCCGATCTTGGCCATCGCCCACCGCCTCCGTCGAACCGTTAGCTGACAAAAGCCATGCTCACGGCCCGCCGCGGGCGCCGATAGCGTAGTCGAGTACGCCACTTGTGCGGTTCAACTACATGTGAGCTCACCGAACGCCGACAAATCGGCCCACCTGATGCTGGGGGCCGCTATAGTTCGCCGCGTGATCGGCGGCGAGCTGCTGACCGGGCGTGACAGCGAATTAGGGATTATTCGCCGCGCCCTAAGCGGGGCTGGCAACCACTCCGGCGTCGTCGTCGCCGGAGCCGCTGGCGTGGGTAAGACCTGGCTGGCGCACGAAGTGCTGCGGCGCGCCGCGGCGTCGGGGGAGCGGACGAAATGGATCGTCGGCACCAACTCGGCGCACGCACTGCCCCTGGGCGCGTTCATCGGCTCGCTGGGTGAGGCGATGTCGGATTCGCTGACAGACGTGCGACGCGTGATCAATTCGTTTGTCGCCCAACAGCGTCGGGGCCGCGTGTTGGTCGGAGTTGATGACGCGCACCTGCTGGACGGATTGTCTGCGCTCGTCGTCCAGCAGCTGGCGCAATCGGGTGGGGTCCGGCTGGTGGTAACGATCCGTACCGGCAGCGACGAACCCGATGCGGTGACGGCGTTGTGGAAAGACGGGCTGTTGGAACGGCTTGATCTCGAACCGCTTTCGGCCGCTGCAACGCGTGAGGTCATCGAAAGCAAGCTGGACGGTCCGGTCGATGCGCGCAGCGCAGCCCGGTTCCAAAAGCTGACCGGTGGCAACGCTCTGTTCCTGCGGCAGCTGCTGGCCGATCAGGTGGCCGCCGGGCGGATGCGTCAAACCGCCGGGGTATGGATGTGGGATGGCGATGTTGCGGTCTCGGCGAGCCTGTCCGACACGCTGGGCCGCCAGATGGGTCGGCTGAGCGCGCGGACGGCGATCGTGGTCGACACGTTGTCGCAGTGCGAGCCGCTGGCCGTAGACGTGCTGTGCGATGTGGCGCGCCGCAGCGACCTGGCGACCGCGGAGCGCATGGGCCTGGTGAGCATCGAACGCACCGGCACCGGACTCACGGCCAGGCTCGCGCACCCGCTCTTCGGTGAGCTACGCCGCGCGTGCGCCGGCGAGTTGTATCTGTCGGGAATCCGGGGCCGGCTAGCGACGCGGTTGGGCAAAGACGGCGACGCCGACGTGCAGGCCACCGTGCGCCGCGCGCTGCTGTGTCTCGAGTCGGATCTCGACCCCGACCCCGGGCTCTACCTGGAATCGGCACGTCATGCCATGACGCTGCTTGATCTGGATCTGGCCGACCGGTTTGCCAACGCCGCCACGCAAACTGGCGCGCCCGGGGCAGCCGAGGTGCGGGCGATGAACCTGGTGTTGCTTGGCCGCGGCGACCAGGCAGAGGCGGCGTTGCGGGAGATGGCCTCCGTCGACCTGCCCGGCGGCCACCACTGGGCGACGGTACGAGCGGCCAACCTGATTTGGATGCTCGGCAAGCCGCACGACGCTGCGGCGATCCTCGACGGACTTGCCGGGGCTCCCGAGACCCCGGCGCAGCTGGCGGAACGGTTGGCGATATGCGCGTGCCTCGATGCGGTGTCGGCGCGTTGTGAGCTTGCAGCTGAAAATGCCCGTGCCGCATTGGATTTCCCCGAACTGCCGGCATTTCACGCGATGATGGCATCGCTTGCGTTGATTATGGCGATCGGGGCGCTGGGTCAGGTCGAAGAGCTCGAGGACGTGGCCGAGCAGGCCCTCCGGCGTGCGACGACGTCGTTTCAAGCGTCCCATATGCGGTTTTGGTTTGGCGCCGTCTATGGCCGCGCCTGTCGGCTAACCGGGCGAATCGACGAATTTGTCAGCACGGCAAGGCAACTGGCCGACTCGGCTCGCGACATTCCTGGTCTGGCCTACGCGAACCTGGCCTTCCTGTTGGGCAACGCCGAGCTGGTCCGCGGCGCCGTCGCCGAGGCCGCACAGCTCGTCCACGAAGCGGTTGCCGGGGTGCAAATACATGCCGTCACCACTGGTTTGCGGCCTGCGAGCTACTTCACGTTGGCTGAGGCGCATGCCAAGCTCGGACAGGCCAGCGACGCGAATGACGCTGTCGCCGCAGCGCGGTCGTGCGTACCGCCGGACTTTCTCTTCATGCATACCGCATTGGCACTGGCCGGTGGCTGGGCGATGGCGGCAAGTGGCCACTTGAGCGACGCCGTGGCATGCGCACGGGAGGCGGCACGGTTGGCTCGCGATCGCGGCCAGCCCACTCATGAGCTGGCCTGCATCCAGGCTGCGGCGCAATGGGGCGATGCCTCGCAGGCAGCACGGGCGCGAGAGCTGGCCGACGCGTTGTCACTGCCACTGGCCGCCGCCGTCGCATTGCATGCGGAGGCCCTGCGGGCAGGGGACGGCGAGGGCCTGCTGGCGGCGTCGGCGGCCTACCGGGGGATCGGTGATCGGGCCACGGCCGCCGACACGGCGGCGCAGGCGTCCGTTGCGTTCGACGAAGGCCAGCATCATCGGCGTGGCCTGTACGCCGCGGCGTTGGCCAGGGAATTGGCCGATGAGTGCGGTGGGTTGCACACGCCGGCGCTGCGGACTCCAACGGGTCTGAAGCTATCGGGTCGCCAGCGCGACGTCGTCGAACTCGTCGTGGCCGGTCTGTCCAACCGTCTAATCGCCGACCAGCTGGTGATGTCGGTGCGCACCGTCGAGGGCCACATCTACCGGGCCTGCCAGCGGGTAGGGGCCCAGTCACGCGAGGAACTGGCGTCGATCATCCGATCCGGACTGCGCCGGTCAAGCTGACGCGCCGGGTGTGTCGCGCATTGGAAGCTCGACAGGCGATCGGCTGAGCGTCGCTGCGATATCGGACGTATCGCGCACTCGCCGGAATTGAGGTAGTCCGCTACTCAGCACTGTTCGCCGACGCTGTGGAAGAGTCCAAGGCGTGAGTGTTCGCCACGTCATTGCCCGACCCCATGGGCGATCGAGCATTCCAGTCCGACAGGGAGGAAAATGTTGTGTCTCAACACTATACGGTTCACAGTGGCGACACACTGTCTGGTATCGCCCTCAAGTTCTATGGAGACGAATCACTGTTTCCATTACTCGCGGTGGTCAACCACATTGCTGACCCGAACGTTATACACACCGGCGATGTCCTCTTAATCCCGGATCTCGCAGACACATTCGCCTCCAACGATTCAAGTGTTCCCGCTGTAACCGCCCGCAATTTCGCCGACGGTGACGGCGTTCTCGGTGACGCGATCGGCGGGGGGCGGGGACTGGCTGGCCACAGCCACACCGGCATCGGAGTGTTCGGTGAGAGCGACACATTCGAGGGAGTCCGCGGCGTCAGCCACTCCAAAGACCACGGAGCGGTGGTCGCCGTCAATGACAGCCGCGACGGCGGCGACGCGCTCTACGGCGAGAGCACCGCCGGGGAAGGGGTTCGCGGAGTGAGCCATTCCAAGGACCATGGCGGCGTCGTGGGCACGAACGATACCCCGGACGAAGGCGGCGACGGCGTCTTCGGGCAATCCGACACCGTCAACTGTCGTGGCGTCCACGGGGTAAGCAGAGATGGCTACGGCGTCTGGGGCGACGGCGGCCGTACAGGCCTCGTTGGGATGAGCACGAGCGGTGACGGCATCTTCGGCCAAGGCAAGAACACCGGCATCACAGGTATCCACGGTGACCCACACTTGCAGGAGACCTCGCTCCCCAGCGCGAAAGCCGGTGTCTTCGGTGCGAGCGAGGACGGAGCAGGCGTTATGGGCTATTCCCGGAGCGGATTAGCCGGCGAGTTCTTCGGCGATGTACGCGTGCAGCGCAACCTCGAGGTCGACGGCGACGTCTTTCTTCCAGGTGCAGACTGCGCGGAGCTTTTCGATGTAGTTGACGCACCGAAGATCGAAGCCGGCGACGTCGTCGTCATCGACTACGCCGGGACACTGCGCCAAAGCGATTCCGCATATGACAAGCGAGTTGCTGGCGTGATCTCCGGCGCCGGGCGATTCCGGCCTGGGATTCTGCTTGACAGTCGGAACGCACCCCAGCCAAACCGGCTACCTGTGGCACTGATCGGCAAAGTGTATTGCAAAGTAGACGCACGCCCGCATTCGATCGAGGTCGGTGATTTGTTAACGACTTCGTCAACGCCCGGCCACGCAATGAAGGCAACACACCCCGCTGACACGTACGGCACGGTGATCGGCAAGGCCCTTGCCCCAATGCAATCCGGTATCGGATTGCTCCCGATCCTGGTGTGCCTGCAATGAGCAAGCCGAACCAACGTCGCGACGTACCTCGAACTCGGACGCTTAGGGCGAGGATGACCTCTGCAGGGGAATCGTTCGCGTCCCTAACCTGCTCGTCGGCAACCCAACCGCTCACCGACCCGAACACCGGCGGCAGCCCCGTGCCAGCAGGCACTGCATTCGCAGCAGGCCCAGGAAAAACATTGACGAACGTCCACGTCAACCTGATCTTCTGGGGGGCCCAGTGGACCAACAACCCCCTCGCAGACCAGATCATCGCTGGGGTGAAAGCGCTACTTGCGGGCCCCTACATGACCTACCTCGCGCAATACGGGGTGCACCGCGGTGATGTCCGGGGAACCACCTTCGTCCTGGACAGTGAACCTGGGAACGGACAGCCGTTCACGATCAAAAATGTCACCGATCGCGTGCAGAACCTCCTCGACGATGATCAATTACCCGAGCCCGACGACCACTGGCCAAACGTGTACGCCTTCGTCATGCCAATCAATTCCACATTCACTACCGCCGGCGTCGTTGGACAGAACACGCAAGTCATCTGGAACGACTTGGACTTTGGCGATGTCGACAATGATCCCGCGTACTGCCTTTGGGTCGGAAACGACGGCACCGCCAACTTCGTCACCACCGTCTTCTCTCACGAATTGGCCGAGCTGGCGACTGACCCCAACGAAGGGAATGGTGTCCGACAAATCGGATGTGTAGGAGGAAGTTGCCAGATCGGCGACCCTGGTTCGTCGTGGTGCGACATCGTCAGTGGCGTCAAAGCCCAGTCCTACTGGTCCATCGCAGACAACGCCCTGGTCCTACCGCGGATGTATTCCGTTCGCCGCACTCTGGCAGGCAAAAGCATCGGCGGCAAGCTTCCACGGACGCCAAGCGCTAACGCATGGATCGCCAGTCAGTTCTGAGCTAACCCAAAACCGGGGCAAGAAGAGCCGATCGTCGACATCGCCGAAGCTGCGCAAGCGCTCCAGCAGGGCGGCGAGTTCAGGGACGCAGCCGACTGAAGCGCCGGCGATTACTAAGCCGAGCGTCTGCTCGTGCGTCTAAACGCCCACTAGCCGCATCGAGGCCCATAGCGCGAGCACCGCGACCACGAGGGCCGTGGGAACAGTGCACAGCCCGAGGCGGGTGTACTCGCCGACGCCGGCTTCGACGTCATGCTGGCGCAGCACGCGCCGCCACAACAGGTTCGACAGCGAACCCACGTAGGTCAGATTGGGGCCGATGTTGACCCCGATCAAGACCGCCAGGATCGCCACCGGCCCGCCGGGCGCCACCAGCGGCAGCAGCACCAGCGTGGCGGGCAGGTTGTTGACGACGTTGGCCAACACGGCGGCTATCGCGGCGATCGCCAGCAGTGCGGGCAGCCCCGACCCCGACGGGAGCACCGCGGTCATCGCCCTGTCCATCCCGTTGAGCATGACCGCCTGCACCACGACGCCCAGCGCCAGCACGAACACCAGGAACGACACGTGCGCCGAACGCAGGATGTCGCCAACCGAGGTGTGCCGACGGCTCAGGCTGCGCACCGCCAGCACCGACGCGCCGACGAGCGCCGCCCAGGCCGGGGCGACCCCCACGGACTGGCCGACCGCAAACCCGGCAAGTGTCAGCCCGACGACCACCAACACGAACACCGGTGGCCGCGGTGCCGGCCCAACTTCCTCCGGGGCGGGCTGGACGCGCAGGTCGCCGGCGAAGAACCACCGGAAGATCACGTACAGCGTGGCCACCGCGCCCAGCCACGGCAACGCCATCACCACGGTGAACTTGGTGAACGAGATGTTGGCGGTGTGAAACGCCAGCAGGTTGGTCAGGTTGGACACCGGAAGCAGCAGCGAGGCGCCGTTGGCGAGGTGGGCCGTGGCGTAGGCGTAGGGGCGCACCGGGGTGCGCAACCGGCGGACGGCAGCCAGCACCACCGGCGTCAGCAACACCACGGCGGCGTCCAGGCTGAGCACGGCGGTGATCAGGGACGAGATGACGAACACCCGCCGCAGCAGGCCGCCCGACCGGACACGACCGCGCGCGATCGCCGCGCCCGCCGCCTCGAACAGCCCCTCGTCGTCGCACAGCTTGGCCAGCACCAGCACGGCGCCCAGAAACGCGACTACTCCCGATAGCCCGGCGACCTCGTCGGCGGCCTGACGCGCCGAGATGGCACCGATCGCTATCACGATCAGGGCCGCCGGAACCGCCGCCACCGCCTCGGGCCAGCCCCGTGGGCGCGCGACCGCGAACCCCAGAACCACGGCAAGCAGCAGCAACGCAACGGTCAGTGCCAAAGTCTGGACCGCTTCACATCCACGGGTTCTCGCGCCGCCAGACCGTCGGCAGGTGCAGCGCGACCCCGTCGCGTGCGGCTAGCTCGTCGAGAACGCGGATGGACACGTCCAAGTCGTCGCCCGCATACGGCAAGGCCCGCAACGGCTTTGACAAAGGGCGAAAGAAGTCGTCCCAGTGGATGAGGATCACCCGGCGCGCGCCCACCGCTTGCACGGTCTCGGCCCAGTAGTCGAGCAGGTATGACCGGGGCTGCAGACCCAGCTGGCCGACGCTGAGGTAAACGGCATCGGCGCGCTGCGCTGACAACGCGCCTTTGACGAAGCCCGCGCTGCCCTGGATCAGCAGCCGTCGGTCCGACGGCAGGTGATGGATCAGGGTCGACCACGCCTCCCCGCAGCGATAGGCCGACACCTTCACCGGCGGCACCAGTGGCGCGTCGATCACCCCGGGAAACCGGTCGGGCGGACAGTGGTGTGACTTCACGAGCGTTACGTCATAGGCGCCCAACCGAATTGGTTCGCCAGGAACCGCGACGACGAGACGATCCTCCGGCAGGCCGTATCCGCGCCCGGCGTTGGCCGCTGATTCGCCGCCGACCAGTTGCGCGCCGGTGCGGTCGGCGACCAGTGCGGAATCCATCACGTGGTCGACATGGGTGTGCACGGGGATGACAGCCGCCAGCCGGGACACCTTGGCCCGGGCCAGGCAGCCGTCCACGCGTGCCGGCGACGGCGACAGCCTGCCGGCCGCGACGCGCGCCAGGCCGGGGCGCGAGAAATAGCCGTCGGTCATCAACGCGGACGACCCGTCGTCGATCAGCAGTGTCGCCACGCCCATCCATGTCGCCGAAAGTCCGTTGGCTTCGGCGGCAGGCACGTCGAAGCGATCCGAATATCGCGCGATATCGGGGCGACCGAGCTTCAGCCTCATCAGCAGAACGCCTTGATGTCGATGCCCGCGTCCTCGAGCCGATCGCGCACTGCGGTTGCGATCTGAACCGCGCTGGGCGAATCACCGTGCACACAAATCGATTCCACGCTGACAGCGATCTGGGTGCCGTCGACCGCGGTGACCTGTCCGGAGGACACCATGGCCACCACGCGCTCCGCGATCGCCGAGGGGTCGCCCAATACCGCGCCCGGTTCGCGACGGGAGACCAGCCGGCCGTCGGGCCGGTAGGCGCGATCGGCGAACGCCTCGGCGACCGTGGGTAGACCGAGGCGCGCGGCCTCGTCGAAGAACGCCGAACTCGCCATGCCCAAGACGGGCAGTGTGGCGTCCACCAAACGTACCGCCGCGGCGACGGCGGCGGCCTGCTCGCGGTTGGTCACGATCGTGTTATACAGCGCGCCATGGGGTTTGACGTACGATACCGCCGAGCCGGACGCGCCGGCGATCGCCTGCAAGGCGCCGATCTGGTACACCACATCGGCAACGAGATCCTCGGCGGTGACGTCGATGAAGCGCCTGCCGAACCCGGCCAGGTCGCGATAGCTCACCTGCGCGCCGATCCGGACACCACGCTCGGCTGCGCTGCGGCACACCCGCAGCAGGCCGGCCGGATCGCCGGCGTGGAAACCGCACGCGACGTTGGCACTGGTGACGATCCCGAGCATGGCGTCGTCGTCACCGAGACGCCAGACGCCAAAGCCCTCGCCCAAGTCGGCGTTCAGGTCGATACCGGCCATCTGCCTAGCTTATTGCGGAATCTTGGCGATGATCTGATCCAGGAGGCTGTTGACCGCCGGGTCGGTGTCTTTGTTGAGCAAGCAGACCCGCGCCTCGGCGACGACGGAACCCTGGACGGCCATTGCGTGCGAGCAGCCCCATCTGGGGTCTTCTTCTTCGCGCATCGACAATTCGATGCGCGACCCGCTGCCGCGCAAATCGTGGGTGAAGCAACGCCTGGGCGTCGCTGTCGACGGTAAACGACCTGCCCGTGGCCACTGCGTGCGACAAGCTTATGTGCTGGCCTCCTGGCGTCGTCCCAGCAGCCAGCAGAATAAATAGATCAGAAACGAGATCGTTGCGACGAAAACCGACACCGGGACACCGGGCGCCAGCGACAGCACGATGCCCCCGACCGCGGCGATCTCGGCGAAGATCACCGAGGCCACGATGGCCGCCGCCGGTGACGCGACCACCCGCGCGGCCGCGGCCGCCGGTGTGATCAACAACGACATCACCAGCAGCGCGCCGACGATCTGCACGGCCTGGGCGGCCACGATGCCGACCAGCGCGGCGAACACGATGCCCAGCGCCCGAACCGGCACCCCGCGGCCGGCCGCGACGTCGGGATCGACGGTGGCGAACAACAGCGGTCGATAGCACGTCGCCAGGACGGCGATGACCAGCAGGCAAACCAGCGCCAGCGTCGCCAGTCCGGTGTAGCCCACCCCGACGATCTGGCCGGTGAGCAACGCGAAACTCGTCGTCGTGCGTCCCGGGTAGAGGTAGATGAACAGCACCGCGAGGCCCAATCCGAACGCCAGCACCACCCCGGTCACCGAATCGCGTTCCCGGGCCCGCTGACCGAGAACGCCGAACAGCGCGGCCGCCACGGCGCTGCCGATCAGCGCGCCCAAGCCGACCTGGAATCCGACAAGCAACGCGAACGCGGCGCCGGTCAGCGACAGTTCGCTGGATCCGTGCACGGCGAACGACATCTGGCGCATCACGATGAACGGGCCGATCAGCCCGGCCACCAGTCCCAACAGGGCGGCCGCCAGCAGTGCCTGCTGGACGAAGTCGTGGCGCAGCAGCGCAGCGGTGATGTCGAAGGAGAACAAATGATCCAGCACGTCGGAGAACGGGTTGCTCATAACGGGAGCCCGCTGTCTTCGCCGACTACCACGTAGCGGTCGTTGACCTTCACCACCTGGATGTTGGCGCGGTACAGCGTCGACAGTGTTTCTGTATTCATCACTTGCTCGACGGTGCCGATGCGGAACCGGCCGTCGACCAGATACAGCACCCGGTCGACGTACCGCAGGATGGTGTTGATCTCGTGAGTAACCACGATGACCGTGGTGTTGGCCTCCCGGCGGCGGCGGTCGATCAGCGCCGCGACCAGCTTGGCGTTGGCCGGGTCCAGAGTCAGTAGTGGTTCGTCGCACAACAGCAGCATCGGTTCGCTGGCCAAGGCCTGAGCGATGCGCATGCGCTGCAACTCGCCACCCGACATCAGCCCGACGCGAACGTCGGCCAGCTGTTCGCCGTTGACCTGCGTGAGCGCCTGACGGACGGCCAGCTGGCGGCGGGCCCGCTCCGCGGACCGCAGCGTGACGCAGCCCCAGCGGTTCCCGTCGACGCCCAGCCGGACCAGGTCGCGCCCGACGAGCATCACGTCGCGGTCGATCGGGCGGTGTTGGGGCACATAGCCGATGTCCCCGCTGCCCGAGGTGACCTCTTTGCCGTCCACCAGGGCGGCGCCGGCGCTCAGCACGAGTTGCCCGAGTAGCACCTTGAGCAGCGAGGTCTTGCCGGTGCCGTTGGGGCCGAGCACCGCGATGAACTCACCCGGCGACACCGACAGGTCGAGGTCGTCCCACAGCACGCGGTCGCCGAAAGCCAGCCGCGCGCCGGTGAGCGAGACGGCCGGTGGCCGCTGGTCGGCCGTCTCGACCGCTTGGTCAATTACGGGCATTGTTCCGGCTCGATCGCAACGCAGCTTCCAGCTGGCTGACCGTATTGCGCTGCCAACTCAGATAGTCGGTGCCATCGGGCAGCGTCTCGGTCACTTCAGTGACCGGGACGCCCGCGCTCCGGGCCGCGTCCTGCAGCCCGCTGATCGCGGGCGTGGCCGTCTGCGGGTTGACCAGTAGCACCGCGACCTGGTGGCGGTTGACCAGGTCGAGGACGTACGCCATGTCGGCGGGCGAGGGGTCGGTCCCGTTCTCGTTGGCGGCGGTGAAAGCCGGGGGAGTGCGATTCACCAGGCCCGCGGCCTTCAGCAGGTAGAACGCGACGGGTTCGGTCGCCACGACGGAGGTGTTGGGATATGCGTTGGCGATAGAACGTTCCGAAGCAGCGATCGCGTCGACGTCGCGGCCGAACCCGGCGGCGTTGGCCCGATAATCGGCCGCGTCGTCCGCGTCGATGGCCGCGAGCCGGTCGGCGATGGTGTTGGCGACGGTCTTGGCGACGCCCAGGTCGTAGAAGACGTGCTCATTGGGCGGATTCCCGTTGTCCGCGTGACCGACGAACGAGTAGGCGTCCACCGATTTGATGTTCGGATGGCCAGTCAGCACCTGAGTAATCCATGGGTCGTAACCACCGCCGTTGTAGATCACCAACGCGGCGTCCATGACGGCAGCGGCGTCCGAGGCACTGGCCTGGTAGGTGTGCGGATCGACAGTGGCGCCGGACAGGATCGACTTGACGTCGACATGCCGCCCCGCGACAGTGTGCGCAACGCTGCCCCACACATCGGTGGAGGCCACCACGCCGCCCCCGTGGTGGTGCGCAGAGCCGGCGAGACCGCAGCCCGTGATCGCTGTCGCGCCGATCAGGCAGGCGGCCAAGGCGGGCAGGAAGCCGGATACCCGACGTCCCCCATTGACTTGTGTCATTCACATCCCATCAGCGCCGCACGCAGGTGTGTCTTCCGGTGGGTGTCCCGCCCGCCGACACATAATACTAATGAAAATCGTTTCCATTAGAAAGTGGCAGATAGCGGCACCTTAGGTGCAGGCGACGACGCGCTGTAGCGTCACCGGACGTGAGTCCCACACCGCGTCGGCGTGCGACTCTGGCGTCGCTGGCGGTCGAACTCAAGGTTTCGCGCACCACCGTCTCGAATGCCTTTAATCGGCCCGACCAGCTTTCCCCCCACCTCCGCGAACGCGTGCTCGCCACGGCCAAGCGGCTGGGCTACGCGGGTCCGGACCCGGTGGCGCGCTCGCTGCGAACCCGCAAGGCCGGTGCGGTCGGGTTGTTGATGGCCGAGCCGCTGACCTATTTCTTCAGCGACCCGGCGGCGCGCGATTTCGTTGCGGGAGTGGCGCAATCGTGCGAGGAGCTGGGTCAGGGCCTGCTGTTGGTCGCCGTCGGGCCCACCCGCAGCCTTGCGGACGGCGAGGCTGCGGTGCTTGCCGCCGGGGTGGACGGCTTCGTGGTGTATTCCGTCCGCGACGACGATCCCTACCTCCAGGTGGTGCTGCAGCGGCGGGTGCCCGTGGTGGTGGTCGACCAGCCCAAGGGCGTGCCCGGACTGTCCCGGGTGGGCATTGACGACAGGGCGGCGATGCGCGAGCTCGCCGACTATGTGCTGGGGTTGGGCCATCGCGAGATCGGGCTGCTGACGATGCGGCTGGGGCAGGACCGCCGGCAAGACCTGGCGGACGCCGAGCGGCTGCGCTCGCAGACTTTCGACGTGCAGCGCGAACGCATCGCCGGCGTGTGGGATGCCATGCGGGCCGCCGGTGTGGACCCGGATTCGCTGACCGTGGTGGAAAGCTACGAGCACCTGCCGACGTCGGGTGGCGAGGCGGCCAAGGTGGCCCTCGAGGCCAATCCGCGGATCACCGCATTGATGTGTACCGCAGACATATTGGCGCTGTCGGCGATGGATTACCTTCGGGCACATGGCATTTACGTGCCCGGTCAGATCAGCCTCACCGGATTCGACGGTGTGCCCGAGGCGATCAGCCGCGGCGTGACCACGGTGGCGCAGCCCAGCCTGCAGAAGGGCCGCCGGGCCGGGGAGCTACTGCTGAACCCGCCACGGTCCGGCCTGCCGGTCGTCGAGCTGCTGGACACCGAGCTGATTCGGGGCCGTACCGCCGGTCCGCCGGTATAGCTGGACGCTAGGTACTTTGCGAATCGCCGATCAGCAGCCGCACGGCCAGGTCCAGCCGCTTGCTGACGTCGGTCGCCGAGGCTCGCCGGGTGAGCCACGCCAATAGGTTCGACAACCACACGTCCGAGATCACCCGGGCGATGTGGTACTGGTCCTCGGTCGGTTCACCGTCGCTCATCGCGCGGGCGAACATGGAATCGATGAGCTTTTCGACCTGGTCGACCTCGCTGGCCGCCGACGCGTCGGCGAAGACGTAGGCGCGCGTCATGGCCTCGGTGAGCAGCGGGTTGCGCTGCATTGCGCGGTTGAGCTTGCCGACCATGAAGCTCAGCCGCTGGAACGGCGTGCCGCCGGCCATCGCGGAGCGGTCGGTCTTGGCATCGATGCGGCCGAACTCCCGGCCCAGCGCCGACACCAACAAGTGCACCTTCGACGGGAAGTACCGATACAGGGTGCCGACCGCTACGTCTGCCCGGTCCGCCACGGCTCGCATCTGGACAGCCTCGTAGCCGCCTTTCGACGCGATGGCCATGGTGGCGTCCAGAATGCGCTTGCGGCGCTCCCGTTGTGCCTCCGAACCCAGCTCGGATTCAGCTAATACCGCCACGTTCACGACCTCGCGAGGCTGCGAGTCTGAGACGTGGCCCGAGTTAGCGTTCGCTGGCGACATCTGACGGGTTGCTCCTCTTCCGGGCGGTTCGTTCGCAAACGATACGCAAGCCGAGTGTGAATTTCCCACCTCCGTCCTGCCGGGGCAGCGAGCTGTCCTGCTGTAATGGCGTTCGACTTGACGGTCGTTCGCTGGCACTATTAGAACACGTTCTAGTGCGCGGTAGCGCGCCTAATGGTCACGTTGAATCGAGCACGCGGAGGGCACCAGGTGGTAGCGACCGTCACCGACGAACAGTTCGCGGCGCGTGAGCTGGTGCGCGATTGGGCGCGTAATACAAGCTCCGGGCCGGGCGGGACCACGGCGATCCGCGCGATAGAGCAGGGCAACCCCGACGCCTGGCGGCCGGTGTTCACTCGTCTGGCCGAGCTCGGCCTGTTCGGCGTCGCCATCTCCGAGGACTCCGGTGGGGCCGGCGGCAGCATCGAGGATCTGTGCGCGATGGTCGAGGAGGCGGCCAAGGCGCTGGTGCCCGGGCCGATCGCCACCACCGCGCTGGCGACGCTGCTGGTCACCGATCCGGAATTGCTGTCCGCGCTCGCCTCGGGGGAGCGCTTCGCCGGGGTCGCACTAGAAGGTGACGTGCAGTTCGACAGCGACTCTTCGCGTGTGTCGGGCACCGTCGATTTCGTGCTGGGTGCCTCGAACACGGTGCGCGGCGGGGTGCTGCTGCTGCCCTCCGACGACAAGTGGGTCCTGGTCGACACCGGCAGCGACGGCGTGCGGGTGGAGCCGTTGCAGGCCGCCGACTTTTCCCGGCCATTGGCGCGCGTGGTGCTGACCTCCGCGCCGGCGACCCCGATCGCCGAGTCGCGGGAGCGGGTCGAGGAATTGGCCGCGACCTTGCTGGCGGCCGAAACGGCCGGCATTACGCGCTGGTGCCTGGATACCGCTGTCGACTACGCCAAGGTGCGCGAGCAGTTCGGCAAACCGATCGGTAGCTTTCAAGCCATCAAGCATCTGTGTGCCGAGATGCTCTGCCGCGCCGAGCAAGCCGAGGTGGTCGCTGCCGACGCCGCCCGGGCCGCAGCGGATTCCGATGCCGACCAGTTCTCCCTTGCCGCGGCCTTGGCGGCAAGCATTGGCATCGCCGCCGCGAAAGCCAACGCGAAAGACTGCATCCAGGTGCTCGGCGGCATCGGCTGCACCTGGGAGCACGACGCGCATCTGTATCTGCGGCGGGTCCACAGCATCGGCCGTTTCCTCGGCGGCGCGGAGCGCTGGTTGCGCCGCATCACCGCACTGACGCAGGACGGTGTACGCCGGCGGCTGGGCATCGACCTCACCGAGGTCGAGAGCCAGCGAGCCGAGATCGCCGCGGCCGTCGCCGAGGTCGCCGCGCTGCCTGCCGAAAAGCGGCAGGTGGCCCTGGCCGAGGCGGGGCTGCAGGCGCCGCACTGGCCGAAGCCGTACGGGCGCGCGGCGTCGCCGGCCGAGCAGTTGCTGATCGACCAGGAGCTGGCCGCGGCCGGCGTCGAACGGCCGGACCTGGTGATCGGCTGGTGGGCGGCGCCGACAATCCTCGAGCACGGCACACCGGAACAGGTGGAGCGCTTCGTGCCGGGCACGCTGCGCGGCGAATTCCTTTGGTGTCAGCTGTTTTCCGAGCCAGGGGCCGGTTCCGACCTGGCGTCGCTGCGCACAAAAGCAGTGCGCTCGAAAGATCCGGACGGCGGCTGGCTGCTGACCGGGCAGAAGGTGTGGACGTCCGCGGCGCACAAGGCGCGCTGGGGCGTGTGCTTGGCGCGTACCGATGCCGACGCCCCGAAACACAAGGGCATCACCTACTTCCTGGTCGACATGGCCTCGCCCGGCATCGACATCCGGCCACTACGCGAGATCACCGGCGACTCGCTGTTCAACGAGGTCTTCCTGGACAACGTGTTCGTGCCCGACGAGATGGTGGTCGGCGCGGTGAACGACGGTTGGCGGCTGGCCCGCACCACATTGGCGAACGAACGCATCGCGATGGCGAGCGGGACGGCGCTGGGCAACCCGATGGAAGAGCTGCTGAATTTGCTCGCGGCGATGGACCTCGACGCCGCCGAGCAAGACCGGCTGGGCCGGCTGATCATCCTGGCTCAGACCGGCGCGCTGCTGGACCAGCGCATCGCCCAACTCGCCGTGGGCGGCCAGGACCCCGGCGCGCAATCCAGCGTGCGCAAGCTGATCGGCGTCCGTTACCGGCAGGCGCTGGCGGAATTCACGATGGACGTCGCCGACGGCGGCGGCCTGGTCCACAACCGCGCGGTATTCGACTTCCTCAACACGCGCTGCCTCACGATCGCGGGCGGCACCGAGCAGATCCTGCTTACGGTCGCGGCCGAGCGGCTTCTAGGCCTGCCCCGCTAGCCGAGATCAGCTGCCGCCGCGTGCAATTCGCGCAGCGCGTCGCATGCGAGGGAACCCAAGTCTCGGTTTTCGTCTGGTTCGGCCCAGCGGGCATAGGCGGTCTTGAACGCCAACGCACCGAGCTCGGCGGCCAATACGGCCGTCCGCTCGGCCACGCCGCGGCTTTCGAGCGCCTCGGCCATCGCCAGTGCTAGCCCAATCTGTTTGAGCGCGTTGCGCCCTTGAAGTTCGGCGCTGGCGGCGATCGCGGCCTTGAGCCTGGGCGCGAGATCCCGGTTGAACGACGTGAACCCGGCCGCTGCCGATTTCAAACCGGAGCACACGGCAGCCAGCGGTGTCGCGTCGGCGGGCGCTGCCGCGATGCCCTGGCGAAGTAATTGCGCGATCGCATCCTGGCCGGCCGCCAGCACGTCCCGCTTGTCCGGGAAGTGCCGAAAGAACGTGCTTTTCGTCAGACCAGCGCGCTCGGCGATCTGCGCGACGGTCGTCGCGTCGTATCCGCGTTCGTTGAACAGGTCGAGTGCGGCGGCGACCAGGCGTTCGCGCGCATCGGGTTCCCAACGAGCCATGGCCCCACCCTAGTGATGCGACCATTGTCCCGTCACTGCTGTAGTGTGATGGGACCATAGTCGCATCACATGAAGGAGTTGCTCGTGCGCGTATTCGTCACCGGCGCCAGCGGAGGAATCGGCTCGGCCGTCGTCTCAGAACTGCTCGCCGCCGGTCATCACGTTGTCGGCCTCGCCCGCTCCGAGGCTTCGGCCGAGACCATTAGCGGACTCGGCGCCGAGCCGTTGCCCGGCGACATCGCCGACCTCGACCTCTTGCAGGAGGCGGCCGGCAAAGCCGACGGCGTTGTCTACCTGGCGTTCTCGCACGACTTCACCCCAACCGGAGACGCGATCGGAGACGAAGCCCGCGCGGTCGGCGCGCTCGGCGCCGCGCTCGTCGACACTGGCAAGCCGTTGGTGCTCACGAGCGGCACCCCCGCGGCGGCCGGACGTGCGAGCACCGAAGACGACCCCTTCAACGCGCAGGGGCCGATGGCCGGACGTGGCCGCACCGGACAAGCTGTCATCGATCTGGCCGAGCGCGGCGTCCGATCAGTCGTCGTGCGGCTACCGCGGTCGGTCCACGACGCGGGCGGGCGCTACGGCTTCTCCAGCATCCTGATCCAGGCCGCCCGGCACAGCGGCGTGTCAGCCTACGTCGGCGACGGCACGCAACGCTGGCCCGCTGTACATCGAGACGATGCCGCATCGTTGTTCCGGCTCGCCCTCGAAGAGGCGCCGCCAGGCTCGGTGCTGCACGCGGTCGGTGACGAAGGGGACGCTATGCGGACGATTGCCGAGGTGATCGGCCGCCGGCTCGGGGTGCCCGTCGAATCCGCCCCGACGCAGAATTTCGGCCCGCTGGGCACCATATTCGCTGTCGACCAGCCTTCGTCGAGCGCGCTCACCCGCCAGCGATTCGGATGGAACCCCACTCGACCAAGCCTGCTCGAAGACCTGGAAACCGGTGACTACCCCGAGTAGGGGTGCGCGGCAGCCTAGGAGAACGTTGTCTGCGCGCAGGTGCTCGGCGAGGTGATATTGACCCCGGAGTAGACCACCTGAATGTGGGTGCAGACGATGACGTTGACGTCGGTCTTGGGCTGCCCCGTCGACCAATCGGTGGAATCGATACGGCCAGTGGTCTGGTATTTGTCCGGCGGGCCCTCACCGAAGTAGACCGTGGTGATCTCGTCGGTCCCCATCGACTTCATGACCCGCTCGTACTGACCGTTCGCATGCGCGTCCAGGTAGGCCATCCGGTTCGACGACCGGATTTCGCTGGTCTGGCGCGCCCACAAGCCGGGCGGGAAACCGGTCACACCGTCGGGTGTGCGCATGTCGGCTCCGGCGACGAAGTCGCAGTGGCCATCGGATTTGAAGCAGTTGAGGAACATATGCGTCTCCAGCTGGTTGGGTCCGTCCAGCGGGATGAGGGTGGTGGCGGTATTGCTCGCTGCCCAGGAGATCGGAGTGGGCAGGAACATCAGCAGGAGTCCGACAGCTGCCAAGCTCGTTATCGGCCGCTTCATCGGAGCTTCCTTCCGTTGAACCCTCAAGGGTGAACTTAACTCCGCGACTACTCGTCGTAGGTGACTTCTACCGAATCAGATTCCGGGTGGGATTGACAGGCCAAAATTAGCCCTTCATCGAGATCCTGCTGCTCGAGCACGTCGTTGACTTCCATGTTCACTTTGCCGCTGCGCAGGGTGCAGGCACATGCGCCGCAGTGGCCCTCACGGCACGAGAACGGTGCATCCAAACCCTTGGCGAGCAGGACGTCGAGCAGCTTGGCGCTGCGCGGCCACGACACCGTGTGGGTTTCGCCGTCCAGCTGCACCACGGCGGTGGCCGGCGGCTGGTCGCCCTCGTCGGTGTCCTCGATCGTCACCGCCGCAAACGGATCCGACTCCAGCGACTTGAACACCTCGATATGCACCTGTGGCGCAGGCACTTTCAGCGTCTCGAGAGCCTGGCGAGCCGCTTCCATGAACGGGCCGGGCCCACAGATGAACGCGTGCCGATCGATGAACGGCGTGGCCAGCGTCGCCAGCGCGGCGGTGCTCGGCAGCCCCTGCACCGATTCCAGCCAGTGCACCACCGTGAGCCGGTCGGGATACTTGGTGGCCAGCTCCCGCAGGGCATCGGCGAAGATCACCGAGCGGTCGTCGCGGTTGGCGTAGACCAGCGTGACCTGCCCGCTGCCTTCGGAGAGGGCCGACTTGCAGATCGACATGATCGGGGTGATCCCGCTGCCCGCGGCCAGCAGCAGGAAGTTGTCGTCGAGCGTCTTGGGTACGAAATTGCCCGACGGCGCCAGCACGTGGATCCGCATGCCCTTGTGAGCGTGGTCGCACAGCCAGTTGGACGCGTATCCGTCGGCGGTTCGCTTGACCGTGACGGACAGGGCGTCGTCGGTGAACGGCGAGCTGCACAACGAGTAGCAGCGAGCGACCGAACCGGTGCGGTCGCTGGGCACGCGCAACGTCAGGAACTGGCCAGGTGCATAACGCAGGCGCTCCGGCGGAACCTCGGGGTCGCCCGACTCGTCCGGCACGGCGAACACCAGTGAGCGTGCATCGTCGGTCTCGTCGACGACATCGGCGATCTGCAGTTCCAGGACGTGGTCGCCGAGCGGCTCGTCAGGTGCTTGGTCCAGATCCGCTTCCGTCAAGACCCGCCCCTCCCTTTCTGACAACTAGAACATGTTACAGAAAACCCGATTCATATCGCTACCAGGCGCAGGAATACCCTGCTCGACACAAATCGGAACGTGTTCTAGTCTGCTGTGTAAGTCCGCACTCCCGGGAGGCATACGTAAGTGACGTCCATTCAACAGCGTGATGCGCAGTCGGTCTTAACGGGGATCGACGATCTGCTTCCGAAGATTCGGGAGCGCGCTCAGGCGACAGAGGACCTGCGCCGGCTGCCCGATGAGACCGTTGCCGAGCTCGACGAGGTCGGCTTCTTCACCCTGCTGCAGCCCGAGCAGTGGGGTGGTCTGCAATGCGATCCCGCGCTGTTCTACGAGGCGGTACGCCGGCTCGCCAGCGCGTGTGGCTCTACCGGCTGGGTGAGCTCGATCATCGGCGTGCACAACTGGCACTTGGCGTTGTTCGACCAGCAAGCGCAGGAGGAGGTCTGGGGCGAGGACACCAAGACCCGCGTCTCGTCGTCGTATGCCCCGATGGGCGCGGGCGTCGTGACCGACGGGGGCTACCTGGTCAACGGATCGTGGAACTGGTCCTCGGGCTGCGATCACGCGACCTGGGCGTTCCTCGGTGGACCGGTCATCAAGGACGGCCGGCCCGTCGACTTCGGCAGCTTCCTGATCCCGCGCAGCGAGTACCGCATCGACGACGTGTGGCATGTCGTCGGCCTGCGCGGCACCGGCAGCAACACCGTCGTCGTCAAGGATGTCTTCGTGCCGCGGCACCGCTTCCTGTCCTACAAGGCCATGAACGACGGCACCGCGGGCGGGTACCAGACCAACACCGCGGCGGTCTACAAAATGCCTTGGGGCACAATGCATCCCACCACCATTTCGGCCCCGATCGTCGGCATGGCCTACGGCGCATACGACGCACACGTCGAGCACCAGGGCAAGCGGGTACGCGCCGCATTCGCCGGTGAGAAGGCCAAGGACGACCCGTTCGCCAAGGTTCGCATCGCGGAGGCGGCCAGCGACATCGACGCCGCGTGGCGCCAGCTGAGCGGAAACGTCGCCGACGAGTTCGCGCTGTTGTCCGCCGGCAAGGAGATCCCGTTCGACCTGCGCACCCGTGCCCGCCGCGATCAGGTGCGCGCCACCGGGCGTGCGATCGCTTCGATCGACCGGTTGTTCGAGGCTTCCGGCGCCACAGCGTTGGGCAACGACCAACCGGTGCAACGGTTCTGGCGCGACGCGCACGCCGGCCGGGTGCACGCGGCCAACGATCCGGAGCGGGCCTACCAGATCTTCGGGAACAACGAGTTCGGGTTGCCTCCCGGCGACACCATGGTCTAGCGATGACCGCCACCGAGGAATTGACCTTCGAGTCCACCTCGCGCTTCGCAGAGGTGGACGTGGACGGGCCGCTGAAGCTGCACTACCACGAGGCGGGCGTGGGCAACGAGCAGACGGTGGTGCTGCTGCACGGTGGCGGTCCCGGGGCGGCGAGCTGGACGAACTTCTCGCGCAATATCCCGGTGCTGGCCCGGCAGTTCCATGTGCTGGCCGTCGACCAGCCCGGGTACGGCCACTCCGACAAGCGCGCCGAGCACGGGCAGTTCAACCACTACGCGGCGCGGGCGCTCAAGGGTCTCTTCGACCAGCTGAGTCTGAGTCGTGTTCCGCTGGTGGGCAATTCGCTGGGTGGCGGTACCGCGGTCCGATTCGCGCTCGACTACCCGGACCGGGCCGGACGCCTGGTGTTGATGGGGCCCGGCGGGGTGAGTGTCAACCTGTTCGCCCCCGACCCGACTGAGGGTGTCAAACGGTTGGGCAAGTTCTCCGCCGAGCCCACCCGGGAGAATCTCGAGGCGTTTCTGCGAGTGATGGTCTACGACCAGAAACTGATCACCCCCGAGTTGGTCGAGCAGCGCTTCGCATTGGCCAGCACGCCGGAGTCGCTGACGGCCACCCGGGCGATGGGAATGTCGTTCGCCGGAGCGGATTTCGAGCTCGGCATGATGTGGCGCGAGGTGCATCGGCTGCGCCAGCCGGTGCTGCTGATCTGGGGCCGCGAGGACCGGGTCAACCCGCTGGACGGCGCACTGGTCGCACTGAAAACCATTCCGCGTGCACAGCTCCACGTTTTCGGGCAATGTGGGCACTGGGCGCAGGTGGAGAAGTTCGACGAGTTCAACAAGCTCACCATCGATTTCCTGGGAGGCGCAGGATGAGCATCCGCTCTCTGGGCTATCTACGCATCGAGACCACCGACATGGCGGCCTGGCGCGACTACGGCCTGAAAGTCCTCGGCATGGTCGAGGGCAAGGGCAGCACCGAAGGTGCGCTATATCTGCGGATGGACGATTTCCCGGCCCGGCTGGTCATCGTCCCCGGCGAGCAGGACCGGCTCATCGAAGCCGGCTGGGAATGCGCGAATGCCGCGGGCCTGCAAGAGATCCGGAACCGGCTCGACATCGAGGGCACGCCGTACAAGGAGGCCACCGCCGCCGAACTGGCCGATCGACGGGTCGACGAGATGATCCGGTTCTCCGACCCGTCCGGCAACTGCCTGGAGGTCTTCCACGGCGCCGCACTGGAGCACCGCCGAGTGGTCAGCCCGTACGGGCACAAGTTCGTCACCGCTGAGCAGGGCCTGGGGCACGTGGTGTTGACGACCCGCGACGACGAAGAGACGTTGCACTTCTACCGCGATGTACTGGACTTCAAGCTGCGTGACTCTATGCGGCTGCCGCCGCAAGTCGTGGGCCGGCCCGCTGACGGAGCGCCGGCCTGGCTGCGGTTCTTGGGCTGCAACCCGCGCCACCACAGCCTCGCCTTCATGCCCGGACAGACCCCCAGCGGCATCGTGCACCTGATGATGGAAGTCGAGAATGCCGACGACGTCGGGCTGTGCTTGGACCGGGCGCTGCGGCGCAAGGTGCCGATGTCGGCGACGCTGGGCCGTCATGTCAACGACCTGATGCTGTCCTTTTACATGAAGACACCCAGCGGGTTCGACGTCGAATTCGGTTGCGAGGGCAGGACAGTCGAAGACCACGATTGGATTGCGCGGGAAAGCACTGCCATCAGCCTGTGGGGTCACGACTTCAGCGTCGGCTTCAAGGGCTAGTTCGAGGCTGACCATGACTACCGCGCCGATCGATCCGCGCACGTTCCGCGGGGTGCTGGGTCAGTTCTGCACCGGGATCACGATCATCACCACCGTGCACGACGACGTCCCGGTCGGGTTTGCCTGCCAGTCGTTTGCGGCGCTGTCGCTGGACCCGCCGCTGGTGCTGTTCTGCCCGACCAAGGTGTCGCGATCGTGGAAGGCCATCGAGGCCAGCGGCCAGTTCTGCGTCAATATGCTGACCGAGGGCCAGAAGCACGTCTCGGCCCGATTCGGCTCCAAAGAACCCGACAAGTTCGCCGGGATCGACTGGCACCCTTCACAACTCGGCGCGCCGATCATCGATGGCTCGCTTGCCCACATCGACTGCACGGTGGCATCCGTACACGACGGCGGCGATCACTTCGTGGTGTTCGGCGCGGTGCAGTCGCTGTCGGAGGCGCCCAAGATCAAGCCGCGGCCGCTGCTGTTTTATCGCGGTGAATACACCGGGATAGAACCGGACAAGACGACGCCGGCCCAGTGGCGCGACGACCTGGAGGCGTTTCTCACCACCACGACGGAGGACACCTGGCTTTAGATCTCCCACGACCGCGGTGCGCCGATGTTTGGCAGGCGAGTAATAGGGAAATCCGTTGTGAATGCCCGGCATACTCGAACGCCACCACACGTGGGATGTCGATGAGCGGTTCGTTCTGCCGACGCTGCGCGACGTCGTCGTCAACGGCGAGGTAGACCACGACACCATCGACGTGACCCATACCTACTACGACACCCCGGACCACGATCTGCGTGCTCACGGTATCGAGCTGCGGCGCCGCGCCGACGACGACGAAACCGGTTGGCTACTCAAGATTCCCGGCGAAGATGGGCCGATCGAACTGACCTGGGCGCTGTCGGACTACCCGCCTGCTGAGGCCACCACGCTGCTCACCGGCCTTACGCTGGGCAAGAACGTCGACAGCGTCGCGGAAATCCACACCGTGCGTGAGCGCTACCGGATCACTAGGCCGGAAAGTGGTGGGCCGCTTGCCGAAGTCGACGACGACCGGGTGCGCGCGGCGGTCGGCGACCGCCTGCTGGCCTGGCGTGAGATCGAGGTGGATGCGGGCGCCGGTGCAGGCTCGGTAACAAAGCGACTGACCCGGCAGTTACGTGCGGCCGGAGCCCACCCGTCGCGGCACCAGTCGGAACTCGCGCGCGTCGCACCGGAAAGTCGAACAGAAATCTCGGTGACGCCAGCCACCCAAGCGCTGGTGGATTACTTGCGTACGCAAATAGGCCAGATAGTGGCCGGCGATATCGGCCTGCGCCGGGGGCAAGACCCCATTCATGACACTCGGGTAGCGATCCGCCGGTTACGCAGCACACTGCGGGTATTCGCCCATGAACTCGACGCATCGGAGATCGCCGGCATGGACGGCGAACTCAAATGGTTCGCGGGTCTGCTGGGCGAGGTCCGCGATTGCGAGGTTCAGCAGCGAAGGTTCAAGGAGGTCCTCGACGGTTACCCGGACGAGCTCGTGTTGGGTCCGGTTCGCGCCCGGATACGCAACGACCTCGACGCGGTCGCACTCCCGGCGCGAGCCGTGGTGCGCGAGGCGATGGAATCGCCGCGCTATCTGGCCGTCATGGCGCTGTTGGCACGCTGGCGTGCCACGCCGCCTGTCGGCGAGGACCTCGGGACCGGCGCCCTGCGGAAGTTGACCCGGCGCGCCGAGCGCAAGGCGGATCGGCGGCTGGCTGCCGCGCTCGAAACCGGCGACCCCGACATGCTGCACCGTGCGCGCAAGGCCGCCAAACGCGCACGCTACGCGGCCGAACTCTGCCAACCGCTGGAGAAGCCAAAGCGCGTCAAGCGAACCATCAGGCACTACAAGAAGATTCAGAGCTTGCTCGGCGATCACCAGGACACGGTGGTGGCTTGCCAGGCGCTTCGCCGGATGGCGATCGCTGCGGGAACGGCCGTGGAAGAGAACGGTTTCACCTACGGCATGCTGTATGCGCGTGAGCAGCAAGTCGCCCGCCAATGTCGTCACGATGTTCGGCGCTTCCGCTAAGAACGCCGGATAGAAGACGAAACGAAGCGCCACCGCGGAACATCAAGGGGGAACATTCCGCAGTGGCGCTACGAAGCACTGGCCCAGCGTTAGCCGGGCGTCCCGCGATAAGTCTCCTTTCGCACGGATTCCGCATCGGTCCGCGCTTCAGCTGACTCGGCCGACCTTGCCTCGCCGCGGTCGGACGCGGGATCGTCGGCCTCGCGATCCTGCTTGCCGGTCTTCGGGTCGATGCGGTCGGCGTGGTCCCACCGCTCTTGGAGTTGCTCGCGCGATGCCGCGGCCTCGCTCTGATGCGCCGCCGCGTGCTCCTGCAGCCTGCCGGCTTCGGCGGCCTTGACCTCGGCCTCGGCCTGAGCGGCACGGGCTTTGGCGGCGGTTTCCTGGGCAAGCGCCTCACGGCGCTCGAGCTTGGCCGACTCCAACTTGGCCTGCTCACGAATCTGTTCGGCCTGCCGGTGGCGGCGGCGACTCCGGGCCGTGCTGATCGCTACGATCAGGGCGGCGATCAACAGAACTGCTACTACTACGGCGATCACAATCCATAGGGTGCTGTGGGTCATCATGGGGCTCCGTTATCTGTGTGGTGGCTTCGCTGTAGCCCGTCTCCACTCGATTCCCCATATTTGACACAAATAAAACAAGGAAGCATTGCGCCGCAAACCCGGCCGTTGCCAGTGGGCGTCTTACCGCTGGTAGGTGGTCTCGGTGTTGGCGTCTTGGAACATCTCCGAGACGATCAGCCACGATCCATCGTGCTGACGTTGCAAGGCACGCAGCGAGAAGTTGTCCCGGTCCAGCGTTCCGCCGCCGACCAGTCCCTGCCCCCCCGAAGATGCGCGGGAACCAGCACCACTTCGGGGTCAGCACCCGGAAGCTGGTCTCCGGCGGACCGGCAAGCTCGCCACAGTTGAAGTTCTGATCCCTGAACAGGCCCCCAGTCGGCGTTGTCGGAGTACACGCCCAGCAGCGGCTCGGCATCGCGCTTGTCGAACGCCTTCAGCAGCGTCAGCAGCCTCTTGCCGATCGCTTCCTGATCCGCCGGCGCTAGCTGCGAAAAGTCGCTCACGCGAGCGAAATTACAGGAAATCCAGTGCCTCGACGGTCGCGATCGGGCCTTCATGTGTCGGCCGGTTCGCGCCGCCGATGACATAGACCGTGTTGCCCACCGTTGCCACCACTTCGGCGTGCCGCGGGGTCGGCATCGGGGGCAACGTGCTCCATTTCCCCTCACCGATGTCGTACATCTCGACCACGTTGAGCACCCGGGTCGGCTCTTCGCCACCGACCGCCACAATCCGTCCGTCGATGTAGGTGGCGCCGAAGCTGCCGCGCGGCGTCGGCATGCCCACCAACTTCGTCCATTGCCCGGATTGGGGGTCGAACCGCTCTAAAGCCGCGGAGTTCTTGTCCGAGGACAGGAACCGCCCGCCGACCGTGTACACATAGGTCCCGTCGGATACCGCGGCCAGGTGTTCGCGCGGGGTAGGCATGTCGGTGGCGTCCTTCCACGAACTGCCGTCGAACACCTCAGTCTGTGGAACGAGCTGCTTGGCGTTCTGCCCGCCGACGACGACGAGCTTGTCACCCACTACGGCCGCGGCCGGCGCCGCGCGAGCATGCGCCAGCGGCGGTAACTCCACCCAGTTGCCGCCACGCAGAGCGAACACCTTGTTGGACCCTTCGGCGATGTTGTCGCTCGCGCCGCCGAGCACGACCACCTCGCCGCGGTAGGTCGCCGCCGCCGCATGGTGCAGCGGGATGGGCAGCGGAGGCCCGGTTTCCCAGGCGCCGGTCTTCGGGTCGAAATTCTCGACCGTCTGCAGAGCAGTGCCGTTGCGCAGGCCACCCATGATCCAGAGCTTGTCGTTGAGCACGGCCCACGCCATCATCAGCCGGGCAGTCGGTGCGTCCGGCAGGGAACGCCATTGCGGCGCCGGCTGGATCTTCCGTGCCGGCAGTTTCAGCACTTCCGCCGTCGAGATCGCCTGGTTATCCCCGATAGCGGTCGATCCGCCGATCGCGTACACGGATTTCTCGACCGCCGCGACTGCCATGCCGTGCCGCGCCGTCGCCATGTCCGGCAAATCGCCCCACGTTTTGGTCATCAGATCGAACACCGAAACGCTTTTGAGGACTTGCCCGCCCGACACGCCTCCGACGGCAATCAGCCGTCCGTCGGTGATGGCCACGCCGAGGTCGCTGCGCGCCTGGGGAAGTCCGGGCAAGGTGGTCCAGGTCTTGGCGACGGGGTCATATGCCTCGACATCCACCCGGTCGGAGTCCCCGGTGGTTCCGCCCACCGTGTAGACGAGCTTGCCGTCCGACGCGGCGGCCAGCAGTTGCCGGGGCGTCGGGATCGGCACGCCGAGGCTCCAGGAGGTGCCGTCGAAGACCTCGGTGGTGTTCAGCAGCGCGCCGTTGGCGTCCACACCGCCGGTGACGACGAGGCGGTCTCCCACGACCGCGGCCGCCGCTGCAGCCCGGGGCTGCAAGAGATGGGGCAGCTCCACCCAGTGACTGTTGACGACCCGCCAAACCTGGTCGGTCGCAACTTTTTTGCCGGCGGCGGTCTTCCAGCCACCGAGCACGACGGGGTTTCCCTGCCAGTTGACCGCCATCGCGCGCTGGACGGCAACGGGTAGATCGTCGCCGCCTTTCCAGCTATCGATGACGGGGTCATAGCCCTCCTGCATTGCCGTGACAGCGCCGTCACTGCGAATCCCGCCGAAGATCCAGATCGTGCCGTCGATCTGTGTCGTCGCCGCCGCATCACGCGACACGCGGTCGTTCGTGATCGGCTTCCAGCCAGGCGGCGCCTGAGTGGTCGGCTGGCTGGCGACGCGCTTGGAGTCGCTGTTATCGGGGGCAAGCCCGAAGTAGAGTCCGCCGACGACCAACAGCACGACCAAGACGGCGGCACCGGCGGCCATCGCTACCCGATTCCGCTTTTTGCCCGGCTCGGCGAACCACTCCCGCGCCTTCACCAAGAACGGCTTGCGCCACGAAGGCGGGACCGAACCGGAGGACGCCGTTTGCCCGGGACCGCCTGGCGGGTTGATTCCGGAGCCACCGCCCGCCGATTCCGGGGTCCGTCCCGACGGCGCCGAGGTGCCAACCTGCGCTTGGGTTTCCGCGCTGTACGCGCCGCGCAGGATGCTCGCCGCTGCGGTGAACTCGTCCTTATCGGGAGGTCCGGCCTGCGGACGCGGCGATGCGCCGCCGATGACGTCACTCACTGGCCTGGTGGCGTTGCCCGGGTCTGCAACCGGTGGCGCTGATCCCGGAACGGTCGACGTAGTCCCATCTGGCGCCGACGCCGACGCGACCGCCTCGCTGGGAGCGACCGAAGACTCAGCGACGCCGGGCTGCTTGTTCAGCGTGCTTCCCGATTCGGGGCCGGTGCTGGTGATTGCCATCGAATCGGGCCGTAAACCGTTGAGGCGCTGCGCGGACTGCAATTCGCGGCCGAACTCCGCCGCGGACACCGGCCGCTCCGCCGGATCGATAGCCATCGCATGCTCGACCGCCGCGCACACCGCCTCCGGGATTCCTTCCGGACGCATATCCGGGATCCGCGTAGTGCTGATGCGCAGGTACTGCGCGACAAGGTCCTCGTCGTTCTTGCGTTCGTGGGCAGCCCCGCCCGCAATCAGCGCATAGATCGTGGCGCCGAGTGAATAGACATCGGAAGCGACCGTCGCTGGTTTACCGGTCATGACCTCTGGTGCGGTGTAATCGATTGTGCCGGAGAAGAATCCGGTGGCAGTCTCGTAACCGCCTTCGATGTGCGCGATCCCGAAATCACTCAGTTGCGGTTCGCCATAATCGCTGACGAGCACGTTGGCGGGCTTGATATCGCGATGCAAGGTACCGCTTCGGTGCGCGGTTTCCAGTGCCCCGCAAAGCTTTACGGCGATCCGTAACGCCTCGGGCCAGGCGGTCGGCCCTTCTCGGCGCAACCGGACCGCCAGGGAATCCGAGGCCATGTACGGCATCACGATGTATGGCCGGCCGTTGTCGGTCACCCCGACACGCAGGATGTTGACGATGTTCGGGTGCCCCGAGAGCCCACCCATCGCATAGCCTTCGCGCAGAAAACGCTCCCGGCTCTCTTCATCGATGTGCGACGGCAGCACCTTGATCGCGACGTTGCGCCCGAGTGCCGTTTCGTAGGCGCAATAGATCACCCCGGCGCCACCCCGGGCTACTTGGCGTGCGTCCTCGAATCCAGCGGCGCCCAACTCCGCGATGATGCCGCCCGACGCGTCTTTGGCGGAGCCGTCACCCATATTCTTGGCGCTCAACTTTCCCGCGATTGTCGAATTCGCGAGCTCAAGAGTATCGCTCGGCCACTCTCCGGGGACACGATTCGGTGATGATCAATCGGGCGGTAATCGGCAACGGCCCTGTCCGTGCCGCCTCTGACGCGCGAAACGACTACACAATGGCGTCCCGAACGGCCGTACTAACTGAAATCGAGGGCGCCGACCGTTGCCGGGACTCGCCGTGCCGCGGGGTCGGCATCGAGGCGAATTTGATCCAAACACCTTCTGATGTCTTGGGTTTCCTGCGGGTTAACCCTCGGCCAGAATAGACCTATGACACTGGATCTGACTGGGTACTTCGAGCGCATCAGCTATGGCGGTGCCGTCGAGCCGACCCAGGATGTGCTGCAGGATCTAATGACCGCTCACACGCAAGCCATCCCGTTCGAGAACCTCGATCCGGTGATGGGGGTGCCGGTCGACGACCTGAGCCCAGACGCCCTGATCGAGAAGTTGGTTCACCGGCGCCGGGGTGGCTACTGCTACGAGCAAAACGGGCTGATGGGTTACGTGCTGGCCGAAGTCGGCTTTCGGGTGCGCCGATTGGCGGGGCGAGTGATCTGGATGCTGCCGCCCGACGCGCCACCGCCGGCGCAGACCCACACCGTGTTGGCAGTGACGTTCCCCGGCTCGCAGGGGTCCTACCTCGTCGACGTCGGCTTCGGCGGCCAGACCCTGACCTCTCCCATTCGCTTCGAAATCGGCAACGCCCAGCAGACGACGCATGAGCCCTATCGGCTGCAGGACCGCGGTGACGGCTTGGTGCTGCAGGCCCAGGTGCTGGGTGAGTGGCAGTCGCTGTACGAATTCACCACCGAAACCCGGCCGCAGATCGATCTGAAGGTGGGGAGCTGGTACGTCTCGACCAACCCCACCTCGCACTTCGTCACCGGCCTGATGGTGGCACTGGTCAGCGACGACGCCCGGCTCAACCTATCCGGCCGCAACCTGGCCATCCACCGTGATGGGGGGACCGAAAAGATCGTTCTTGACGATGCGGCCGCGGTCATCGACGCCCTCAGAGACCGGTTTGGAATCAATATCGACGATGTCGGCGAGCGCGGCCAGCTCGAAGCACGCGTCGACAGTCTTCTTGGCAATTGAGCGCCCAAAATCGGCTGCGAATAACGACGGTCTGACAAATCGATCCGGACCGTTCCGGCGGCGCTATCAGGCCGCGAGCAGTGACAATAGGCCAATAGTCGCCCGATCGTGATCTCCGCCATAGCGAACCGGTGCGGCAAATGCCACACGAGCCGATTAATCTGTCCTACCGTGAGTCGGAATCTGTGTGTGGACGTTGTGGTGCCCACCGCGGGCGATGCGGACCCTTTCGCTTCCGACTCTGGTCCGATCCTCGCGCCCGAGGGCGTGACCTTGACCTCGTATTTTGACCACAACCGAGCCGAGCACGGTGACAGTCCGGCATACCGCTTCCTTGACTACTCGCAGGAACCGGATGGGCGGCCGGTGGTGCTCAGCTGGAACGAGCTGTGGGCCCGGGTCTGCGCGATCGGCGCCCGCCTGCAGCAGGTCACCAAGCCGGGGGATCGGGTGGCGATCCTCGCGCCGCACGGCCTCGACTATGTGGCTGCGTTCTTCGGTGCTGTCTATGCAGGCAATATCGCGGTACCGCTGTTCGCGCCGACCATGTCGGGGCATGCCGAGCGATTGGCTGCGGTGCTGGCCGACGCCCGGCCCGCCGCGGTGTTGACCACGACCGCCGCCGCGGAGTCTGTCCGCACGTTCATTCGGACGCTGGCGCCGAAGGAGCGACCGCGGATGATCGCGGTGGACGCGCTGCCGGCAACGCTCGGTTCGATGTTCACCGGCGCGGCCCTCGACACCGACGACATCGCCTACTTGCAGTACACCTCGGGCTCGACGCGGTCACCGGCCGGGGTGGAGATCACCCATCGGTCCGTCTACACCAACGCGATGCAGATGGTCATGACCGGTGGGCTGGACGTCGACGTCCGGATGGTGAGCTGGCTGCCCCTGTATCACGACATGGGGTTGATGATGATCATGTTCACGGCGTTCTTCGGGGCCCAGGTCACGCTCATGGATCCGATGGCGTTTCTTCGCCGCCCCTACCGATGGATCAAGCAATTGGGTATCGAGTCGACTTTCGGCCGTACCTTTGCGGCGGCGCCGAACTTCGCGTTCGAATTGACGGCCGAGCGGGGATTGCCCCCGGCGGGCGAGACGCTCGACCTCAGCAACCTTGTCTGCGTCCTCAACGGCTCCGAACCCGTCACCATGGCGGCGATCGAGAAATTCACCAACGCGTTTGCCCCCTACGGTCTGCCCGCGAACGCGGTCAAGCCGAGCTACGGGATGGCCGAAGCGACGCTGTCGGTGGCCAGCATCTCCCAGGACGCCGCGGCGAGCGCCATCTTCCTCGACCGCGAACAGCTCGGCGCGGGCCGCGCGGTGATCGTCGCACCCGAGGATCCGGGCGCGGTCGCCCAGGTGTCGTGCGGGCAGCC
>DASYJS010000233.1:0-10391 GCA_035996225.1 Mycobacterium sp. | reverse complement strand
GCCAGGTGCTCCTCGATCTCGCGGACGCTGATGTTCATCCCGCCGCGGATGACGATGTCTTTGGTCCGGCCGGTTACCCGCACGTATCCGTCCTTGGTCATCGTCCCCAGATCGCCCGACTTGGAAAAGCCGTCCTTGGTGAACAGGGCCGCGGTTTCCTCCGGGTTGGCGAGATATTCGATCATGTGGGCGGGGCCGCGGTAGGCGATGTCGCCCTCGGTGCCGTGCGGCACTTGGCTCCCGTCGTCGATGATCCTGACCTCTGAGCCGGGCACGGCTCTGCCGTCCGAGGTCAGGGCGCGCGACACGTCGTCTGTGACTGAACACGTTGTGGTGACGAGGTTTTCGCTGCGCCCGTAGAGGCTGAGCACTTTGACGTTAGGCAGCGTTGCGCCGGCCTGCTCGACGACCGCCGCGGGGATTGGTGCGCCCGCGCATGTCCAGAGTCGCAACGTGGACAGGTCGTGGCGCTTGGCGTCGTACTCGGACATCAGGCTGTGCAGGAAAGTCGGGGCGGTGACCGCCGCCGTGCAACCGAAGCGCTGGATTTCGTCAATGGCGTGGGCGGGATCCCACTTGGCCATGACGTGTGTCGCCGCCCCGGCCAACATCGGCACCAACACGCTGGTGACCAGCCCGGTGGTGTGGGCAATGGGGGAGGGACCGAACTGGACATCGGCCTCGGTGTAGCCGAACGGATCGACCAGCGCACGCGCCCCGGCACAGTAGGTGTTGAACGTGTGCACGCACCCCTTCGGCCGTGATGTGGTTCCAGAGGTGTAGACGATGACGAACGGCTCATCTGGGCGCGGCGCGCTGCCCAGTTCCGCACGCGCGCTGGCGTCGTCGGTGTCGGCCTCAAGCTGCTGGAGGGTGAACACGTCGGCGTCGGCATCGGCGACGTCTTCGGCGGCGCCGTCGGGCCGGGCGACGATAATCGTGAGTTCCGGATGCTCGCGGCGCAGACCGAGATACATGTCCAGATAGCCAAATTTGCTGAAGTGTGCCGGAGTGAACACCGCCTTTACCCCGGCGTTGGACATCACGTAGCCGACGTCTTCGCGCCGGTAGATCGGCATGATCGGCACCATGACGACGCCCAGTCGCGACAACGCGGTCAGCACCTGGATGAACTCTACCCAGTTGGGCAGCTGAACGGCTGCTGTGTCACCGCGTCGCAAGCCATGCCGGTGCAGACCGACAGCCAGCCGTTGGCCCGCATCGAAGAGCTCCCGGAAGGTCAGCGATTGCGTTCCGTCGGTCGCGAACACCTTGTCGGGATTTTCTTCGACGTGCCGGACAAGCAGGTCGTGAAACGTGTCGGTGGACCACAGCCCCTCCCGGTAGTAATGGTCGATTTCTTGCGGGCTGTAGCGAATGGTGTACGGGCTCGGCTTCATCGCGCTGTTCCTCGGTGCTTGGGGATCCACTCTACGGTTGTGAGCTAAGAGGTTTAATCCATCGGATTGTAGAATGGTCAGACCGAAACGGCAAGGAGGTCTGGGCGCGAAGATGGTCGACGTCTACGCGTTGCGCCACCTCGGCGAACGCTTGTCCTTGAAGGCCCGCACTCCTTCGGCCAGATCCTCGGTGGTGAAGGCCAAGGCGAGCTGGGCCTGCAGGTAGTCCAGCGCCGATTCCAGCGGCAGGTCCCGGGTCGCCGCCAACGCCCGCTTGCCCATGCCGAGCAACAACGGTGATTTGGCAGCGATGTCGGCCACCCATTGGCGCAGCGCGTCGTCGAACTCGGCATCGGGCACCACCTTGTTGACCAACCCGGCGGTCGCCGCCTCGGCGGCGCTGATCAGCCGGCCGGTCATCATCAGCTCGTTGGCGAGTAGCCGTCCAGTGGCGCGGAAAATCAACGCCGAGATCATGAACGGAAAGGCGCCGACGTTGATCTCGGGGCAGCCCAGCCGGATTGACGCCTTGGCGATGACAAGGTCGCAGGCCAAGGCGATGCCCAGCGCTCCGGCCAGCACGTCGCCGTTGGCCGCGCAGATCACCGGCTTGTCGATTTCGGTCAGGGTGCGAAACAAAGTGGGGAAGCGTGCCAGGCCGGCGTACTTGGCGATCGTCGCGCGATCGTCGGCGAACGCATCGAGGCTTCCTCCGGAAGAGAAGATCCGCGGGTGCGACGACGTCAGCACGACCACCCTGACCCGCGAATCAGATGCCGCTCGTTGAAGCAGCGAGCTCAGTTGATCCAGCAGCGCGTCGGACAGCGCGTTACGCCGGTCGGGATCGTTGAGCGTCAGGTAGGCGGCCAAGGCTCCTGCGTCGGGGCCGCCGGCGACGGCGGCTTCGACCCGGTAGGTGACCAGGTCGGGGGATTCGGTCACGGTGCGCCTCCTAGTCGTGCGTCAGTACGCATTTGCCGAACGTGCGTCCGCGCTCCAGGTATTCGTGTGCTTCGGCCGCGCGGTCCAGCGGGAACTCGCGGTCGATCACCGGCGCACGCATCGAGCAGCGATCGATCATGTCGAGCAGGCCGGCGAAGTCCCTGCTGCTGCCCATGGTCGTTCCGAGCAGATCGAATTGACCGAAATAGAAGCTGCGAACGTCCATGGGGGCGGTCTGTGCGGCATTGGCGCCGAGTACCACGAGCCGGCCGCCGGACCGCAGCGCGCGCACGGAATCGTTCCAGCGTCCGACGGGGTCGAGGATCAGATCGAATCCGGCCTTGTCGGGGGACATGGCTCGGGCGTGCTCGGGCCATCCCGGTTCGCTGTGCAGCACGCCGCCGCGTGCTCCGACGGACACCGCGCGCTCGATGGTGTCCGTCGCGGAGGAGGTCACCGTAATGCTCACTCCTGCGGCGACCGCGAGGGCGATCGCCATGGTGGCGATCCCGCCGCCGGCACCGATCACCAGCATCGATTCACCCGCTCGTAGCCGTCCGCGGACAAACAGGGCCCGGTAGGTCGTGACTCCGACGAGCGGCAGGGCCGCCGCCTCGGCCCAGCTCAGGCCCGCGGGCTTGGGTGCCAGGCAGTCGGCGGGCACGGTGACCAGCTCGGCGTAGGTGCCGGGGGTGTGGTCGCCCAGAATCTCCCAGCCGCTGCTGGGCGCTTCGTCGCGGTCGCCCCAGTTCAGCGACGGCAACACCACCACGTGCTCTCCGGTGTCGGTTCGTACGCCGGCGCCATCGGCGCCGATGATGTGCGGCAGCGGCGAGCCGTAGCGGCCCTGGCGAACCAGGACGTCATGCCAGTTCAGGGCGCTGGCGCGCAGCGCCACGGTCACCCAGCCCGGCCGTGCGGTCGGGTCGGGAAATTCGCCTGGACACAACACCGCGGCGGTGCCGAACTCATGCATGATCACAGCGTGCATCCAGACCTCCTATGGCCTGACCATTAGACCATTGCATTCGGACGGTGCACAAGCGCAACGGAGACGGACGAGATTCGCCGGATGGCCCGCCCGCAAATATTGACGTGCGAGTAAAGGTGTGCGAAGCCATTGTGTCCTGCGTAACACCTGCTCTATACTTTGGTCCAATGGTCTGACCGTTGATCCGAAATGGCTGGCTCGTAAGGGTGGGAGGAGTGGTGATGGTCTCGCGAGTACTCATGGCCTCCATCGCGGAGGATCCGGCGGTGGTTGCGCGTGCCGAGGCAACCGTCGCGGCCGCCGCCGAACACCTCAAAGTGCCCCCTCCCGACCTGACGCCGACTGCGTTGGCACACCAGTTGGACAACCTCAGGCAATGCCTCGAGCAGCGGATCGGGCTGCCATCCGACCCGACAGCCGACTGGGCGACAACCACCGAAATCCTGATCTCGGTCCTGAGGTTGCAGTGCGAACTCCTCGACTACGATCTGGCTCGCCGGGTCAAATCCATGTCGGAGATCCGTCATGCCCTGGGGTACCTGCGGGGTCTGCCGCCGCGCAAAATGATTTACGCTGCCCCGGAGGTACTGAGCCGCGAGTTGGCTTTCGCGCGGACCCTGATCTCCTCCGTGCGCGGTTCGCTGTGGCTGCCCCAGCACCTGCATATCGAAGACCAAGGGGCCGACCGCCATTCGCGACAGTTCCTCGAGTACGTAGCTGGCCGCCACATCCAGCTGGCGGACGCTCCGCTGGAGACAGACCTCGTCCGCAAGCGGTGCGGCGCCTTCGCGCCGTCGCCGATGGAAGACAGACGCACGTATAAGGAGCTCGTCGAGGCATCCGGCTGCTTTGGTTATATCGCCGCTCCTATCACCGTTCAGGGCAGGGCAATCGGGATTCTGCATGCCGACCGCCCCGAACCCCACGGAGTAGTGACGATGGACCATCTCGAACAGTTGGAGGCCTTCGCCGAGTGTCTCTCCGTGGCGTTCGAGAGCGCGGCGCTCGAAGAGAAGGCCGCGCAACAACGCGTCAAAGTCGACAATGTGTGCGGCAACGTCGACGAATTGCTCTGCCGCTCAGCCCGATCGGCGTTGTGGTCATTGCCAGGCGCGGCGCCGGGACCGCGACACGATGCCTATTACCGCGGCAATCAACCCGCTACCCCCGCGTTGACCTCCCGCGAACGAGACATCATGTCGCATGTGGCGACTGGGGCCACCAACGGCCAGATTGCCCGGTGCTTGGTGATCTCCGAGGGGACGGTGAAGTCCCATCTGAAACACATTGCCAAAAAGCTCAATACGTCCAGCAGGGCAGCGGCGGTCGCGACCTATGCCGGCATCGCCACCGCTGATGTCGGGGTATCACGATGAACACCCGCGCGATGGTGGCCCGGCTCAACGAACTCGATGAACAGCTATGTAGCGCATTCGGCATCGCCCGATCGGGTGACGCGACGACTCTTGACGAGGCCATCACGATGTCGGCCGCCACCACCGAGCGACTGGTGGGCCGCGAACGCGGCGTCCGCGACGACACCGCGTCACCGATCGGACAGAGCCGCCTGACAGATTTCCTGCAGGCGCAGGTCGAAGCGCGCCAGATGAGAGCCGGTGACCGCGTCGATGTGGTGCGGTCGTTGACCGCTGGCATCCGTCGCATGAAGAAGGCCGGATCGCTGCAAGGGCTCGGCCGTCAAGCCTGTACCGAACTTTCTGACGTGCTCGGTTTCGACAGCGCGTTGTTGTCATTCGTCGAAGACGACGGATTCGTCGTCGAGGAATCCGACCACGGCCTTGGCGGCCCCACCGTGATCCCGCGTCGTGAATGTGCAGCCGAGCGGGCCTGTATTCGCCTGCGTGACACCACCCGGACGAATGAGGCCGACATGCCCGCCTCGCCCGGCTATCGGGAGCTGCTCGGCTCCGTGCACTATCTCGTCGCCCCCGTCATCGCGAAATCGCGGGTGATCGCACTCCTTCACGTCGGCCGTCGCAGCGAAGGTGGCGTCTCTGCCGGTGACATCGATGTGCTCGATGCGTTCGCCTCCGCCTATACATTGCTTCATGAGAAGCTGCTGAATACCGAACGGGTGCAACAACAGCGGACCTCGATCGCCCGCGCGGCGGTGCGGCTGACCGAGGAAGCAGACCGCATCGCCGCAGCAGCCATCAGCTTCGATGTCGAAGACGACACGCGTGTCGAGCCCCCGACCATAGCGGCGGATTCCACGCTGGCAGCCACGCTGTCGCACCGTGAACGCCAAGTATTCGAACGGCTGGTCCTGGGAGCCTCCAACGCCGAGATCGCCGACGAACTCGTCATCACCGTCGAAACGGTCAAGACACACGTGAAGAGGATCCTTCGCAAGATCGGCGCCATCAACCGGTCGGAGGCGATCGCCCTCTACCTGGAGGACGCCAGAGCCGGGTCTCGGCGGTGCAGCCGGTAACCATGAAAGACTGGCGAGCAGACGTAGGATCGCACTTCGGGTTGCGGTTTTGTGCGACTTTGCGTCTGCTGGCGCCAGTTATGCCGCGGAGATGCCGCCGTTGACGCTGATTGCCTGCCCCGTCAAACGCGACGCCGCCGGGCTGCACAGGAACACCGCCAGCGCAGCGATATCCTCGGCCGTCGGCACACCGAGCTGAGCTTGCTGGGCCGCTCGGGCGAAAAGCTTACCGCTGAATCCGTCGGCCATGATGCGTTCGGTCGAGGCGGTGCCGTAGACCAGCGACGGTGTCAGAGCGTTGGCGCGGATGCCGTAGCGCTTCTCCTCGATGGCGATCGTTCGGGTGAACATCACGATGGCGGCCTTCGCGGCGCCGATCACCGCTTCACCAGGCGTGGCGGTCTTGGCCGCATCGGACGCCAGGTTCACGATGACACCGCTTCGGCAAATGCGCATGCCTGGCAGCACCGCGCTGGCCATATGCATTGACGGCAGCGCCAGTTGGGTGAGCATCCGACCGATGTCGGCTGTCGGAATATCGATGAACAGCTCAGGCCGCACGTCGGCGGCGGTGCTGCACATCAGGATGTCGATACCGGGCAGGATCTGATTGGCCTCTGCCGCAACAGCGGCTGCGGTGCTGGGATCGGTGGCGTCACCGGCGACGAAGTGTGCGGCGGCACCGAGTTCGGCGATCGACTTCGCGGCGAGTTCGCCCCGCTCGGCGTTGCGGCCGACGATCACGATCCGTGGTACGCCGGCCGCGGCGAGAGCCCGGGCTGAAGCCAACCCTATGCCGGCGGTGCCGCCGACGATCAGAGCGGTGGATGCGTCGAGGTCCTTGGGCGCGGGCAGGTCGACCCTATGGTCGTCAGTCATCGGTTCGTCCTCGCGGTTGTCGACGTGTCCTGTGCAGCAGCCGGGGTGGCACGGGCGCACCGGGCGCTGCTAGCCGATACCCGCCGCAGCCATTGCAGCAGGTCGTCGATCACCTCTGCCCGGTTGATCTCGTTGAGGATCTCATGCCGGGCCTCGTCGTAGACGCGGACGGTGACATCGTTGAGACCGGCGGCTCGGTAACGGTCCACGAGTACCCACAGCAGAGTGAGCCCGGCATTGACAGGATCCCTCGATCCCACAGCCACATACAGCGGCAGGTCACGGGGAATGCGTGCCACCTGGGCGGGGTCGGCGAGTCGCCGGGCGCCGGCGAACATGTCTTTCAGCGACGCGGTGTCGAGGCCGAATCCGCACAGCGGATCAGCGAGATAGGCGTCGACCACCGACTCGTCGCGAGAAAGCCAGTCGAAATCCGTCCGGGCCGGGTGGAACGCGGCATTGAAGGCGGACAGCTCCAGTTCGCCGGAGAGGTCCAAGGCCGGTTCCAGGAGGTCGACGGCCGCGGTTCCGGTGAGCGCAACCGCATCCACATTGGCGCCGCGACCGAGCAGAAACTGTTGAGCGGCAAACGAACCCATGCTGTGAGCGACCATCACAACCGGTAAGCCAGGATGATTTGATCGCGCCTGGGCAACCATCAAATTCAGGTCGTCCACCAGTGCCCGCCACCCGTTGTGTCCCAGTTGGCCAGGTTCGTCGGTGGCGGCCAGTGAGGCGCCGTGTCCTCGATGGTCGTGTCCGTACACCACAAACCCCTGGGAGGTGAGCGCGTCGGCAACATGACCGTATCGGCGGACGTGCTCGCCCATGCCGTGCACCAGCACAACGACGCCCGCGCCCGTCTCGCCGTCTTGAGCAGTCCAGCGGTAGCCGGCGAGTTGCCTGCCGTCCGCGGAACGGTAGGAGAACGTCTCGGGGTCCACTACCGGGTTCCGCTCGGTCGGCGGCGCCGAGGCGCTGGAGAGGACATCACAGCCAAAACATTAAAATGGTCAGACCGAAATAGTCAAGTCCCATCCCCGGCTTCACAGCGGGCTCGCCGTGGCGGTGTTGGCTAGTCAAGGACCTTTGAACAGCGTCGAATTAGGCCGCGGGCGCTAGAGTGCGGGCTTCTCAGCAAGGTGCAGTGCGAAATCGCGGATATTCGCGGTGACCGCGTCATCGCCAAAACTGCTCTCGGTCTGCGTAACGCATGCCTCCGCGAGGCGGAGCACCTGGGGCCCTTCGTCGATCAACAACTGCCTCAATCCCAGCGCGGCGCAGGTTTTTAGTGCTGGCGCGAGGACGTGTTGTGCTTCGGCAGCGTCCCCGGCCGCGGCCAGGCAGAGCGCAAGTTGAACCGTGGCGTGTAGGTGTGCGCGTGGGCGTTTGGCTTGATTGAGATGCGCCAGACGAATGCGTGCCCGCTCGCACGCCGTGGCAAGCGCTGATGGCGTCCCGTCGATCATGAGCAATCGGATTTGCGAATCCTCCGTGAATTCGGCTGTGACGTTGCCGATTCCGTCGAGCGCTTGAGAGCCTGCGTGCGTGATTCGCTGTGCTACCGACTCGTCGATCGGCTCGGCCGACATTGCGGCAAGTCGGACAGTTTCATTGAGCAAGCGAGCCTCTAGCCGCGGAAGTTGCAGTGTCCTCGCGATGTCTAGGCCTTCGGCAAGTCGGTCGCGCGCGCTTGCGGTGTCGCCGCGGGTCAATTTCAGCCGAGCTCCGGTCCCGAAAGTTGCGAGCATGAAGTCGACGAGTCCGCCTTCGGTGCCGAGTTCGTACGCGTCGTCGAGCAATGCCTCCGCTTCGTCGAGTTGACCACGTTCGTAGAGAAGCTCACCCAACAAGGATCCGGCGAGCTTTGCGACGTAAGTTGGGCGCCCGGAGGGCGGCAGCGCGATTCGCATCGCGTGTCGCAGGTGCGCTTCGGCGCCGGCGACGTCAAGCTGCTCATTCGCGGCGATCGCCGCGAAACAGTATCCATAGCCGACGGTGAGCGCCCCGGAGATGCGCTGATGGTATTGGTGTCCCCACCTCTGCCAGCGCAACGCGTCATCGAAGTCGAACACCCGGATGGCACGAAATGAGCCGACATCGGCTGCCCGGCAGAGAATCCAGGGGTGAAGCGTGTCCGCCCGGTCGACACAAGCCTGCACCGCATCGGCGGCTGCAGAGGTGTCGATGCGGTCCTGGAAAGCGGCGACTACTGCGCGAATCAGGTCCATCTCGGTGCGCAGGTCGCCAGCTTGCTCTTTCGGAACCGCATCGATCGCGGCCTCAGCCAACCGAAGTGCGTCGGCTACCGCCGCTAACCGGTGCAGCACGACGTTTGCCCACGCGACGTCGACCTGCAGCCTCGGGCGCGCATCGGCGTCTTGTGCCGGCAGCTTGACCGCAAGCCCGATCAAGGTGCTCATCTGGGATCGTTCGTTCAGATCCGGGGCCGCCTCCTCGACGGCATCGACCGCCTGCGTTGTGTCGCCGGCAAGGATCAAGTGATCGACGGCCTGGCTGAGCATCTGCCGCTCCGAAAACCACTGTGCGGCTTTGCGATGTAGTTCTGGTATGCGATCTTCTGCGTCGCGCTCGAGGCGGTGCAAGAGGTACTCGGCGAACAGGTGGTGGTATTGGAACCACGATCCTTCGGTGTCGGTCCTGCGCAGAAAGAGATCGCGCTTTTCGATTTCTTCGAGGACGCTTTGACTACGCCGGTTATCGGTGAGCGCGGTCGCCAACCCGCTGCTGATCTGTTTGGTGATGCAGGTCGACAGCAGGAAATCGAGGAGAGCTGGCTCCAGGCTGTCCAGGACGTTGGATGCTAAATACTCGCCTATTGCTTTGTGCCGCCCGGACAGATTCTGGATGAGCGCGGCAGGGTCGGAATGGTCACGAAGCGATAATGACGCCAGCTGCAAGGCGGCTGCCCATCCGTCCGTGGAGTCCTCGAGTTCGGCCACATCGGCTGTTGTGAGGTCGAGCCCGCACTGATCGACCAGCAGTGTCTGGGATTCGGCCACATCAAACTTGAGCAGTGACGAGTCGATTTCCGTGAGTTCCCCCTGGACCGCCATCGCGGAGAGCGGAAGTCCAGAGCGCGCACGACTTGTGATGATCAAATGTAGGTGGTGGCAACTATTTTCGATCAGATAGGCCAGAGCCTTCGTCGTTTCCCCGTTGCTAACCCGGTGCCAGTCTTCCATCACCAGCGCGAGAGTCTGTTTGTCGGAATGCAGGCAATCGATCAAAGCATTCAGGACGTAGTGTTGCGCGTTTTCCAGATGCCCCTCGAATACCTGTTGTAGTGTCTCCGCGAGGTCTGGCAGGGTGCGCCGGATCGCCTCAATCAGGTGGGAGAGAAACCAGACCGTGATGTCGTCGTCGCTATCGATTGCCAACCACGCGGTCTTCACGCCCTGTCGGGTGAGCGCTTCGGCCCACTGTGCGGCCAGCGTACTTTTGCCGTAGCCGGCCGGCGCGTGGATGAGGACCAGCTTTGGTCTTGGTCCCGAGCCGAGGCGGTCGAGAATTCGTCGTCTCGGCACCGTCGGGCGAGTGAATGTGGGCGGTCGGAATCGTGTTGGTGCGCTCGGCGGATAGTGCGCTCGCCGGCCAGCGGATGACACGTCCGACCGCAATCCCAGCGCGGCCGAATGCGCAGCTCCGACGGGAGTTTTCGTGCCGGTTGCCGGTCTATCGGCGTCGGTCGGTGGCGGTGGCA
>DASYJS010000232.1:0-12470 GCA_035996225.1 Mycobacterium sp. | reverse complement strand
CACGTCGTTCGTCGACGGATGGTTCAGAACCGGCGACCAGGGTTACCTCGACCCGGATGGATACCTGACGCTCGTCGGACGTCTCAAGGAACTCATCAACCGCGGCGGCGAGAAGATTTCGCCGGAACGCGTCGAGGGGGTGCTGACCGGTCATCCCGAGATCCTGGAGGTGGCCGTGTTCGGGCTGCCGGACAAAATGTACGGCGAGACGGTGGCCGCGGTGATCGTCGCCCGGGGATCGACTCCGCCGAGCCCCGAGGAGCTTACGGAGTTCTGCCGCGAGCGACTGGCGCCGTACGAGGTGCCGGCAACCTTCCTCCAGACCAGCGAGCTGCCGCACACCGCCAAGGGCTCGCTGGACCGCCGCGCTGTGGCTCAACAGCTCGGTCGCGGCGCATGAGAAGGGCTGTGCGGCAACCTCACTGGGCTGACGATGTCACGTTGCCCCAGGCGGCCCGAGCGCCCGAATCGCCGACGCGGTAGGTCTGTACCAGCGTGGCCACGGCCGCGATGATCACCAGCACCCCGACCACCGCATGCAGTGTGAGTTTCATGTCCACACCGCGTGCCTCACGAACGTGCAGGACGGCCAATACCGCGATCGTCGCCGCCAGCGCCGCCACGATGTAGATCAGGGTTGAGCCGAGTTGCTCGTGGTTCGTGAGGACCGGCGACGGCGTACCGACGCGAGCCGACAACCAGACGCCCGCGCTGGTCGTCAACGGGGTCAAGATGAGCGTGCCCACCGCCAGCAGCAGAACCGGCCAGATCAGCCGGCGCCGTGCCGCGGGCCACACCACACACAGGATCGCCAGAATCGCTGCCAGCGGACCTAAGACGACCACGAAATGATTGAGCAGGATATGGGCAGGTAGTCCATTGAATGTCGACATAATCGAGTCCGGGATCCCAATCTGGCTGGTTCACAGGTGCTTTCAAACAGTAGCCTTCAGCCGGGTCGCGGCGGACTCCGGCATCGGTTCGTAGCGGGCAAAGGAACGGGTGAACGACGCGGCGCCGTGCGCCAGTGAACGCAAGTCGATCGCGTACCGGGTCAGCTCGACGGCAGCCACCTCGGCCTTGACCACCGTGCGGTCCTGGCCCGCGGTATCGGTGCCGAGTACACGGCCGCGACGACCCGACAAGTCGCCCATCACCGCGCCCACGAAATCGTCGGGCACCAGCACCGAAATCTCGTCGATCGGCTCGAGCAAGGACACCTTCGTCGCGGCGGCGGCCTCCCGCAATGCCAGCGAACCCGCCATCTGGAAGGCGAAGTCCGACGAATCCACGCTGTGTGCTTTGCCGTCGAGCAGGGTGACCCGGATGTCGACCACCGGGTAACCGGCGTGCACACCCTTTTCCATCTGCGCGCGAACGCCCTTCTCCACACTCGGGATGAATTGGCGCGGTACCGCTCCGCCGACCACCTTGTCGACGAACTCGAACCCGGAGCCCTCCGGCAACGGCTCGACCTCGACGTCGCACACCGCGTACTGGCCGTGCCCGCCGGACTGCTTGACGTGGCGGCCGTGGCCTTTCGCCTTGCCGCCGAAGGTTTCCCGCAACGGGACGCGCAGTTCCACCGTGTCCACGGTGACCCCGTACCGGTTGGCCAGCGCGTCGAGGACGACGCCGGCATGGGCCTCACCCATGCACCACAGCACGATCTGGTGCGTTTCCTGGTTCTGCTCGATCCGCAGGGTCGGGTCCTCGGCGGCCAACCGGCCCAGCCCGACCGAGAGTTTGTCCTCGTCGGTCTTGGCATGGGCCGCAATGGCGATCGGCAGCAGCGGCTCCGGCATGGCCCACGGCTTCAGCACCAGCGGCTCGGCCTTGTCGGAGAGCGTGTCGCCGGTTTCGGCGCGGCTCAGCTTGCCGATCGCGCAGATATCGCCGGCCACCACCTCGGGTGCGGGCCGTTGCTGCTTACCGAGCGGGAAGGACAGCACCCCGATGCGTTCGTCTTCGTCATGGTCGGGGTGAGTGTGTCCGTTCCCGTCGGGCTCCCCGAAGAAGGACGAAAAATGGCCCGACACATGCACCGTCGTGTCGGGCCTGATGGTCCCGGAGAACACCCGGACCAGGCTGACCCTGCCGACGTAGGGGTCTGACGTCGTCTTCACCACCTCTGCCAACAACGGCGCCTCGGCGTCACAGGCGAGGTCGGCATGCGGAGCGCCGTGCGGCGTAAACACCTCCGGTAGCGGATGTTCCATCGGAGACGGGAAACCGCGGGTGGCGACCTCCAGCAATTCCAGGGTGCCGACACCGGTTCCGCTACACACCGGGATCACCGGGAAGAACGACCCCCGGGCGACGGCCCGCTCCAGGTCTTCGATGAGCACGGTCTCGTCGATCGCCTCACCGCCGAGATAACGCTCCATCAGGGACTCGTCCTCGGATTCCTCGATGATTCCTTCGATCAGCATGCCGCGCGCATCCTCGATCTGATCGGCATCGGAGGGATCCGGCGGCGCCAGGGTGCGCTTACCGCCGGCGTACTGGTAGCGCGTCTGCGACAGCAGGCCGATCAGGCCGTCACAGTTGGTTTGGGAGGTCGGCAGGTAGAGCGGTAAAACCTTGTCGCCGAACGCGTTTTGCGCGGCCGCCAGTGCTTCCATGTAGTTCGCGCGGGCGTGGTCGAGTTTGGTGATCACCACGGCGCGGGGCATGCCGACCTGGCTGCATTCCTGCCAGAGCGATTTGGTCGGTTCGTCGACGCCTTCGTTGGCCGCGATCACAAACAGCGCGCAATCGGCGGCGCGCAATCCGGCGCGCAGCTCGCCGACGAAGTCGGCGTATCCGGGCGTGTCGACCAGGTTGACCTTGATGCCACCGTGCGACAGCGAGGCCACCGCGACACCCACGGACCGCTGTTGGCGGATTTCGGCGTCGTCGTAGTCGCAGATGGTGCTCCCCTCGGTGACCGAGCCCGGTCTGGTCAGCACGCCGCCCGCGACGAGCAGAGCCTCGACCAGGGTCGTCTTGCCGCCCCCCGAGGGGCCTACCAGGACGATGTTGCGAACATCGCCAGGACAGTTCGCGGTGGGAGCGCCTCCGGTGCCCGAATTCGCCTTGTCCGCCATGACCTTCCTCCAATTGACTAGGCCGCCACGGTGTGTCCTAGCTCACAGAGCGTAGTAAGCAACCTTTCTCCCAACTGCCGTCCAACACAAGGCCACGGGCCAGCCACAATCGCGGTGCTGCAGCCCGGCTGGTCAGCCGTGCCAGCTCGACCAGCGACGCACCGTTATCGCGATCACCGGGCCGTTGAGCGAAACCGATTGATACTGAGGGTATTTGGCGCGCAGCAGCCGGTATCCGATGTCCATGGCCTCGCCGTCGGCGTGAACGGCCGCGTCACCGTCGACCCGGACCCACCACAACTGCGTCCAATCGTCGGCGTAATGGTCGACCAGCAGGCTGACCTGCTTATTGCCCGCGATGTTCGTCAGCCGGCGCAGCCGCTGTGTGCTTTTCGGTTTCGCATCGATGGCGGTGTACACCACGTCGTGGTGGTCGGGGGAGTCGCCGCTGACCGCGAAGACCACCGGCACCAGGTGCGGTTTTCCGTCGGGCGAGCTGGTCGCCAGTCGCGCCACCGGGGACTGTGTGAACCGGACCTTCGGGTCGAATTCGCCCACCCTGCCAGCTTAGGGGCGCAATAGCTCACCAGCGCTTGGTGAGGCCTGAACTAGCTACCTGCACTACGGTGAGGTACACAAAATATGCGGTCCAGACGTACAGGCTGGGCCGCATGTGGTTCGCACCCCGATGCAGGGAGGTACGGGATGAGCAAATGGCACCGCCGCTCAGTCTGTTGGTCATGGTTGGTCAGTGTGCTGGCTGTGGTCGGACTGGGACTGGGCCTGACCACGGTGCCGGCAGCTGCATCGCCGTCAACGTTGGCGCGCGACCGGTTCAGCGACGCGCCTATGGTTCCGCTGGATCCCGCGGCGATGGTCGCACCGCAGGTCGTCAACATCAGCACCAAGTTCGGCTACAACTCCGCAGTGGGTGCCGGAACCGGCATCGTCATTGACCCGGGCGGTGTGGTGTTGACCAACAACCACGTGATCTCGGCCGCGACCGATATCAGCGCGTTCGATGTCGGCAACGGCCAGACGTATGCCGTCGACGTGATCGGCTACTCCCGTACCGCGGATATCGCGGTACTGCAGCTTCGCGGGGCGGGCGGCCTGCCCGCTGCGGCAATCGGTGGTGGCGTCGCGATCGGCGAGCCGGTCGTCGCGCTGGGCAACACTCATGGCCAGGGGGGAGCGCCGGGCGTGGTCCCCGGACGGGTCGTCGCACTCAACCAGACCGTCTCGGCCAGCGACACCCTGACCGGCGCCGACGAGACGCTGGGCGGGTTGATACAGGCCGACACCGCGATCAAGCCCGGCGACTCGGGCGGGCCCCTGGTCAACAATGCCGGGCAGGTGGTCGGCGTGAACACGGCGGCCACCGATAGCTATAAGATGTCCGGCGGCCAGGGCTTCGCCATTCCGATCGGTAACGCGATGGGCGTTGCCGGTCAGATCAGGTCCGGCGCCGGTTCGAACACCGTGCACATCGGCCCGACAGCCTTCCTTGGCCTGGGCGTTGCGGAGAATGGCGGCAACGGCGCGCGGGTCCAACGCCTGGTCGCCGGCGGTCCCGCCGCAGGGAGCGGGATCGCGCCCGGCGACGTCATCACCGCGGTCGACAACGTACCGATCAACGGGCCCACCTCGATGACGGACGTGCTCGTCCCGCATCACCCCGGCGACACCATCGCGCTGCACTGGCGCTCCGGGGCGGGCGACCAGACGGCGAACGTCGCGCTGGGAGATGGGCCCCCGGCCTGACTTTGATGCGAATACTGGCTGGTCGACGGCCAATTCGGTTGCCGCCACGGCAGATTAGCTGCGTGATTCCGATCGGCTCCGCTCGGGTACACGTGGCATCGTGGATTTGATGAACGACGCAACCAACGCCGTTGAGCACGATCCCGCGGGAGGTAGTCACGTCGAAGGGGGGGTAGTCGAGCACCCCAATGCCGAGGATTTCGACAATGCCGCCGCGCTGCCGGCCGACCCGACTTGGTTCAAGCACGCGGTTTTCTACGAGGTGCTGGTCCGGGCGTTCTTGGACGACAACGCCGATGGGTCGGGCGACCTGCGCGGGCTGATCCAACGCCTGGACTACCTGCAGTGGCTGGGGATCGACTGCATCTGGCTGCCGCCCTTCTACGACTCACCGCTGCGAGACGGTGGCTACGACATCCGCGACTTCTACAAAGTGCTCCCCGAATTCGGCACGGTCGAAGACTTCGTGGCGTTGCTCAATGCGGCGCACGAGCGAGGGATCCGTGTCATCACCGACCTCGTGATGAACCACACGTCGGATTCACACCCTTGGTTTCAGGAGTCACGGCACGACCCCGACGGCCCGTACGGCGACTTCTACGTGTGGAGCGACACCAGCGAGAAATACACCGATGCCCGGATCATTTTCATCGACACCGAAGAGTCGAACTGGACCTTCGACCCTGTGCGCAAGCAGTTCTACTGGCACCGGTTCTTCTCGCATCAGCCGGACCTGAACTACGACAACCCGGTCGTGCAAGAGGCGATGATCGACGTGCTGCGCTTCTGGCTCGACCTCGGGATCGACGGGTTTCGGCTCGACGCGGTGCCCTATCTGTTCGAGCGTGAGGGCACCAACTGCGAGAATCTGCCGGAGACCCACGCGTTCCTCAGGCGTGTCCGCAAGGTCGTCGATGACGAGTTCCCCGGCCGGGTGCTGCTGGCCGAGGCCAATCAGTGGCCTGCGGATGTCGTCGAATACTTTGGCGATGCCACCACCGGCGGCGACGAGTGCCACATGGCGTTCCACTTCCCGCTGATGCCGCGCATCTTCATGGCGGTGCGGCGCGAGTCGCGGTTCCCGATTTCGGAGATCCTCGCGCAGACCCCCGAGATCCCGGACATGGCCCAGTGGGGGATCTTTCTGCGCAACCACGACGAGCTGACGCTGGAGATGGTCAGTGACGAAGAGCGCGACTACATGTACTCCGAGTACGCCAAGGACCCGCGGATGAAGGCCAATGTCGGGATCCGTCGCCGCCTCGCTCCGCTGTTGGACAACGACCGCAATCAGATCGAGCTGTTCACCGCGCTGCTGATGTCGCTGCCCGGCTCGCCGGTTCTCTACTACGGGGATGAGATCGGCATGGGCGACGTGATCTGGCTGGGTGACCGCGACGGGGTGCGCACCCCGATGCAGTGGACCCCGGACCGCAACGCCGGCTTTTCTAAGGCCAACCCCGGCCGGCTCTACCTGCCGCCCAGCCAGGACTCGGTCTACGGCTATCAGGCCGTCAACGTGGAAGCCCAGCGGGACACCTCGACGTCGCTGCTCAACTTCACTCGCGTGATGCTGACGGTGCGTCGCCGGCACGACGCCTTCGCCGTCGGATCATTCGAGGAACTCGGCGGATCGAACCCGTCGGTGCTGGCGTTTCTGCGCCAAGCACCAGACGATGGCGACATCGTGCTGTGCGTCAACAACCTGTCGCGGTTCCCCCAGCCCATCGAGTTGAATCTGCAGCATTGGAGCGGCCACACGCCCATCGAGCTCACTGGGCAGGTGGAGTTCCCCCGTATCGGCCATCTGCCCTATCTGCTGACACTGCCGGGACACGGGTTCTATTGGTTCCAGTTGTCCCCAGCTGAGGAGAACTCATGACGACCCAGTCAGCCAAGCTGCCTTGGACTGAATGGCTGCCACAGCAACGTTGGTATGCCGGGCGCAATCGCGAGCTGTCCAGTGCTGCACCCGCGGTGATCGTGTCACTGCGTGACGGCCTCGACTTGGTGCTCGTCGACGCCAACTACACCAGCGGTCCCTCGGAGCGTTATCAGGTGCTGGTCGGCTGGGACGCCGAGCCGTTCACCGAGTTCAACACCGTCGCCACCATCGGCTCGGCCGACGAGCAGACCGGCTACGACGCGCTGTACGGAATGGATGCGCCCCAGTTTCTGCTGTCGCTTATCGACGCCTCCGCCGTGCGGGATTCTGCTGGCACCGAAATCGCGTTCAGCAAGGAGCCGGACGTCGTGCTCCCGCTGGAGGCGATGCCGCGGGTGTCCGACGCCGAGCAGTCCAACACCAGCGTCATCTTCGATCGCTCCGCCATCTTCAAGGTCTTCCGGCGGGTCAGCAGCGGGATCAACCCCGATATCGAGCTGAACCGGGTGCTCGGCCGCGCCGGCAACCCGCACGTGGCCCGATTGCTGGGCAGCTACGAAATCGCCGGGGCCGACGGCGCCGAGGCCTGGCCCTTGGGCATGGTCACCGAGTTCGAGGCCAACGCCGCGGAAGGCTGGGCAATGGCCACGGCCAGCGTTCGCGACCTGTTCGCGGAGGGCGACTTGTATGCCTACGAAGTCGGCGGCGACTTCGCCGGTGAGTCCTACCGGCTCGGGGAGGCCGTCGCGTCCGTGCACGCCACCCTGGCCGAAAGTCTTGGAACGGCGCAGGCCACCTTCCCGGTGGACAACGTGCTGGCGCGGCTGGCGTCGACGGCGGCGCTGGTGCCTCAACTGGGGGAGCACGCGGCAACGATCGAAGAGCGCTTCGGCAAGCTCGCCGGCGAGACGATCACCGTCCAGCGGGTGCACGGTGATCTGCACCTGGGGCAGGTGCTGCGCACCCCGGAGAGCTGGTTGCTGATCGACTTCGAGGGCGAACCAGGCCAGCCGTTGGACGAGCGCCGGGCCCCGGATTCGCCGTTGCGCGACGTGGCCGGCGTGTTGCGTTCGTTCGAGTACGCCGCCTACGGGCCGCTGGTGGACCACGGGGGCGACAAGCAGCTGGCCGCGCGCGCCCGGGAGTGGGTCGAGCGCAATCGCACCGCCTTCTGCGACGGCTACGCGGCCGCGTCGGAAACCGATCCACGAGATTCGGCGCAGCTGCTGGCCGCCTACGAACTCGACAAGGCCGTCTACGAGGCCGGCTACGAGGCGCGCCACCGGCCGGGTTGGCTGCCGATCCCGCTGCGGTCCATCGCCCGGCTCACCGCGGTCGAGTAGGCCTCTGCGCGCACGGCAGGCGTCTGAAAGCATGTCGGTGTGACAAGTGAGATTTTCGACAGTGAGGCCCGATTGTCGTGGGTGTTGGCCGGGCTGGCCGGTGTCCTGGGAGCGACCGCCTTCACGCACTCCGAGGGGTACTTCGTCACCTTCATGACCGGGAATGCGCAGCGCGCGGTGTTGGGGTACTTCCGCCACGACGTGCTGTTGTCGGTAACCGCCGGGGTGCTGCTGCTGTGCTTCGTCGCCGGCGTGGTGGTCGCGTCGGCTTGCCGTCGCCGCTTCTGGTCGGCGCATCCGCATGGGCCGACGGTGCTGACCACCTTCAGCCTGATCGCCGCCACCGCGTTCGACGTGCTCGACGAGGGGTGGCAGGAGAACATGCTTGATTTCGCGCCGATCATGCTGGTGGTCTTCGGTGTCGGCGCGTTGAACACGTCGTTCGTCAAGGACGGCGAGGTGTCGGTGCCGTTGAGCTATGTGACCGGCACTCTGGTCAAGATGGGCCAGGGCATCGAACGACACATCGCCGGCGGAACGGCGGCGGACTGGCTCGGCTATTTTTTGCTGTTCTCCAGTTTCGTGCTGGGTGCGGTCGCCGGTGGCTGCATCAGCCTGGTCGTCAACGGCACCTGGATGCTGGTGGTCGCATCCGGTGTGTGCGCGTTGACTACCGGCATCACCTATTTCCACATGGACCGGCGCGGCGTTCTCGGTTAGTCCCGGTCAAGCAAAAAGCATCGGCAGCAGCGCTGACCGGAGCGCTGCTGCCGATGCTCGTTTGGAAGTGTCAGGCGTCCCTAGCCGGCGGGAGGGGCGGCGGGAGGGGCGGGCGGCGCGTTGAGCACCTGGATGATGTCGGGCTTCATCGCCATTAACTGGGCGTTCCAGTACGGCCACGAGTGCGTCCCGGCGGTGGGGAAGTTGAACACACCGTTGCGCCCACCCGCAGCCGCGTAGGTGTTCTGGAACTGCTCGTTGGTACGCAGCGTGAGGCCTTCGAGGAACTTCGCCGGCATGTTGTCGCCGCCGAGGTCGCTGGGTGTGCCGTTACCGCAGTAGACCCAGATCCGGGTGTTGTTGGCGACCAGTCGCGGAATCTGGAGCGTCGGGTCGTTGCGCTTCCACGCCGGGTCGGTGGACTGACCCCACATGCTGCTGGCGCTGTAGCCGCCCGCGTCGCTCATCGCCAAGCCGATCAGCGTCGGCCACCAGCCATCGGACGGGTTGAGGAAGCCCGACAGCGAAGCGGCGTAGGGGAACTGCTGCGGGTAGTACGCGGCCAGGATCATTGCGGAGCCACCCGACATCGACAGTCCCACCGCGGCGTTGCCGAACGGCGAAACCTGCTTGTTGGCCTCCAGCCAGGTGGGCATCTCCTGGGTCAGGAAGGTTTCCCACTTGTAGGTGTAGTTCTGGCCGTTGCTTGTCGACGGCTGGTACCAGTTGCTGTAGAAGCTGGACTGGCCGCCGACGGGCATGATCACCGACAGACCGGACTGGTAGAACTCCTCGAAGGCCGGGGTGTTGATGTCCCAGCCGTTGTAGTCCTCCTGTGCCCGCAGACCGTCGAGCAGGTAGACCGCGTGCGGTCCACCGCCCTGGAATTGGACTTTGATGTTGCGGCCCATCGACGGTGACGGAATCTGCAGTGTTTCCACTGGAAGACCCGGCTTGGAGAATGCCCCCACGGTCGGCGAGCCGCCGACTACGCCGACGAGACCGGACAACAGCGCAGCACCGATACCCGCGATGGCCAGCCGGCGCGGCATGGTCGTCGCAGCGCCACGCAACCTTCGCACCTCTTCGAAGAACGACATATCTCTCTACCCCATCCCAACTTTCATCTGCCGCATTCCGCGGTGGAATCTGTTCTCCGGGAGTGAAACACAGACGTGAGGCGTTATTCGTTCGTCGTGGCCGGGGCGGCGGATCGCGGTTAGCTAACGATTTAGAGTCGGCCAGGAATCATTGCAAACAGGTCACGATCGGCTCTCGGAACCATGCGGCCATCTTGCAATGCGATAGCGCATGCGCTATCGCATTGGCAGCGCATTGCATTCGAAGGCCTAAGCGACCAGCCGGCGTAGAAGCGTTGAGGCGGTTGCGATTCCGATCAGCGCCGCAACCATCAACACGACGATGTCGAGCGGATTCAGTGGAGTGCCGATCAACAGCGCCCGCAGGGCGTCGACCTCGTAGCTCAGCGGGTTGATGGTGCTCAGCACATGCAGCCACGAGGGCATCACGTCGACCGGGTACAGCGCGTTCGACGCGAAGAACAACGGCATCGTGATGGCTTGCCCGATACCCATCAGGCGATCGCGACTGCGGACCAGCCCGGCCAGCGTCATCGACAGGCAGGCGAAGAACGCGGCACCGAGCATCACCACGCCCATCGCCGCCAGGATTCGCAGCGGATTTATGGTCAGGCCGACGCCCATCAGATAAGCCAGCGCCATCACGCCGACGACCTGGGCGACCGATCGCACCCCGGCCGCGAAGGCCTTGCCAGTGATCAACGCCGACGCCGGGGCCGGTGTCACCATGAGTTTGGCCAGGACGCCGGCGTCTCGATCCCAAATGATCTGGATGCCATAGAAGATCGAGATGAACAACGCCGACTGCGCGATGATGCCCGGCGCCAGGAAGGCCAGATAGGACACCGATCCGGTGTTGATGACGTGCAACTTGCTGAATGTCGTTCCGAAGATCAGCAGCCACAGCGCCGGCTGCACCATTCGGGTGACAAGTTCGGTGCGGTCGTGCTGCAGCTTCTGCAGTTCGACGATCGCGAACGCGCCGACGCGCCCGAACGTTGCACCGACCCGCTGCCATCCGCGCGGTGCGCGCACCAGGGTGGCTGCCGGGGCTTCACAGGTGTGATCAACTGGCACGGCTGGCAACCTTTCTGCTGGAACGGATTTCGCGGAAGTCAGACGCCCCCGATTCGGACGACGCTTCACCGGTGAGGTCCGAGGACGAGTAGTGACGGAAGACGTCCTCGAGTGTGGCGCCGGACGACACCTTGGATACCCGGGCCTTCAACTCGGTGGGAGTGCCGACAGCCCGCAGCACGCCGCGGTGCATCAACGCGACTCGATCGCACAACGCGTCGGCTTCCTCCATGTAGTGAGTGGTCAACAGCACGGTCATGCCGAACTGGGCCTGCATGCTGCGCACCTGTGTCCACACGCCGTCGCGGGCGATCGGGTCCAGCCCGACGGTCGGCTCGTCGAGCACCAGCAGCGACGGGCGGTTGACCAGCGCCTGGGCCACCTCTAGGCGGCGCACCATGCCGCCGGAGTATGTCCCCGCCAGCCGGTCGGCTACCTCGAGTAGCTCCATGGCGAATAACGCCTGCTCGACACGGTCGGCGCGCTCGGCGCGCGGTACGCCGTACAGCCGGGCGAACCATTCCACGTTCTGCCGGCCGGTCAACCCGGGTTCGATCGAAAGTTGTTGTGGCACATAGCCGATATTGCTGCGGATGTCGACGGTCTGACGCCGGGAGTCCAGCCCGAAGATGCGCAGCTCACCGTGTTGCACGGGGGTCAGCGTGGTCAGCATCCGCACCAGGGTGGTCTTTCCGGCGCCGTTGGGTCCGAGCAGGCCCATCGTTTCGCCCGGCCGCACCTGCAACGTCAGGTTATCGACGGCGGTGAACTGGCCGTAGCGGAAGGTCAGGTGCCGGCCGTCGATTGCCATCGGTAGTAATTTCGTCATAGTCATCTCTCCTGTAATCTGCGGGCCACCGCGTCAAGAACCTCCAACCCCTTTGTCAGAGAATCGATTTGGTCGTCGTCTAGTTCGCCCAGCACCTCGGCTAGCAGCACGCGCCGGGCGGCCCGGGATGCGTCGACAATCTGCTGGGTGGGCTCGGCGAGCCGCAGCTGGCAGGCGCGACGGTCGGTCTCATCGACGGTCCGGATCAGCAAGCCGCTGGCGACCAGCTTGGAAACCATGGTCGAGGCGGTATTGGGAACCAGCCCGAGTTCGGTGGCGGCGGCGCGAACCGAGATCCCCGGTCGCCGGCCGACCAGCCATAGCAGCTCCGACTGTGACTCGGTGACCCGCGCGGAGTCGAGTCCCCGGCCGACAGACCTGCGCAACTGGCGGCGGAATCGGCCGACGACGCCGAACACCTCGGCGACCGGGTCGGTACGTGATTTCACTGCGTGCATATAGCTCTGTCTACGAGCTATCTATGTGTGGAAGCTATGTAGGGCCTATATCTGGGCTACTTGCCGATGCGGTGCAGCGTGACGTCGGTCACGGTGCCGTTGTCGACGCCGGCGGTCATGTAGGTGCAGAACGGTTGGCGACGGCGATCCGTCGGCGATCCCGGATTGAGCAGCCGCAGCCCGGTCTTGGTCGTCGTATCCCACG
>DASYJS010000231.1:0-15923 GCA_035996225.1 Mycobacterium sp. | reverse complement strand
CAGGTGATCGGGTCGCTGAAGGTCACGAAGTGACGCGGCCGGTGTCGGGGTAGTTCGCGGTTAGGCGGGACCCGCCGGCGCGGAGATGTGCGTGGCTTCCGAGCGGCCGCGCAGCACGGTGGAGTAGCACTCCGCCCAGTGCCCCCGTTCGGTCTCGTCGGCGCGGTCGATGGCCGCTGCCGAGCACAGGATCCGCCGATCCGAGCTTTTGGCGAGGTCGGCCAGCCGTGCGGCCTCGTTGACCGCGTCACCGATTACCGTGTATTCATAGCGGTTTTCGGCACCGATGTTGCCGGCGAAGACGCGGCCCGCCGAAACCCCGATCCCGAAATCGACCACGGGTAGCCGGCGCAGTTGGGTGCCCAGCGTGCGCGCGGTGGCCAGCGCCGCCGATGCCGGCTCGCTCGTCGGCAGCGGCACCCCGAAGATCGCAAGCGCTGCATCGCCCGCGAATTTGTTGATCAGGCCGTTATGTTCGTCGACGGCGTCGACGACGATCCGGAAGAAGTCATTGAGCACGTCGGCAACTTCTTGGGGCGGACGGCTTTCCGCGAGCTGGGTCGAGCCCACCAGATCGATGAACAGGACCGCCGCCTCTACCACGTCTCCCGACAGCGATGCGCCCTCTTCGATGGCACGCTGGGCCACGTCGGCGCCAACGTGGCGTCCGAACAGGTCGCGTAGCCGGTCTCGCTCGGCGAGCCCGGCCACCATTCGATTGAATCCCGTTTGCAGACGCCCGATTTGGGATCGCTCGTAGGCACCGACGGCTGTGTCGATGTGGCCGCGTTCGACCTGCCTCATCGCGTCGACGACTTCGCCGATCGGATCCGAAATGGATCGCGACGTCAGAATCATCGTAGGCAGCCCGAGCAGCAGCGCAGCCAGCGATACCACCAGAACTGGCACGTCCAACGAGGCAGACTTCTGAATCAGCCAGCCGTAGGAGCGCAGCACGACGAGGGTCGCGACGACTCCGATCGGAAGCGCACTGACCAGAAACCACAGCATGACCAGTCGCGCGAACACCCCCGGCACGGCCAATCGAGGCTCGAGCCCCCGGGTCGCGGTGCCCATGATGGGCCGCAGGGTGCGTTGCGCGAGCAATATTCCCGTGCCCGCAGCAGCCGGTCCGCCGAGCAACACACCGAGCACCATCGGCAAGATCAGTGCGGCGCCGCCGTTGAGGTTGATCAGTATCAGGATTAGGCCGGCCAGGCCCCAGGCCACCAGCAGGATGACCGTTTGTCGGCCGGCAAGTTTCATCGCCGTTTCCCGTTGCGCCGTCGTGGGTTCTTCGCCGGCGGCATACCAGCGCAGCGTGGGAGCAAGGCTGAACATGCCGGCCACCGCGACACCGATGATCCCCACCGCCACCAGCACCACGATCGTCGTCGTGTTCTTTTCCGCGAAGTCGACGTCGGTGGGGAGAAGCGTGTGGCCACGGAGCGGAATCAGGATCGCGGCGGCGTCGACGACGGCAATGATGTAGGACAGCGCAAGGTCGACCGCGTATTCAATGGATAACCGGCGAGCTGACTTGCGCTGCGCCGTCTCGGATGTCGCCACTGGCTCGCGCGAATCTCGCGCACCCCGACCTCGCCGCCAGTCCGCTTTCATCACCCTGTAAAGGTAGCCGCGCGTCCCCTAAGCGCCATTATTTGGCCCACCCGAGTTCTGCCCCGCGATGTCGGTGATCGGGAAGTTCGGCATCGGCTTGGGCGAGGGAGTATTCGGCAGCGTCGGGATCTCGCCGGCCGGGATGTCGTGAAGTTGGTTGGCAGGCGGCCCGTTGTCCCGGCTGCCGTAGCTGCTGCCCGGGGCCCGCGGCCCCAGCAGTTCCCTGACCGTCACCAGGCGGTAGCCGTTGGCCTTGAGCACCGGAATGAACTGGTACACCAGGTCAACGGTGCTCGAGTAGGTGTCGTGGAACAACACCACCGAGCCCGGCTTGATGTATGTCATCAACATGTACCGCGTCGCCGCGGTGTTCGAGTCGTTCGCCCAATCGAAAGGGATGACATCCCAGAGGATTTCGGCCAGCCCATAGCGGGCGGCGGTCTGACGTACCTCCGGGGTGGACAGCCCGCCGGCGGGACGGTACAGCGTCGGGGTCCGCCCGGTCGCGGCGCTGATCGCGTCGTTGGCCTTGGAGAACTGTGCGGCAATGTCCTCTGGTGGGACCGTCGCCATGTTGGGGTGTTCCCAGGTGTGACTGCCGATCTCCATGCCGGCGTCGGCAATGCGCTTGGCTCCGGCCGGGTTGGCGGCTACCTTGTTGCCGATCAGGAAGAAGGTGGCCTTGGCGTCGTTGTCCTTCAGGATCTGCAGCAGCCGCTCGTCGAAGGGGCCCGGCCCGTCGTCAAACGTCAGAGCGACACACTTGACCACCGAGCAACTCAGGTTGTCGGCGCGCGTCACATGACCGGTCAGGCCACCGATGACCAGCACCGCACCGGCGGCCACGACACCGAACACGGTCCGCCAATAGCGCCAGGCCTGGCTGTCGGGTCGTTTCGGCACGATAAAAGCCTACTCACCGCGAGACTGCAACTAGCGACACGTTTCGCGAGTGGAGCTGTCCCGAATATCCCTGAACGCAGTTTCGCGGCAGAAGGGCGCGTCAGTGCGGCCCGGCGATTTCCTCGAGCATCTCGGTGACCAGGGCGGCAATCGGCGACCGCTCGCTGCGCAGCAGGGTGATGTGCGCGAAAAGCGGGTGACCTTTCAGCTTCTCGATCACGGCCGCAACGCCGTCATGGCGGCCGACCCGCAGGTTGTCACGCTGGGCGACGTCGTGGGTCAGCACCACCCGCGACCCCGATCCCAACCTGGACAACACGGTCAGCAGTACGTTGCGCTCCAGCGACTGCGCTTCGTCGACGATGACGAACGAGTCGTGCAGCGAGCGCCCCCGGATGTGGGTCAGCGGCAGTACTTCGAGCATGCCCCGGGACAGCACTTCCTCCAGCACGGCCGGGCTGGCCAGACCTTCCAGGGTGTCGAAGACCGCCTGCGCCCAGGGGCCCATCTTTTCGCTCTCGCTGCCGGGCAGGTAGCCCAGCTCCTGGCCGCCGACGGCGTACAGCGGGCGGAACACCACCACTTTGCGCTGGGTTCGCCGTTCCAGTACCGCGTCCAGACCAGCGCACAAGGCCAGCGCCGACTTACCGGTGCCGGCTTTGCCGCCCAGCGACACTATGCCCACCGACTCGTCGAGCAGCAGGTCGAGCGCCACGCGCTGCTCGGCGGAGCGGCCCCGCAGCCCGAACACCTCGCGGTCACCGCGAACCAGTTGAACGCGTTTGGCCGCGGTGACCCGTCCCAGCGCGTGAGAGCTACCGCCGAGCAGTCGAATTCCGGTGTGGCAGGGCAGATCCCGGGCTTCAGCCAGGTCGATCTCGCCGTCGGCGAAGAGCGCGTCGATGTCTTCTGCGGCGGTCTCGATCTCCTGCATCCCCGGCCAACCGGAGACCACGACATCCTGCGCGTGGTACTCATCGGCGGCCAGGCCCACCGCAGCGGCCTTGACGCGCAGCGGAATGTCCTTGCTGACCAGCGTGACAAGTTTGCCTTCGGCGGCGAGGTTGGCCGCACAGCTCAAGATCCGGGAATCGTTGCTGTCGGTGCGGAATCCGGCGGGCAGCACGGCAGGATCGGTGTGGTTGAGCTCGACGTGCAGCGTACCGCCTTGTGCCCCAACAGGAATGGGCTGATCCAACCGTCCGTGCTCCAGCCGAAGGTCATCGAATAGACGCAACGCCTGACGGGCGAACCATCCCAGCTCATGATGGTGGCGTTTGGCCTCCAGTTCGCTGATCACCACCAACGGGACCACCACCTCGTGCTCGGCGAACCGGCTGCACGCCCATGGGTCGGACAGCAGCACGGAAGTGTCGATCACGTAAGTCCGGATTTCGGTCACGTAGTGCTCCTCGTGCGGGATAAGCCCGCGCGGACCCGCACAGGCATGTCGGCGGGAACTGCGACACGAGGACCGGGGCCGGTCCTTCCCTCGAGCTGACGGGAGGTGCCGCCCTGGCAGCAAAGCATGACGCTGACCATCGAGAACGACGCTACTCTCGTCGCCGCTTTGCCGCCGCGCAGACGCGCCGACGCCGGGGTGGCGACCCGCGACGAAGCGTCGCGCAGTCGCTCGCGAAAGTTGGCTTAGCCGCCGACGAACTGCCGCAGCTGGGGTTCGTCAGCGACGCCCCATGCGGTGATGCGGTCGGAGATGGCCTGGCGCAGCTCGGCTGGGCCGAAAATTCCGGCGGCGGCGACGTTTTGCACCTTGTCCTGATACGAGTTGATGTCGCCGCCGACGACCTGGAGATCGGCCGCACGGGCAGCGATCGCGGCGATCGTCTCGTCGCGCGAGTACTCGAGGCAGTGCGCGACGAGATTCGAGAAGAACTCCTCGTGCCGCGCCTCGTCCCGGGCGATCCGGTCGATAAGCCCGGCCAAAATAGGCTCCTCGAGCCTTGCGGCCAGGTTCCGGCACAAGACGGCGTGGGTGCGCTCGGTGAACGCCATGTAGACCAGGGTTTCCACCTGCGTGTACGTGTCGGCGCGGTAGCCCTGCATCAGGTACTCGACTCGGGCCTCTTCGTTGGCGGTCGGGTCCACCTCGCGGGTCACCACCAGGTATTCGCGCAGTGCGATGGCGTGCAGATGCTCCTCGGCGGTCCACCGGCCGAGCCAGCGACCCCACCACTCCTCGAGAATGAAGTGCTCGACAAGCTCGCGGTGATGGCTGGCCAGGTCGTCCTTGAGCAGCAACAAGATCTCGCAGGCGTCGGTGAGGGCCCGCGGCAGCGTCATGCTGGACGGATCCCAGTCACGTCCGCCGAGGAAGGCGAAGTTCTCGCCTCGGTCGAAGGGCACGTAGTCGTGGGCGAACCAGATTTCCTCGGTGCTGAGGTGGCGGTCCATGTTCGCTTCGACGATCGGCGCGAGTTCCAGGATCAGCGCGTTTGCGACAGGTCTCTGTGCCATGAAATTACTGTAACCCGTCGACACAGATGCATGAAAATGCCCGAGCGTGTCGTACCAAAAGGTGACCTAGGCCCCCCGGGGGTTATCGCCCGATCAGGGCCCAGTCCTCGAGGCCCTCGTACAGCGGGAACTCCCTGGCCAGGCGTGTGACCCGGTTCCGCAGCCCGGACACGTCCGCCGAGGTGCCGGCCGCCAACGCGGTGGCGATGATATCGGCGACCTCACTGAATTCGGCGTCACCGAAGCCGCGGGTGGCCAGCGCGGGGGTCCCGATCCGCAGACCCGACGTGACCATCGGCGGACGCGGGTCATTCGGCACGGCGTTGCGGTTGACGGTGATGCCGACCTCGTGCAGCAGGTCCTCGGCGGCCTGGCCGTCGAGCGGGGAGTTGCGCAGGTCGACCAGCACCAGGTGTACGTCGGTGCCGCCGCTGACCACCGAAACGCCGGCCTTGGCGACATCGGCGGCCAAGAGTCGGTCGGCCAGGATCCGCGCACCGGACAGCGTGCGCTGCTGGCGCTCGGCGAATTCGGGAGTGCCCGCGATCTTCAGCGCGACCGCCTTGCCCGCGATGACGTGCATCAGCGGACCGCCTTGCTGGCCGGGGAACACCGCCGAGTTGATGGCCTTGGCGTACTCCTGCTTCCCCAGGATCATCCCGGAGCGGCCGCCACCGAGCGTCTTGTGAATGGTGGTGGACACCACATCCGCGTGCGGTATCGGAGAGGGGTGGAGTCCGACGGCTACCAGGCCCGCGAAGTGCGCCATGTCCACCCAGAGCTTGGCGTCTATCTCGTCGGCGATCGACGCGAACGCCGCGAAGTCGAGAATCCGCGGATACGCCGACCAGCCGGCGATGATCACCTTCGGACGGAATTCGAGCGCCCGAGCGCGCACCACGTCCATGTCGACGAGATGCGTCGTCGGGTCGACGCCGTAAAAGGCGTTCTCGTAGAGCTTGCCGGAGAAGTTGAGCTTCATGCCGTGCGTCAGATGCCCACCGTTAGCCAGATCCAGGCCCAGCAGCCGCTCCCCCGGCGACATCAGGGCGTGCAGCACCGCGGCGTTCGCCTGGGCGCCGGAGTGCGGCTGCACATTGGCGAAGTCGGCACCGAACAGCGCCTTGGCGCGGTCGCGGGCGATGTTCTCCACGACGTCGACGTGCTCGCAACCGCCGTAGTAACGCCGGCCGGGCAGCCCCTCGGCGTACTTGTTGGTGAGCACGCTGCCCTGGGCCTGCAGAACCGAGCGCGGCACGAAATTCTCCGACGCGATCATCTCGAGGGTGTCGCGTTGCCGGCCGAGCTCTTTGCCGAGCAGCTCGGCAATGTCCGGGTCGACTTCGGCGAGCGGGGCGGACATCAGGGACGCGGTTACGCGGGCATCAGGTGCGGCAGTCACGAGCGCCAGTCTATCGAGTGGTGGTTTTACCCAGCCCAGCCGTCTGGCGCGCGATCGTCCCTGCCACACTGGCACTATGCCGCGGCTGAGCGAGCCGAGTCCCTATGTGGAGTTCGACCGAAAGCAATGGCGCTCGCTCCGCATGTCGACGCCGCTGGCCCTCACTGAAGAGGAACTTGTCGGCCTGCGTGGTCTCGGCGAGCAGATCGACCTGCTCGAGGTCGAAGAGGTGTATCTGCCGCTGGCCCGGCTCATTCACCTTCAGGTCGCGGCCCGGCAGCGATTGTTCGCTGCCACTGCGGAATTCCTCGGCGAGCCGCAGCAGAACCCGGACCGGCCGGTGCCGTTCATCATCGGCGTGGCCGGCAGCGTGGCGGTCGGAAAGTCGACCACCGCCCGTGTGCTGCAGGCGTTGCTGGCCCGCTGGGATCACCATCCCCGGGTCGACCTGGTGACCACCGACGGCTTTCTCTACTCGAATGCCGAGCTGGGCCGGCGAAACCTCATGCACCGCAAGGGTTTTCCGGAGAGCTACAACCGCCGGTCGTTGATGCGGTTTGTCACGTCGGTCAAATCGGGTTCCGACCACGCGTGTGCGCCGGTCTACTCGCACCTGCGCTACGACGTCATCGCCGGGGCCAATCACGTGGTCCGGCACCCGGACATCCTGATCCTGGAGGGCCTCAACGTTTTGCAGACCGGCCCGACCCTGATGGTGTCGGACCTGTTCGACTTCTCGCTGTATGTCGACGCCCGAATCGAGGACATCGAGCAGTGGTACGTGTCGCGGTTCTTGGCGATGCGTACCACTGCGTTCGCGGACCCGGAATCGCACTTCCACCACTACTCGGCCCTCAACGACACGAAGGCCGTCGCGGCCGCGCGAGAAATCTGGCGGTCGATCAACCGGCCCAATCTGGTCGAGAACATTCTGCCGACGCGTCCCCGCGCGACCCTGGTGCTGCGCAAGGACGCCGATCACTCCATCAACCGGCTGCGGCTGCGCAAGCTGTAACGCGCTGCAACCCGGAAATGGCCGGAGCGGGGCGGATCTCCGCAGGGTCCAGCGGAGGCGCCCCGCACCGGCGGGAGGGGGAGTTACGCGGGCTGCAGCCGGCGCACTCCCAGGTACTGCAGTCCCGCGAACGCCGCGGTGTAGATGCCACTGGCCAGCGTCGTGGCCACTCCACTCGCGGTCATGTGCACTGTGTCCACGGCCACGACGGCGCCCAGCGTGAACACGATGTTGGCTACGACGACACCGAGGCCGGCACTGCGCAGGTTCGGCCACGCCGCCAGGCTGAACACCACCAGGCCGTAGAGCACGAAAAAGGCACCCAGGGCGTATTCCAGGTTGGAATTCAGACCGGTCAGTGAAGACAGCGGGTCGGCGACGAAGGCGACGGCCAGACCGCACAGCCCCGTCAACGTGGCATCTGCACGCATGGCGAAACGCAGCAGCGAGTCGGTCGCGTCGTACAGGTGCCTGGTTTGTATGCCAGATACAGCGGACATGTGATTACTCCTCGCGATGGCGATTTGTGTCGAACTGGTTTGAGCGTGCCGCCAGAGCACTGCCATATCGACCCGTGACACTGCCAACTGCTGCCACGGAAGAAGAGACCAGGGATTTCTTCCAGGTATTCCCGTGATCGGCGGCGAATCCGGACTTAGACGGCAACCGCCTCGACCACGCTGTACGGCGATACCGTTTTCACCACCCGCGTCATGCGGAATCCGGCGCGGCCCAGCAGTTGGGCATATTCCGCGGCGGTGCGCTCGCGGGCGTCGAATTCGACGAGGATTTCCAGGTCCAGCCAGTTGCCCACAAAATCGCGATCGTGGCCGGGAAGGACGAATTCGACAAGCAGTACGTGCTTTCCGACCCCGGCCGCGTTGCGCACGTTGCGCAGGATTTGCTCGGCTTCCTCGTCGGGCCAGTCGTGGATGATGTGTTTGAGGACGTAAGCATCGCCGCCCTCGGTGACCGTGTCGAAGAATGAACCCTCGGCCAGCTGGACCCGGTCGGCCACCCGATGCTGCTTGAGCAGAGCCGGTGCGTCCGCAACAACGTGGGGCTGGTCGAAAAGTATGCCGCGGGCTTGCGGCGTGGCATTCAAGATTGCGGCCAACAAGCGACCGCGCCCGCCGGCGACGTCGACGATTGTCCCGTAGCGGCTGAAGTCGTAGCCCGCGATGACCGATGGGATCGCGATCTCGGATATGCCGGTCATCGCGTCGTTGAACCTGTCGTCGAGTTCCTTCTCCTGCGACAGGTATTCAAAAATCGGTTTACCGCGCATTTCGGGAACAACGGCCCGGCGGGTGCGAATAGCTGTCGTCAGACGGCTCCAGTGCTCGCGATGCTGGGGCGCACCGACATATCGAGCCATACCCCGCAACGAGACATCGGCATCGCTGCGCAGCGTGTCCGCAAGCGGGTTGAGGGTGTAGCGCCCGTCGCGCAGTCGACGGAAGACGCCGCGCCCGATCAAGGCCCTCAGCAGGCGACGGACGGTGTCGGCATCCGCGTCGATCGCGTCGGCCAACTCGTCGGCCGACAATGGCCCGTTCGCCAATGCATCGGCGATGCCGAGGTCTGCCGCCGCGGTAATCGCTTGCGCCGACCAAGCATTCGTGATCATTTCTAGCATCGACGCCGGCGGCGGAACCATGTGCTGGTGCAGCTGGCCGAGGTGATGCCGAACAATTTCGACGATCCGAACAACCTGAGCGGACGGAATTATAGACGAAAACATAAGTACTCCTACATAATCGGGGATGCGCATCGCGTATTCGCGGCCGCGCTAGATGGCAATCGCCTCGACGACGCTGTACGGCGATACCGTTTCCACCACTCGCGTCATACGAAAGCCGGCGCGACTCAGCAGCCGGCCGTATTGGGCTGCGGTGCGCTCACGCGCGCCGGCTCCGACGTGCATTTCCAGGTCCAGCCAGTGGCCGGGAAATTCGCGATTGTGCAGCGGAATAACGAATTCCACGATCAACACATGCTTGCCGACGCCGGCCGCTTTGCGAATGTTCCCAAGGATTTGCGTCGCCTCGTCATCGGGCCAGTCGTGGATGATGTGCTTGAGGATGTAGGCGTCGCCACCCTCGGCCACGGTCTCGAAGAAGGAACCTTCGACCAGCTTGACCCGGTCGGCCACCCGATGCTCCTCGAGTAATGCCGAGGCACCCGCTACGACGTGCGGCTGGTCGAACAGAATGCCACGGGCTTGTGGCGTGGCTTTCAAGATTTCGGCCAAGAATCGACCGTGCCCACCGGCGACGTCGACGATCGTCGGATACCGGCTGAAGTCGTAGCCGGCGATGACCGGCGGGATCGCGAGCCCGGACATGTTTGTCATGGCCTCATTGAAAATCTCGTCGAGTTCTTTTTCTTCGGCCAAGAACTCGAACATCGACTTACCGCGCAAGCCAGGGACAACCGATCGGCCGGTGCGAATCGAGTCCGTGAGGTGGCTCCAGTGCTCACGCTCCTGGGGTGCACCGATAAATCGTGCGAATGCGCGCAGCGAGGTATCAGCGTCGCTGCGCAGCGTGTCCGCCAGCGGGGTGAGGTCGTAGCGCCCATCCCGGCGCCGACGGAAAACGCCTCGCGAGATCAAGGCCCTCAGCAGACGACTGACGGTGTCGGCATCCGCATCGACGGCGTCGGCCAACTCGTCAGCCGACAGCGGTCCCTTGGCCAGCGCGTCGGCGATGCCCAGGTCGGCCGCCGCCGTAATCGCCTGCGCGACCCAAGCGTTCGTGACCAGTTCCATCATCGCGGCCGGCGGCGGAACCATGCGTTGGTGTAGCTGACCGACGTGGTGCCGGACTCTCTCGATGGCTCGCGCGAATTGGGTGGGTGGAAGAGTGGGCGAAAACATAAGTCCCCCTAGCAGACTCGGGATGATCACGGTGCGGGCCGGTCGGCCGCACATCCCGTATTCGTTGCCAGTTCACCCGAAGATGGGCCGCAGGGCCATTACAACCACCGTTGTCATCCCGATAACGTTTGCCGCTGGTGACATAGGCCACAGTGTTCGCGGACGTTACCCCGCCCGCCGCGGCGCTGGGCTAGTCGCTGGGGACGCCGACACGTCCGCGAAGATCGGCGGCGATCAGCCGAGCCGCGGCGTTTTGCCAGTTGTGCAGCGAGCGCTGCGGAACTTCCGTCACCAACCACTGCCAGGCCTGCCGCGCGATCGGATCCAGACCCGAGGCGGTCGCATTCTGCGCGTACGCGCGCACCCCGACGACGTAGGGGAAATACAGCGAGTTGTAGTACCGCCACTGTTCGGTGGTTCCGAAATCGCCGCCGTCGCGCGGCTTGAGCCGCCCGATTCCGTCGGCCAGAACGGCCTTGAGTTCGTTGGCCCGCTCGACCGGGTGGTCGGGCGCTCCCCGGGCGGCCAGCCGCTCGTCGATCACGGGCAATGCGGTCAGCGGGCTGGCGACCAGCTTGGTCAGGTCACCGTAATGGCCCAGGGCCCGGCGGGTGAGCCTGGCGAAGGTTTCGTCGTCGACGTCGTCGAGCGGATCCACCGACCGCAACGGCAGTGCCGCCCCGGTGTGCCGCAGTGCGGCCCGATCCGCCCGCAGCGCAGGTGATTTCGAGAACGCCAGCCGGTCGAGCACCCCGGCCAGCGGGTCAGCCAGCACCTGCACCGCGAGGGCGATCGCCAGGATGCTGAACAGCAGCACCGTCAGCGCGGTCTGTGCCGCGGTCTCCGTGCGGGTCAGCGTCAAGCCGATCAGCACCTGACCGCCGAACAGCACAGCCACCACCACCGAGCCGGCGAACGAGCGCAGCATGTCGGCACGCAGCGCCTGGCCCTCGTCGAAGGCGTCCCACACCGCCACCGCCACACCCAGCAACAGCACATCGAATCCGGTCGACGCCAGCGCCAGCCAACTGGGTAACAGGCCCAGCGGAATGATCAGGATGGCGTTGCCGAGGGCAAAGAACAGCGTCGCGACCACGACCACACCGGCGACCGGCATCGGCTGGGCTGCGGGCCGTATCAGCGCTGCCGACATCGCGCCGAGCGTGGACACCGAGATCACCGCGAACATCAGCAGGTGACCGGGGCGCAGCGGTCCGTCGACGCTACCGGCCATCGCCGCGGCGAACAGGGTGAGCGCCCCGACGCCACCGATGAGCAACAGCTCACGCGTGCGTGCCCGCCAGCGGTCGCCGGGCCCGAACAGCTCGACGAGCACCGCGAACCACGCCACGCTGGGAACCGCAGCCAGATAGATCTCGATGCGGCTGAGCAGTCCGGCGTGCACTTGTACCGGGGTGGCGGTGCGCACCGCGTCGAGTGCCACCACCAGCGCGAAACCGCACAAACCGATCGCCGCCAACACCAGCACCGGCTTACGCGGATCACGGGACAGCAGATACAACCCGAGCCAACCGCTCAGCGCGAACACCACAGCCGACAGCGCAGCCATCTACCTAGTGTGGCACGCGCGTGACCTGCCGCTAAGACCGCGGAGGTGGCTACTTGCCGTGCCGGCGATGCCGCTGGCTGTAGTCGCGCAGCGCGCGCAGGAAGTCCACGCGGCGAAACGCCGGCCAGTGCGTGTCGCAGAACCACATCTCCGAATAGGCGCTCTGCCAGAGCAGAAACCCGGACAGTCGTTGCTCGCCCGACGTGCGAATCACCAGGTCGGGGTCGGGCTGCCCGGAGGTGTAGAGGTTCTCGGAGATGGCGTCGACGGTCACCGCGTCGACGAGCTCCTCCCCGGTAGCGCCGTTGGCGAGTTCCTTGCTCAACAACGCGCGCACCGCGCCGGCGATCTCCTGCCGGCCGCCGTAGCCCACCGCCACGTTGACGTGAAAGGGCGCGACGCTGGGGGTGGACTCCACCGCCCCCCGCAACCGGCGGGCGGGCTCGTCGCCGAGCAGCTCCAAGTCCCCCACCGTGCGCACGCTCCAGCGATTGGCCGGTGCGCAGATCTCCTCGACGACATCGGTGATGATCTCGATGAGCGCGGCCAGCTCGTCGGGATCGCGTTGCAGGTTTTCGGTCGACAGCAGATAGACGGTGGTCATTTCGACGCCGGCTTCCTGACACCACCGCAGCATCTCGGCGATCTTGGATGCGCCCATCCGGTAGCCGTAGCTGACATCCTCATATCCCGCGTCACGGGCCCACCGCCGATTCCCGTCGCACAGCACGGCGATATGCCGCGGCAGCTGGGACTTCGAGGCCGCCAGACCCTGCCGCAGCCGCAGCTCGTAGACGCGATACAACGGGTCTTTGAGGCGCGGCGGGATAATCTCCACGAAGATCCACACTACTGTGGGCGGCAATGAATTCCCGCGTGGATTTGTGGGATGTCACCGCTGTCGAACCCTCGGTCACCCGGCGGTGCGGACTAGTGTTTATCGATGTCAGGTATTGGCGATTTGACCGCCATCCGAACAAGGGGCAACAGGAGACATGAGCGGCCGGACCACCACCGTCACCGACCCGGAGGCCGAATCGCAGGGGGTCGCGGCCAACGCCGCGCAGCAGCTCGTCGAGGGCGTCGCCCGGGTACTGACCAAACCGCGCTTCCGCGGCTGGATTCACGTCTACTCGGCCGGGGTCGCCGTTTTCGCCGGCGCCTCGCTGGTCGCGGTGTCCTGGGCGGTGGCGTCCACCCGCGCTGGGCTGGCGACGCTGTTGTACACCGCGGCCACCATTGTCATGTTCACCGTCAGCGCCACGTATCACCGCGTGCACTGGAAGTCCGCTACCACCCGAAAGTGGATGAAGCGGGCGGACCATTCGATGATCTTCGTGTTCATCGCCGGCAGCTACACCCCGTTCGCGTTGCTGGCCTTGCCCCCGGCCGCCGGGCGGCTAGTGTTGTACGTCGTGTGGGGCGGGGCGGCGGCCGGAATTCTGCTGAAAATGTGCTGGCCGTCGGCGCCGCGCTGGGTGGGCGTGCCGCTCTATCTGCTGTTGGGTTGGGTAGCCGTCTGGTTCACCGGGTCGATCCTGCATAACGCCGGCGTGACCGCGATGGTGCTGCTGTTCGTCGGCGGCATCTTGTACAGCATCGGCGGCATTCTTTACGCGCTGCGCTGGCCCGATCCCTGGCCCGCGACGTTCGGCTACCACGAGTTCTTCCACGCCTGCACCGCGATAGCGGCCACCTGCCACTACATCGCGATGTGGTTCGTGGTCTTCTGAATCGGCGCTATTGCGCAGCCACGCCCAGGGCGGCGGCCAGGTCCGCCGAGCGCGTCACCGGTAGGTCGCAGAGGCGTCCCCGGCACACGTAGGCGGCATCGGCGCCGGTCACCCGATCCCGGCCGACCAGCAGGGCCGACGAGTCCATCTTGCCGCCGATCACGACCGCCCCGCCGGGCGCCAGCCGGCGGGCGTCGGCCAGCAGCGGCGACCGCGACGAGTCGCAGGCGATCGCGATCTGCAGCGGGCCGCGGATCGCGGCTTCGGCGATGGCAAGCCAGTGCCCGGCCGACCGCGAAGCCCGTGCCAGCAGGACGGAATGCGCGGTGAGTGCCTCGGTCGCCGCCTGCAGGTACCGCGGCGCTTTGTCGCTGGCGACCAGGTGGGCCGCGGTCAGCAGCGCTTCGGTGATCGTCGACGCCCCCGACGGCGTGGCCCCGTCCAGCGGGTCGGCCGGCCGGAGCATCAGCTGCTCGGCATCGTCGGCGGTGTCATACCAGCGGCCGGGTCGCTGCGGATCGGCGAAATGCGCCAGGGCGGTGTCGAGGAGCGCGCATGCCGCCGTCAGCCAAACTTCTTCGACAGTCAGCTGGTAGAGCGCCAGCAGTCCGGTGGCCAGCATCGCGTGGTCCTCCAGGATGGCGGCGCTGTCGCCGACCACCCCGCCGAGGCTGGCCCGGCGCAGCCGCCCGTCGACGACGTGCAAGTCCAGCAGCGCCGTCGCGCAGTGCCGCGCCGCGCGGGCAAGTTCGGGTTCGTCCAGGGCCACACTGGCCTCGGCCAGCGCGGTGATCGTGAGCCCATTCCACGATGTGACGACCTTGTCGTCGCGTCCCGGCTGGGTTCGGGTGAGCCGGGCGCCCAGCAGTGCGGTCCGCACCCGGTCGAGCCGTTGAGGATCGTCGGGTTCGCTGGGCAACTGCAGCACCGACGTCCCGTGTTCGAAGGTGCCGGACTGTGTGACAGCGAAAACCTCAGCGGCCCAACGGCCGTCGTCGGCGCCGAGCACCTCGGTCAATTGTTCCGGCGTCCAGACGTAGGTCGAGCCCTCGCTGCCGTCGGCGTCGGCGTCCAGCGACGACGTGAACATCGCGCCGTCGGCCAGCTCGTCAAGCAGAAATCGCGCGGTCTGCGCGGTGACCCGGCGGGCCAACGGATCTCCGGCACGCCGTGCCCAGTGCGCGTAGGCGCGCAGCAGCAGCGCGTTGTCGTACAGCATCTTCTCGAAATGCGGTACGACCCAGGCGTTGTCGACGCTGTACCGGGCGAAGCCACCGGCAAGTTGGTCGTAGATGCCGCCGCGGGCCATCGCGTTGCCGGTGTGCGCGACGGCCTGCAGCGCCGCCGGTGACCCGGTGCGCTCGTAGTTGCGCAGCAGCGCTTCCAGAACCGCCGACGGCGGGAATTTGGGCGCACCGCCGAACCCGCCGTGCACGGTGTCCTGGTCGGCCAGCACCACGGCCACCGCGTGATCACACAGCGCCGGATCGATGTCGGGGCCCCCAGAGGACACCCCCAAAAGCGCCCCAGCCATCTTCCGCAGCTCGCCGGCGATATGGTCCGATGCCTCCTCGACCTCGCCACGGCGTCCCCGCCAGGTTTCGGTGACAGCCGAAAGGAGTTGCAGAAAACCGGCTTTCGGGTAGTAGGTGCCGCAGAAGAAGGGTCGGCCGTCCGGTGTCAGGAAGCACGTCATCGGCCAGCCGCCCTGCCCGGTGAGCGCGACGGTGGCATTCATGTAGACCGCATCGATGTCGGGCCGTTCCTCGCGGTCGACTTTGACGCAGACGAATCCCGCGTTCATCGCGGCGGCAACCTCGTCGTCCTCGAACGATTCGTGGGCCATCACGTGACACCAATGACACGCGGCATAACCGATCGAGAGCAAGATCGGCACATCACGTGCCGCCGCGTCGGCCATGGCCTGTGGCGTCCACTGCTGCCAGTGCACCGGGTTGCCGGCATGTTGACGCAAATAGGGGCTGGCAGCCAGCCCCAGCGTGTTCGTCGAAGACGATTCAGCCGGGCTCATCGCCGGGTCCTGCCGGCCGGGTGGATCCGTTCGCCTGCCCGGGGGCATCGTCAGGGGGTGGGCCGACCGTATCGGTGCCCTCATCGGCGGCCTGATCGGGCTCGGGGTGGATGGGGTCGAAGGATTCGGGCACCTTCTTCAGCTGCCGGTTCATCGAGCGCAGCAGAAACAAGGTGGCGATCAACAGCAGCACGACGACCAGCAGACCGATCGGGCTGGCCTTGCCGAAATCGGGCCCGGTGTTGTGGGGGGTCGCGTCAGCGATCACCGTGAGTAAAAGGTGGCTCACTGG
>DASYJS010000230.1:0-3018 GCA_035996225.1 Mycobacterium sp. | reverse complement strand
GGCCGACGATCGTGCGACGCGTCCCCGCCACCCCGCTGCGACTGACGATCGCCGTCGCGGGACTCGCACTCGCCGTGAAACTCGGCGTCGACACCTACGGCTAGGAGACTGCTGAACAAGGTGTGTTTTGGGGCGGGGTGTCTCAAGCGCTCGGGGCGCGTGTGAAGTCAGGCCTTGCGGTCGACACGGAGGTGCCCCGCCGGTTCGAGGTTTGCAGGTTCTTGGTGGCGAAGCCAGCCTCTGGGTCAGGCGATGGCCCAGGTCGTGCCGGTGTGATCCAGGCCGAGGGTGATCAACCGTCGCAGGTTGAGCGCTGCGGTGCGGTGGTGCAGCCAGCGGTCGTTCTTGGCGATGCCGCGGTAGCGGACTTTGCGGTTGCCGCGGGTGAGCCAGGCGATACTGCGTTCGACCATCGGTCGGTGTTGGCGATATTCGTTTTGCCAGTCGGTGTTTCGTGCCGCCGCGCGTGCATCTCGTTGCAGCTTGTCGTGAGGGCGCAGGACCAGCGCCTTCCCGGTGGCTCTAGTGGTGCACCGGTCCCGCAGCGGGCATCCCCGACATCCCGCGCCAAACGTGACGCGCCCGGTGCGGCTGATGGTCCGAGTGAGCCCGGCAGGACACCTCACCGTCCGGTTGGTGTGGTCGGCGGTGAAGTCATCGACGGTGAAGCCGTCCGCGACGGCCGAGCGCAGCGGTGCGGGTTTGACCCGATCGGCATGGCCAGCGGCGGCGAGTTCGGCGCGCAGTTCCCCGGAGCCGTAGGCAGAATCGGCGAGCACCATGACCGGCACGGGCTCTGCGGCGAGCAGATCGATACCGACGGCGGCGTCACTGCTGCCGGCGCCGCTGGCCTTGGTCAACGTGCAGTCGGTGATGATCCCCGTGTCGGGTTCGATCGCGATGTGGGCCTTGAATCCGTCTTGGCGGCGATGCACCGTCTTGTGGGCGTGGCGCGCCAGGGGATCAACGGTGGAGATCACCCGATCCGGCGCCACGTTCTGGGCGATGCGCCACCGTCCGTCGGTGCCATCGGAGCCCTCGACGGGTTCGACGTCCTGGCCGGCGATCAGCGCCAACAACGCCACCGCGTCAGCGGCCTTGGGACCCAACTCCTGCTCGGGGAGATGACCCAGCAGACGGTGCGCGTCGCTGACCAGGGCGTCGACCAGCCGTTCGCGGGCTTGAGCATCGTTCCAGGCGATCGTCGGTTTGCCCGGGTCGTCGTAGTCATGGCCGCTGCAGTGGGCGGCGATGACCTCCGCGGCGTGGGGGACCTCACGGCGCACGCGGCGGATCGCGCCGATCAGCTGGGTGACGGTGTCCTGGGTGGCGACCGCGTCATCGAGGATCGTGGAATCCAACGCCCGCCGGGTCTTACCCGTCAACACGCCGGTCGCGGCCACGACGGTCTTGACCGCCTCGAAGATGCGGTCGGGTCGTTCCGAGGCGGCCAACCGGCGCCGCCAGTACGTCAACGTCGTGCTGTGAAATGCACCATCGGTGACTGCCATTCCACAGGCGGTCTTCCACCGCAGATCAAAGGTCACTGCATCCACTGTCTCGCTGTCGGACAAACCGTGTAACGCCTGCAGGGTGATCACCGCGGCCATCACATCGGCGGCCACGCTCGGGCGGCCCCGACCGCTGGGAAACAGATCACCAAACATCTCATCGGGGAACAACTCCCGCCGATGCACCGCCAGAAACCCGAACACACTGCCCGCCTTGAGCAGATGCCCCGTCACCGACTCCGCATCAAGAATTTCCCGCTGGTCATCAGAGCGCCCCTGCACCCCACGATCATCCCAACGATCCGCCATCAACCCGTCGACCGCCACGCAGGTGGGACTATCTCTTTAATGGTGTTTCCGGCGGTTTCCATCAGTAGGTTTCGGCTGCCGGGAATCGGTCGCTGAAGGTGATCGCGAATGCGTTCAGGGCAGGTTTCCACCGCATCGTCCATCGTGCCCTGCCGACACCGGTCGGGTCCAGCGATCTGGTGACGAGATACAGGCATTTCAGTGCGGCCTGCTCGGAGGGGAAGTGGCCCCGGGCCTTGATCGCGCGGCGGTAGCGGGCGTTGAGCGACTCGATCGCATTCGTCGAGCAGATCACCCGCCGGATCTCTACGTCGTAGTCCAGGAACGGGATGAACTCGTTCCAGGCGTTGTCCCACAATCGGATCACTGCCGGATAACGCTGCCCCCATTTCTCGGTCAGCTCGTCAAACGCCGAGCGGGCCGCGGTGGCGTTGACCGCGGTGTAGATAGGCTTCACATCGCGTTTGATCTCATCCCAGTATTTACGGGATGTAAGCCGAAACGTGTTGCGCAGCAGGTGAATGATGCAGGTCTGCACGATCGCTTGCGGCCACACGTTGCCGACCACCTCCGGCAGGCCCTTCAGGCCGTCGCAGACGACGAAGAACGTGTCGTTGATGCCGCGGTTGCGCAGGTCGGTCAGGACCGACATCCAGAACTTCGCACCCCACCGCCGGTGCCGGCCCACAGTCCGAGAATGTCGCGGTCCCCGTCGAGGCTGACCCCGATCGCGGCGTAGAACGGGCGGTTGGCTACTTGCCCGTCGCGCACTTTGACGACGATTGCGTCGATGAACACCGCGGCGTAAATGGCGTCGAGCGGACGCGCAGTCCAATCCTGCATCTCCTCGATCACCTTGTCGGTGATCCGCGAGATCGTCTCTTTGCTGACCGACGCGCCGTAGATCTCATCGAAGTGGGCGCTGATCTCACCCGTCGTAAGACCCTTGGCGTAGAGCGACAGCACGATTTCATCGACCCCGTTCAGCCGGCGCTGACGTTTCTTCACGATCTGCGGCTCGAAGGTCGCGGCCCGGTCCCGGGGCACCTCGATCTCGACGTGACCAGTGCTCTCGGTCAACACCGTCTTCGCCCTCGTACCGTTACGGATATTGCCCGTCCCAGCACCCGCCGGATCATGCTTCTCATAGCCCAGGTGCTCACTCATCTCCTCGTTCAACGCCGTCTCGATCACGGTC
>DASYJS010000229.1:0-8699 GCA_035996225.1 Mycobacterium sp. | reverse complement strand
CAGGTCGCGCCGCCGCTAACGCTTGTCGCGCCGCCGCTAACGCTTGGTGTGGGCGCGACTCGACCGATCGCGGTTGTGCCTGCCCTCACGCCGACCTTCGTACCCCCATTGGGCGACCTTGACCAGCGCCTCGCGAATGTTGGATCCGCTCATTTTGGACACGCCGAGTTCACGCTCGGTGAAGGTGATAGGCACCTCGACGACGATGAAGCCGCTGTCGAGGGTGCGCCGGGTCAGGTCGATCTGGAAGCAATAGCCCTTGGAGTCCACCCCGTCGAGATCGATCGCGGCGAGAACTTCGCGACGGTAGGCACGGTAGCCGGCGGTGATGTCATGGATATCGATGTCGAGTGCCAGTCGCGCATAGGTATTGGCCGTCCAGGACAGGGCCCAGCGTCGCCACGGCCAATTTCTCACCGCACCGCCGTCGACATAGCGCGAACCGATTGCCAGGTCGGCTCCGGCGTCGACCGCGTCCAGCAGACGGCGCAGCTGCTCGGGTGAGTGACTGCCGTCGGCGTCCATCTCGACGAGCACTGCATACTCCCGACTCAAACCCCACGCGAAACCCGCGAGGTAGGCGGCGCCCAGGCCATCCTTGGCCGTGCGGTGCATGACATGCGTGCGACCGCCGTCGGCCGCGGCCAGCTCGTCGGCGAGTTGGCCGGTCCCGTCGGGACTGCTGTCGTCCACGACCAGCACATGCACATCGGGGCAGGCATCCTTCAGCCGCCGGTGGATCAGCGGGAGGTTCTCCCGCTCGTTGAAGGTCGGGATGATAACCAGGACGCGCTGGCTAGGACGATTGCCCGGGGCGCGGGTCGCCTGCTGGCCGGTGGTCATTTAGCTCCTCTGTGTCGCCCGAGATAACGCGGTTGTGGGTCGCCCCTCTGGTGGAGCGGAGTGTAGTCATCGCCTGTGTCCGGTGGAGCGTCGTGCGCGGCGGCTGGGGCTTCCTCGTCGGGCCGGGGTTCGTCCGGGGCTGCCCCACGGTCTGCCGATTCAGCCGAAGGCCTGGACCTCAGACGAATCGGACGCGGGAACCACCTATTGTGCCGCATTCCGGCCAGAATGACTGCTCCGGCCGCCGCGACCAAGACCCACTGCACGAGCGGACCCCATTGGGTTGCCGGCGTCAGCTGCGTTTTGAGGCGCACCTGGATGTCCAGGTAGGCGGGCTGGAAGAAGTCGGTACGGACCAGTTCGGCACCGTCCGGCGCGATCACCGAACTGATCCCGGTCGTGCCGGCAACGACGACGTACCGATCGTGCTCGACGGCCCGCACCTTGGCGACCGCCAGCTGCTGCTCACTCATGCGCTTGTTGAAGGTGGCGTTGTTGGCGGGCACCGCCAACAACTGGGCGCCGTTGAGGACGGCCTTTCGCGGCGCCCGGTCGAAGATGACCTCCCAGCAGGTGGACACTCCGACCGGCACTCCGCCGATCTGCACCACGTCGCTACCTTTTCCGGGCACGAAGTTGCCGGCCCGATTGGCATAGCCGGACAGATACTTGAAAAGCCACGCCATGGGCAGGTATTCGCCGAACGGCTGCACGATCTCTTTGTCGTGGCGGTCGGCCGGCCCGGTGACCGGATTCCAGACGATTGCGGTGTTGGTGTATTCGACGGGTCCTTGGTCGCGGCCGGGCACCGCGAGTACCGCGCCGATCAGGATCGGGGCGTTGATCGCATGGGCTGCCTCTTCGATCCGTTGGGCGGCGTCGGCGTTGACGAATGGATCGATGTCGGAGGAGTCCTCCGGCCAGATGACGAACTGCGGTTGCGGAGCGGCCCCGGCCCGCACGTCCTCGGCCAGCCGCAGCGTCTCGTCGACGTGGTTGTCCAGTACCGCTCGACGTTGCGCATTGAATTCGAGACCGAGCCGGGGCACGTTGCCTTGCACGGCGGCGACGGTGACCGTCGGTTCGCCACCCGATCCGGCACCGGAGTGGCGCACCTGCGGCCAGACGATGACCGCGGCGAACAACACCAGACAGATGCAGACACCGGGAAGCACCACCGCGGGCGGAGGCGGTGCGGCATCGGTGGCTTGCGCCGTAGTGGAGGCGCCACCACGCGCCTTGCTACCGGTTCGCCACCACTTGGCGATTTCCAGGGCGATCGCGGTCGCGCTGAATCCCACCAGCACTACCCCCATCGAAAGCAGCGCCACCCCACCGAGCTGGACCAACGGCAGCAGCGGACCTTCGGCCTGACCGTAGGCGACCGAGCCCCAGGGAAAGCCGCCGAACGGGAAGATCGACTTCAGCCACTCCTGAGCCACCCATACCAACGCGAACCAGATCGGCCAACCCGGCAGTCCGCGCACTATGACCGCGAATAAGCCGAAGATGCCGGGGAACAAGGCACAAATAGTGGCCAACGCCAACCACGGCACGGCTCCGACAAGGCTGCTGATCCACGGCAGCAGTGGCACATAAAACGCCAGGCCGAATAGGAATCCGTAGCCCATGCCACCCGCCCGTGTCGTGGCTGGATGCTTCAGGACCCACGCCAGCAGCGCGGCGGCGACGATGGCGGCCCACCACCAGTTCACCGATGGGAAGCTGGCGCAGAGCAGCAATCCGCCCCCGATGCTGAGCACCAGTCGCGGCAGCCGGGGCAGCAGCGCTGCTCCAAGGACGGGGAGCCGCGCGATCGCCCCCGCGCCCAGCCTCGTTATTGCGTCGCCGGTGGCGGCGGCGAGCCGACCGGCCAGGCCGGAGCCCTCGGGCGGGCTCGGGGTGTGTTCCTCGGACGCTCGGGATTCCGAGGCGTCGTCGGCTTCGTCGTCGTCCTTGGGTTCGGGTTCGGCGCTGTCGTCATGTGGCTCGGCGTCGTCGTCTTGCGGATCGGCTGCTTCTGGCGCCTCGTCGTCCTCGGCGATCTCCGGTCGCTCCTCCGCCGGGTCAACCTCGCGCTCGCTGGCCTCGGCCGGCCGCTTGTCGCGGCCGAACCAATGCCTAGCCATAAATGACGACACCTCGGTGGACGGTTCGCTGACACCGCGGCAAGTCGTCTGTCGGGCCTAGCCGGGGCAACGCAGGAACACGGGAACGTGGGTCCGTGGACCACCGCTGGATGTTGTCGTCCGGGGCGTGGACATCGAGGTCTCCGGCGTCCCACACGGCGTAGGACGCGGGGGCGCCGGGCACCAGAGCGCCCATGTTCTCGTCCTGGATACCGCACGCTCGCCAACCGCCGCGGGTCGCGCCGGCGAAAGCGGCCCGGGCCGACACACCACTGCCCGGAGTGCGGTGATTGACCGCTGCGCGAACGCTCTCCCACGGGTCAAACCCCGTCACCGGGGCGTCGGAACCTAGCGCGAGGGGCACGCCTTGGGATGCTAACAGCGCGAGCGGGTTCAGCTGGCTGCCTCGTTCCGCGCCGAGTCGATCGGCGTACATACCGTCGCTACCGCCCCAGAGCGCATCAAAATTGGGCTGCACGCTGGCGATGACGCCCCACGCGCCCAGTTTGGCGGCCTGATCGGCGGTCACCATCTCGAGGTGCTCGAGTCGGTGCCCGCAGCGAGCAACGGCAACTACCCCGAGTTCGGCGACGACGCGTTCCAACGCATCAACTGCCGCCGAGACCGCGGCATCGCCGATGACGTGGAAACCGGCCGTCACCTGCGCCTCGGTACACGCCCGCAGATGCGCTTCGATGACCTCGGCGTCGAGGTAGCACGTGCCGATGCGGTCCGGGGCGTCGATGTAGGGCTCGTGCAGCCAGGCGGTGCGCGACCCGAGGGCGCCGTCGATGAACAGGTCACCCGCCAGCCCCCGAGCGCCGGTCTCGGCCATCAGCGCGCGGACCTGCTCGGCGGTGGTCACCGCTTCACCCCAGTAGCCGATCACCTCGACGCCGTGATCGAAGGCACGCAGCTGCAGCCAATCGTCGAGACCGCCGACCTGGGGGCCCGCGCATTCGTGTACCGCGACGATGCCGGCCGCGGCTGCGGCCCCGAGCGCGGTGGACCTGGCTTCGGCCAGCTGCGCGGCGGTCAGCAGGCCACGGGCGACGGCCCGGACCAGGTGGTGTGCGTCGCCGGCCAGCGGCCGGTCAGCGGCGAAACCGGGCGCGGCCGCCAGATCCGGAACCAGCCTGCGCAGCGCCGTCGAGGCCAGCGCGGAGTGGACGTCAACGCGAGCCAGGTAGCCCGGCCGGTCACCGAGCACCCTGTCGAGATCGGCGGTGGACGGCGGACTGTTCTCGGGCCATGACGACTCGTCCCAGCCGTGTCCCCATACCGGCTGACCGGGGTGGGCGGCGGCGTAATCGGCGACCATCTGTACGCAGTGCGCGGACGAGGTAGCCCGCCGCAAGTCCAGTCCGCTGAGCGTGAGGCCGGTCGCCGTCACATGGATGTGGCTGTCGACGAATCCCGGGGCCACGAAACCACCGTCGAGGTCCACCACCTCGGCGTCGGGAAATTGGCTGTGGCCGACGTGATCGCTGCCCAGCCACGCCACGACCTCGCCCCGCACCGCCATGGCGGTCGCTTCAGGATGGGTGGGGCTGTGCACCCGCCCATTCAGCAGCAGCGTGGTAGGAATCTGCGTCACAGGGCAAAACTACGTGGAGCAGCGCCCAACGCGATCAGTTCGGGCCCGACGCGAATCGGGGGCCGCCCCAGTGCTCGTCGGCGGGCCGATCCGTCGGCAACGCGGCCGGCTCGAAATCGTGGACGTCGATGACCTCGCCGTCGATGTAGTCCCCGCCATCACGCGCAGACTGCGGACGGAAGTCGGTAAAAGTCGTCGGGTAACTGACCAGCGGTGCGCGGCGCTGCAAACCACGCAGTGCGATATTGGTCAATCCGGGCCCGGCAGCGGCCCGCACCGGCGGTAGCAGCAACAACATCCCCAAAACCGTGGTGACCAAGCCTGGGACGAGGACCAGTCCCGTCGCGACGGTTACCAGCGCGCCGTCGCCCAGGATCGTGCGCGGCTCCTTCAGACCGGAGCGCATCCGCCCGATGTCGCGAATGAGCTGCGACCCCGCCATCGGGGCCAGGAATCCCCACCCGAGGACGAATGTGACCAGCAAAGTCAGCAGGGTCCAGCCCCACCCGATCGTCCATACCAGCGCGAAGATCGCTGCCAGCTCGACGACGGCATAAACGAGTAACAACCGGCTCACCATGTGAGGCCAACGTCTGCGGGCTGTTCCCGAGTTCCCCTAGTGACCCGTATCGCGGGCTGCAGTTAGATGACGATATGACCACGATTGAGATCGATACCCCCGACGGACCGATCGATGCGCTGCTGAGCACTCCAGCCGGGAATGGCCCCTGGCCGGGTGTGGTGGTGATCCACGACGCCTTCGGCTACGGCCGGGACAAGCAGTCGATCAACGACCGCATCGCGCAGGCCGGCTATGTGGCGCTGACTCCGAACATGTATGCGCGGGGCGGCCGCATCCGCTGCATCACCCGAGTGATGCGTGAGCTGATGACACAGCGCGGCCGCGCTCTTGACGACATTCTTGCCGCCCGCGATCACCTGCAAGCCCGGCCGGACTGTTCCGGGCAGGTAGGGATCGCCGGCTTCTGCATGGGCGGTCAGTTCGCACTCGTCATGTCGCCCGAAGGCTTTGGCGCTTCCGCCCCGTTCTATGGCACTCCCCTTCCGCGCCACCTCAGCGAGACGCTGGAAGGGGCGTGCCCGATCGTGGCGAGCTTCGGCGCACGTGACCCACTGGGCAAGGGTGCGCCCGAGAAGTTGCGCGAAGTGGTTGCGGCCAAGCAGATCACCAATGACGTCAAGGTCTATCCGGGCGTCGGGCACAGCTTCGCGAACGCCCTGCCCGCCCAACCACTACTGCGTATCGCGGGTTTCGGTTACGACCACGCCGCGACCGAAGACGCCTGGACCCGAGTCTTCTCGTTCTTCGGTGAGCACCTGCGGTAGTGCTTCGGTATTTCTAGGGCCGCAGTTTGTCCGACACGACACCGGCAAAGGTGTGCGTGTCCCCGGGCCAGCGCGCTGAGAGGTAGTTGCCGTCGTCAACGACGAATGCGGGCCGCGAGTCCGTCGCGGTGTCGCGCGCCATCCCCGAGGACTTCAACCGCCAGTGCGGCGTGCCGCGCTCGACGTCACGGAAATCCGTCGGATCTTTCAGCGCCCGAGTGACTTCCGACTGCACCGACATGTAGCCGCCCGGCTGGCCTGGCTGCTCGGAGTACGTCCGGTAGTAGTCGGGATCCCAGAATCGGGTGATCCGGGTGAGCCGCCAGGCCATACGCTCCATCGCCCAGGTCAGCGACGTGGTCTTGTGTCCGTAGAGCACCGAGCGGCCCGTGCTGGGATCGACGCTGCGGGCGGCCAGCAGCACACCGTGACAAATCGCGGCCACGATCATTCCGCGGGTGAAGGCATCGACCACCAGGCGCTGCAGGATGTCGCTGTCGATGTAGCTGCGCATCCCGCGGGCGCGATGGCCGCCGGGCAATAGCAACGCGTCGACGCCGTCCAGCGCGGCTCCACTCCAGCTGACGGGGTGCTGGTACTCCGCCGAACCCACCATGGCGGCGTAGGCGTCGCGGCCGTTCTTGTTGGCGCGCAACACCAGACCGATCAGCGGGAGGGAGCCCAATATCGGTAGCGCAGACCAGATATCCAAACCCCGGCCGGTCACCATGATGTCGTCGGCCACACCCGCCGTGCCGCTTTCGGTCGCAAAGATCACCCGGTGACCGTTGTCGGTCAAGACCCGCCAGCTGACCGCGACCTCGGTCGGGTCGAAGTCACGGTCCGGAATCGGGATCAGCACCGTGCCCATGGGCGCTCTAGCCTTGGGCCACTTTGAGTTCGAGGCCGATGTTGGTTTCCATGCCGCCGCGCAGCTTGCTGAAGAAGTTGAATACCGTGCCCACGATGCCGTAACGCTTGCCGATCGCGTCGTAGACGGTGCCCGTCTCCGACTTGTCGAGCAGGGCCCCGGTGCCCTCGACGGCCTCGCTCGTCGGACGACCGCGCATGGTGCAGGTGGCCATCGTCACGCGGGGCGTATTGCGAATCCGCTTGACCTTCCACGAATCTCCCTGCGTGATCACCAACAGCCGGTCACCGTGTTCTGTGTCCGAGGCGGTCCAGATCGGGGTCGGCTTGGGTCGGCCATCCTTGGTGAAGGTGGTCAGCAGGATGTATTGCGACTTGGCGAGGTCGGCAAAGGAGGGGGCCACGGTGTCAACCTACTCGCGAACGTTGACTTTCTCAGCAGTCAGCTGCGATAGTCAGCAGTATTAAGTGAAAATAATGTTTTCACTTAAGGGCTTGGAGCTGCAACCGGAGCGGGGAAACGCGTGAGTCATCCAAAGAACCCAATGGCGTGGCTGCCGTTCTCGATCGCTGAGGCAGCGCTGTCGGGATCTGACGACGATGTGGACCTCGCGCAGGCCTGGTCGCATCTGCAGGAGCGCCTCGGGGACGCCGCGCAGGTCGTGGCGTCCGACCCGGTGAGTCGAAATCGGGTCGATCTCGCCGCAGGAATGCGGCACCTCCTGGTATTGCTCACCGCGGGTATCGACGAGGTGTTGCGGTTCGACCCCCACCCGGTGCTGTGTGTCCAACGCACCAGCACCGACGACATCGTGACCTGGGGAATGGAGTGTCCGGACTGCATTTACACCCGCGCCGTGCTGCGCGGTGGAGAAAGTTACCGACTGTTCGGCAACCGAGGCACCGCACGCTACGTCGGGCTGCAGACGATGAACGGCATCGCGGCAACGGCCAACGAACTGGTCGACGAACTCGACGTGGATGCCGACGGGAACTTCGAGGTGGTGCTGTCGCCCGATGAACGCCCGGGCAATTGGATGCGGATCGAAGGCGATCACCCGACGTTGACGGTGCGGCACTTCTTCTACGACTGGGACACCGAGGTGGCATCGTCACTGCACATTGAGCGGCTCGGCGACGCGGTGGACTCGAATGGCGATTCGCTCGATCCTGCCGCGGCGGTGTCGCGGCAGTTGGTCGCGCTCGGCGACTTCGTGCACGACAACCTGGCGTTCTTTCTGCAATTCGGTGCCGCGGCGCCGCCGAACGGCTTCCTGCCACCGATCGACCGGACCGATATCGGTGCAGCGGCGGAGAACCGGCCCGTCATCGGCCGGTGGGAGCTGCACTCGGACGAGGCACTCATCGTGGAAGTGGAACCGCCCGAAGGCATTTACTGGAGTTTTTCCATCGGCAATCCCTGGTGGGAGACGATCCACTACGGGCGCCACCAGTCCAGCCTGAATGCCCATCAGGCGGCCGTGGATTCCGATGGCGTGGTGCGAGTGGTGCTGTGTGAGCGTGATCCAGGAGTCGCGAATTGGCTTGACACAGCGGGCCACAGCAATGGACCAATCATCCTGCGCTGCGTGCGCACCGAAACGGCGCCGACACCGTCGACGCGTGTCGTGCCGTTCGACCAGGTTCACGCGGAGTTGCCTCCGGACACCACCACGGTCGACGCCGAGGAGCGCGCGTCCATCCTCGCGGGGCGCCGGAAAGCCGTTCGGGAAAGGTTCGAGTAGTGATGTTTGATGCCGACGAGTTAGAGAATGGCGCTTGCACCGCAACAGGTCTCGACGATTTCGGATCTTCGTATTACCGCGAAGGCCTCGAACGCATCGTCGAGGCGCTGAACACCGAGGCAGGCCTCAACGAGATGGGCCGCGTCATCCAGCACGCCACCGTCAGCA